>JAGBMP010000092.1 GCA_017634825.1 Butyrivibrio sp.
CCCTTCAGGGAGCGACCTTTTCACCACGGGGTCAAACTGCTCCGAGCCCGACACCACTAATATGGAGTGTTGAAAGTCATCCTTTCTCGGCATAACAATCCTCCAATCAGTGGCCCATATATGCTCCTATAAGGTCCTCAGGTACAAACTCTTTTACGAAATCGCTCTTACTTGCAAGCTCTTCAGCTTCCTTCTTGGACTTTGGCAAAAGAAGTCCTTCCTCGTTGGTCTTCTCAGAGAGCTCCATACGGTTTTTGATCCCGTAAAGTCCAGCCCTGATCAGCAGTGCATATACCAAATAAGGGTTACTTAATGCATCCGGAGATCGCAGCTCCACGTGGGTTCTGCCCTTGTAGGTCTCAACAAACATAAGCTCGGATTCTCCGGCACCGGACCAGTTTACCTTATCGGGAGCCATGTTATTTCCAAGCCTTGCATAGGATTCGTTACTGGGATTAAGGAAAAGAGTGATCTCTCTTATCTTTTCCATGATTCCTGCCGCAGCAAAGCCCGCCACATCATTGCCATCCTTATCAACGGCATAAATATTGATGTGATAGCCGTTTCCGGGCTTTCCGGGAAGTGGCACCGGCGAAAAATCCGACACCAGTCCGTATCTGTCAGCCATGGTACTTACTACCATCTTGAAGGTTGTCATCTGATCTGCAGCCTTTAAGGGCTTTCCATAGTGAAAATCTATCTCGTTCTGTCCGGGTCCATGCTCGTGATGGCTTCTCTCAGGAGTAAGTCCCATCTTTTCTATAGTCAGGCATATCTCACGCCTTATGTTCTCACACCTGTCAGCCGGGGCAATGTCCATGTAGCCTGCAGTATCATAAGGAATCCTGGTGGGATTTCCGTTTTCATCCTTGTTAAAGAGGTAAAACTCCGTCTCAGAGCCGAACCTGAATTCAATTCCGGCCTCTTTCGCCGCATCAACAGCCTTTTTCAGGACATTTCTGGTGGATGAGAGGATCTCCTGCCCATCAGCGGTATAAACATCGCAGAACATACGCAGCACTCTTCCGCTATCGGGTCTCCATGGAAGAACCGCCAGCGTTGAAGGATCAGGCTTTAAGTACAGCTTGGCATAAGGGCTTTCCCTGAATCCCGCAATCTCCTTGGCACTTATGGGTGCTCCGTCCTCAAAGGCCTTCTTGAGCTCCCCTGGCATTACCGAAATATTTTTCTGCACGCCAAAAGCATCGCAAAATGCAAGTCTGATAAACTTGGCATCTTCCTCCTCGACGTACTTAAGAACCTCTTCAACTGTGTACTGCATGAGTCCTCCTTATAGCTTCTTGATTCTCTCTATTGCCTCTAATGTATTCTCCCTGCTTCCAAAGGCTGTAAGCCTGAAATAGTGCTCACCGTGAGGTCCAAAGCCCGATCCCGGTGTTCCTACAACATTAGCCTTTGTAAGGAGATGATCAAAGAATTCCCAGCTGGTCATGTTATCCGGCGTATGAAGCCAGATGTAAGGCGCATTTACCCCGCCTGAGACCTCGTATCCGGCGCTCTTTAATCCGTCGTAGATGTATCTCGCATTCTCCATATAGTATGCGATCTGGGTCTTTATCTGCGCTCTTCCCTCTTCTGAATATACAGCCTCTCCTGCCTTCTGAACAATATAGGGTGCTCCGTTGTACTTGGTTCCGTGCCTTCTTGCCCAGAGGTCCCAAAGCTTAACGCCGCCTGCTTCAAGCTCTTTTGGAATAACGGTAAATCCGAGCCTTAAGCCTGTGAAACCTGCGGTCTTGGAAAAAGACCTGAACTCGATTGCGCAGGTTTTTGCTCCCTCGCACTCATAGATGCTGTGTGGGACGTCTCCTTCCGAAATATACGCTTCATAGGCTGCATCATAGAGGATGATGGCCTTATTCTTGTTTGCATAATCAACCCAGGCCTGAAGCTGATCCTTTTTGATCACAGCTCCTGTAGGGTTGTTTGGAAAGCATAGATAGATAAGGTCAGGTGTCTCCGCAGGAAACTCGGGAACGAAGCCATTATCTGCTGTACATGGCATGTATACTACATCTTTGTAGCTCTGTGCGATCTCATCATAGATTCCTGTCCTTCCGGCCATAACGTTTGAATCCACATAAACCGGGTAAACAGGATCGCAGACAGCAACCTTGTTATCAAGGCTGAATATCTCCTGAATATTGGAGCAGTCGCACTTTGCGCCGTCGGAAACGAATATCTCATCGGGAGAAATATCACATCCCCTGCTCTTAAAATCGACCTCGGAAATCTTTTCTCTAAGGAAGCTGTAGCCCAGATCAGGCGCATATCCCTTAAAAGTCTCAGCGCTTCCCATCTCATCAACCGCGCTATGAAGCGCCTTTATAATGGCAGGTGCAATGGGCTGTGTCACATCACCGATTCCCAATCTTATCACCTTAACCTCAGGATTTTTGTCCTGAAAGTCCCTGACCTTTTTTCCGATTGTGGAAAAAAGGTAATTTCCGGGTAATTTTAAATAATTCTCATTAGCTTTAACCATTGTTTATATCTCCAATCAAAGATTTGTATATCCCATGAGATATTCATCTATCTCTTTTGCACACTCTCTGCCCTCGCAGATGGCCCATACAACAAGGGACTGTCCTCTGTGCATATCACCTGCGGAAAAGACCTTGCTCTCACCCACACGGTAGCTTTCAGCGCCTGTAACCACAGTACCTCTCTTGCTGAGCTCAAGGCCAAAATCATCGGCAACGTAATTTTCGCACCCGATAAATCCGGCTGCAATAAGCAGAAGATCGCACTTTAGAGTCTTTTCCGTGCCGGGAACTTCAACAAGCTTGCCGTCCTTGAACTGTACCTTAACGGTCTCTACCTGCTTGATATGTCCCTTTTTATCTGTCTTTACGCTCTTTATGGTGGTCTCAAAGACTCTTGGGTCCTCTCCATAGAGGTAAATTGCTTCCTCATGGCCATAGTCGGTCTTAAGGACCCCCGGCCACTCAGGCCATGGATTCGAAGAAAGCCTCTCTACAGGCGGCTTTGGCATCATCTCGATGGCTGTAATGCTCTTTGCTCCGTGTCTTATAACGGTTCCGATACAGTCATTTCCCGTATCGCCACCACCTACTATAATAACATTCCTGCCCTCTGCATCGATATACCCTTTTTGAGTTTTTAGAGCAGCTACAGACCTGTCTCCTGCTTTTAAAAGAGCTTTCGTATTCATTGTAAGGAAATCAACGGCGTTATACACTCCCTTTACCTTCTGTGGATCAGCAACTGCAAGGGGTCTTGCCTTCTTGGCTCCGCAGCACAAAACCACTGCATCAAAGCCATCAAGAAGCTCCTTCGAATGCTTATCCTGCCCGATATTAACACCTGTGTGGAAGATGACTCCCTCCTGCTCCATAAGGTGCTTTCTGCGAAGGACAACGCTCTTATCCAGCTTCATGTTAGGTATTCCGTACATGAGAAGACCTCCGATCTCATCTTCCCTCTCAAAGACTTCAACGCTGTGGCCTCTGTGACCCAGCTCATCAGCAACTGCAAGGCCTGACGGTCCGCTTCCGATAACTGCCACCTTTTTGCCGCTTCTTATCTGCGGTATAACAGGTGTTATGTATCCTTTTTCATAGGCCTTTTCCATAAGATAGAGCTCATTGTCGTGCACGGTCACGGAGTCTGTGTTCTGTCCGCACATGCAGGCCTTTTCACAGAGAGCCGGGCAGACCCTTCCGGTAAACTCAGGGAAATTGCTGGTCTTATGCAGCCTTGCAAAAGCGTGTTTATCATGCCCTCTGTAGATCTCATCATTCCACTCGGGGATGAGGTTGTGAAGAGGACACCCTGTAACCATTCCGCCAAGGTTCATGGCCGACTGGCAGAATGGAACTCCGCAGTTCATACACCTTGAAGCCTGTCTGCGCCTTTCTTCGGAATCAAGAGGAACATGAAATTCCTCAAAGTTTTTTATCCTTTCCTGTGGCGGAACATCTTTGTTATTTGTCCTGTTATATTCAAGAAATCCTGTTTCTTTTCCCATCTTAAACTTCTCCCATCATTGATAACATTTGTTATGCCAATTCCTTGAAAGCCTCTAATACAGCGGTTTCATGGTCTATTCCCTGTTCTTCAAACTTACTGATTGCCGACAACATACGGTGATAATCGTTTGGTACGATCTTCTTGAAATCAGGGATGTATTTATCAAAGTTTTCCAGGATCTCTTTTCCGAACTGTGAACCTGTCTCTTTTACATAATCCTCAAGGATTGTCTGAAGCTCAGCGATATCGTATTTCTCTGTGAGCTCGGTAAGGCTCGCCATATCCTTGTTCATGCGAAGGTAAAGAGTGTGCTCTCTATCGAGAACGTAGGCAATTCCGCCGCTCATTCCCGCTGCAAAGTTCTTGCCTGTCATACCAAGGATAACTGCTCTTCCGCCGGTCATGTACTCAAGGCCGTGGTCTCCGCAGCCCTCTGAAACTGCCAGAGCACCGGAATTTCTAACGCAGAACCTCTCTCCTGCAATTCCGCAAACATAGGCTTTTCCTGCTGTTGCGCCGTAAAGTGCAACGTTACCGATGATGATGTTCTCGTGAGCCTTATATGTAGCTTCCTTAGGAGGTGCAACAATAACCTTTCCTCCGGATAAGCCCTTTCCGAAGCCATCGTTGGCATCGCCTGAAAGCCTTAAGGTTATTCCCTTCGGAAGAAATGCGCCAAATGACTGTCCGCCGCCTCCTGTTGCCTCAACAGTGATGGAATCATCAGCAAGTGAATCTGCAAAATCCTCCGTTACTCTGCTTCCAAGAAGTGTTCCAAAGCTTCTGTCCGTGCTGGATATATCCACTTTTACACTCATCTTTGAATCAGGTTTTTTCTTAAACTTCTCGTAGGCAGGTAAAAGAGCCTTATGATCAAGTGTCTTTTCCAGACCAAAATCATATACATCCTTGGGATCAAAGTGGTTCTTGGCCTGTCCCACATAGCTTGTATCAAGGATTCTTGTAAGGTCCGCAGCATCCTTGCAGCGCGCATTCGGAATGGTCCTCATCTTGAGACAGTCAGTCCTTCCCACCATCTCCTCGATAGTTCTAAAGCCCAGCTCGCTCATGATCTCACGGAGCTGTCTTGCAACAAAGAGCATGAAGTTCATGACATACTCGGGTTTTCCTTTAAATCTCTTTCTGAGTTCCTCATTCTGGGTTGCGATGCCCACAGGGCATGTATCCTTGGAGCAGACACGCATCATCATGCAGCCCATACATACAAGGGGCGCTGTGGCAAAGCCGAATTCCTCGGCTCCGAGAAGTGCTGCTATGGCAACATCCCGTCCGGTCATGAGCTTACCGTCAGTCTCAAGAACCACGCGGCTTCTAAGGCCGTTCTGCAGAAGAGACTGATGAGCTTCGCTAACTCCCAGCTCCCAGGGAAGTCCTGCGTGATGAACAGATGAAGAAGGAGCAGCTCCTGTTCCGCCATCGTAGCCTGAGATCAGGATTACCTGAGCTCCTGCCTTGGCAACACCGGAAGCGATGGTACCTACACCTGCCTCAGATACCAGCTTTACTGATATCCTTGCCTTGTCGTTGGCATTCTTAAGGTCGTAGATGAGCTGTGCCAGGTCCTCAATGGAGTAGATGTCATGGTGAGGCGGAGGCGAAATAAGGGCTACGCCCGGGGTTGAGAAACGTGTGCTTGCAACCCATGGGTAAACCTTCTTTCCGGGAAGGTGTCCGCCTTCACCGGGCTTTGCACCCTGTGCCATCTTTATCTGTATCTCTTTTGCACTCTGAAGATATCTGCTGGTGACACCAAATCTTCCGGATGCAACCTGCTTAACTGCGCTGTTTCTCTCTGTTCCGAATCTTGCGATGTCCTCTCCGCCTTCGCCGGTGTTACTCTTTCCTCCAAGCCTGTTCATGGCTGTAGCAAGAGTCTCATGGGCTTCCTTGGAAAGCGAGCCATAGGACATTGCACCCGTCTGGAAGCGCTTTACAATCTCCTCTGCAGGCTCAACCTCTTCAAGTGGCACCTTCTCTCCTGCAGGAACGAAGGATAAAAGAGCTCTGAGAGTATGTGGTCTGTCCTCATCATCAACAAGCTGTGTATATTCCTTGAATCTCTCGTAATCCCCTTCCCTTACGGCTCTCTGAAGAGTAACTATGGTCTTTGGATTATACATGTGGTCTTCCATATCTTTTCCGCTGCGAAGGCCGTGGAATCCAAAGGAATCAAGGCTTGTGTCCGTGGCAAGTCCCAGGGGATCGAAGGCCTTGTTGTGTCGAAGCTCAACATCCTCACCGATCTCGTTAATGCCGATTCCGCCCACTCGGCTGGTTGTTCCGGTGAAATATTTATCAACAAACTCTTTTGACAGGCCGATGGCCTCAAATATCTTGGCGGACTGATAGGACTGGAGAGTTGAGATACCCATCTTGGCTGCGATCTTAACAACTCCTCCCAGAAGCGCCTTGTTGTAGTCAGCTATTGCTGTGTGATAATCCTTATCAAGGATTCCGATATCAATGAGCTCAGCGATGCACTCATGAGCCAGATACGGATGGATAGCACGGGCACCAAAGCCGAGAAGTGTTGCGATCTGATGAACGTCCCTGGGCTCTCCGCTCTCGAGAATAAGGGATACTGCCGTGCGCTGCTTGGTCCTTACCAGGTGCTGCTCGACACTGGATACAGCCAGAAGCGAAGGGATAGGCATGTGGTTTTCATCAACACCCCTGTCTGAGAGAACGATGATGTTAACGCCCTCTGCAGTAGCCCTGTCCACTGAGATGTTCAGCTGGTCCAGAGCCCTCTCCATAGGAGTGTTCTTGTAATACAGAAGGGATATCTTTTTTACATGAAAGCCCGGCTGATCCAGAGCTTCGATCTTCATGAGATCAACGCCCGTAAGAATCGGGTTGTTAACCTCAAGAACACGGCAGTTGTCGCTCTTTTCCCCAAGGAGATTTCCGTCAGAACCGATGTAAACTGTAGTATCGGTAAC
>JAGBMP010000093.1 GCA_017634825.1 Butyrivibrio sp.
CTCGTGTATCTTATCCTATAAACCATATCGAGAACATTGTTCAGAAGGTTAACCCTGTATCTGCAGGTCCTGATGCACAGAACGTTATCTTCCTTTCAGCTGATGCGTTCGGAGTACTTCCTCCTGTATCAATTCTTACACCTGAGCAGACACAGTACTACTTCCTTTCAGGCTTCACAGCTAAGCTTGCAGGAACAGAGAGAGGAATCACAGAGCCTACACCTACATTCTCAGCATGCTTCGGTCAGGCATTCCTTGAGCTTCATCCTACAAAGTACGGTGAGGAGCTCGTTAAGAAGATGCAGAAATCTGGCGCTAAGGCTTACCTTGTAAATACAGGTTGGAACGGAACAGGCAAGAGAATCTCCATCAAGGATACTCGTGGAATCATCGATGCAATCCTTAACGGCGACGTTCTCAAGGCTGAGACCAAGAAGATCCCGATCTTCGATTTCGAAGTTCCTACATCACTTCCGGGTGTTGATCCTGCAATCCTCGATCCTAGAGATACATACGCTGATGCTTCTGAGTGGGAAGCTAAGGCTAAGGATCTTGCAGAGAGATTCACAAAGAACTTCAAGAAGTATGAAGGAAACGATGCAGGTAAGGCACTTGTTGCGGCTGGTCCTAAGCTTTGATTTTGAAAGTTCTTCAATAAAAAATAAGGCGTCACATCTTCGGATGTGGCGCTTTTTTTATGGATTCAGTGGGCGGTTCACATATCACTCTTACTCTGAATATATTCTCTGGGGCTATGCCCGTCGACCTTCTTGAACACCTTGGAGAAGTAGTACGCTGACTCAAACCCAAGAGCGTCAGCGACTTCGTAGATCTTCATATCGCCGGAGAGCAGCATCTCTTTTGCCCGGTCGATCTTCTTGGTGTAGACGTATTCTGAGAAGCCGGTCTCAGTATTTTTCTTGAAAAGAACTGACAGATAAGCCGGTGAGAGTCCGAAGACCTCTGCGACTTCGTTTAGCTGCAGCTTACCGCCAAGGTTCTCGTCGATGTACTGCTGGATCGCGCTGATGAGCTTGTCCTTGCCGGAGCGCCTGTTGCTGCCGACGATGTGACTGAATAGACGAATGGGCTGGGCGCTGTCTGCCTGCTGTTGCGCGGTCTTTGCCTCATCAAAAGAGACTGCGATATCCATGGGTGTAGAGACGGCGGAGCCGATACCAAAAGTAAGGGAAGCCTTAAAGTAATTGGTTATCATGGTCCTGGCGTTTTCCAGTGCCTCCGTTATAAGGTCCATGGTTCCCGCAACGGGAGTATCCTCACTAAATGAAAAGACAACTGCGAAGTGCTGCAGGTCAATTGAAACAATCTGGCACGGTGCATGGCGGGAGATGATCTCTTTTGCCATACTGATGCTGGAGTTGTAGATATCAAGGGCTTCCGGAGTAAAGCCATCCCCTGAACTTAAAGCGCTGTCCGATGAAATCTCGCCATAAACCACGATGTAGCGGTTGTAGTCAAAGGACAGGTTAAGGCTTCTTGCCTCGCTCAAAAGAGCTTCCTCAGAACCAAGGAGGTGACTAAAGAGCTTCATCATGAACTTCTGCCTGAGGTCCTCAAGGGAGCCTGTACTGCCGGCCTCTTTGGATGCACCTAAAGGACGGGTTTCGTCAACACGCAAAATAGCTTTGTCTATAGCACTTGCAAGGGTCTTTGGATTGAGTTCTATCTTGACCAGGTAGTCCACAGCGTCATAGACGATGGCCTGCCTTGCCATCTCGAATTCCTCATAGGCAGTCAGCATTATAAAGGCGGGAACAGAGCCGTACTTGTTGTGGGACTTAGCCAGAAGCTCAAGTCCTGTCATCACCGGCATTCTGATGTCGGCAATAACGATGTCCGGCGGATTTTCCGAGATGATGTCCCAGGCCTCCTGTCCGTTGGAGGCTGTTCCCACTACTTCTATTTTGTCAGCCAGCTCTTTTGCCAGCATACTCTTTAAGCCTATCTGCACAAGAGGCTCGTCATCTACAATCAGTAATCTGTACATTGATCTTAAAACTCCAATTTGTTATTACATATATTCTTCTTCCGGTGGTGCGACAAAAGGAAGCGTAAATCTCATGGTGGTGTAGACTCCCGGCTCACTTTCTATCGTGATTCCGTAGCCCTCACCGAAAGTATATTTGATGCGCTCGTTGACATTGTAAACGCCAATCTGTTTGAAGAACTCGGTGCTGGTCTGGCTTGCGCCGGAGAGCACTTCGGAAATTGCCTCCGCCGTCATGCCAACGCCGTTGTCGGTAACATCTATTATAACATTGCCGCCTTCACGGTAAGTGTGGATGGTGATCCTGCCTGCGCTGCCCTTGGGCTCGATGCCGTGGAAGATGGCGTTCTCGATTATGGGCTGCAGGGAGAACCTGTTGATGTGCTGCCTTAGCAGTGCTTCATCATCTGTGATGTACTCAAGGTCTATGGTTCCGCCGTAGCGGTATTTCATAATGGTAAAATAGTCATCGACCAGCGAGAATTCATCGCTGATCGGGATCAGGTCCTCAGTGCTCTTTGCGATGTTCTTCATAAGGCGCGAAAGAGATGTCGACATATCCGCGATGCCCTCCGACCCCTGAATGGTGGCCATCCACTTAATAGTGTTGAGGGTGTTGTACAAAAAGTGAGGATTGATCTGTGACTGAAGTATCTGGTATTCCAGGTCATGCCTTGCCTTTTCGTCGAGAAGTCTTTTGTTCATAAGATCGGATACGTTCTCGGAGAGGTTGTTGATTCCACGACCGATCTCGCCCAGCTCGTTGTTCCACTCGATCTTCTCATCGCGTGAGAAATCCCCCTGACCGATGGTATCGAGCCTGCTTATCAGGCGATCAACAGGCCTTGTTATAGTCCTGTGCAGAGAAAAACTCAGCATCACGCCTGCAAAGAGAATGACAAGGAAGATGACCATTATCATCAGCTGATAGGAGCGCATCCTGTTTATCAGTGCGGCTTTTGACGGAAGGTAGGACAGTGTCCAGCCTGAGTCCGGGAGGGTATAGGAAATCGCGCCCTCCGGAACAGTCTCTTTTAAAAGACCTTCATCCGTATATCTGTAAGTTACGCCCTTACTGAACGTGATATAAAGTGCATCATCTTCCGTCAGCACAAAGCTCTTTAGCGAATCGGTTATGACAGAGATCGGAATATCCATATAAACCCAGCCGATGATGGCTGAGGAGGATGAGCTGTGGATGGGCCTGATGATGGGGATGACCTTGGGATTGCCGTTCTTACTTAAGGGATTGGGATAAAAGCCGTTCCACTTAAATCCGGGAGCAGTGATAAGATCGTCAAAGAATGAAGTGTCCATGATGGTCATAGGCACATCGGTGACGGACTGATCGTTGCCTCCCGAGACACACTGAAGGAACTGTGTTCCGCCGGGAGTTGAGATGATGACCCTTGTTACGGAATTTCTGACACCTACTATATTAAATTCGTTGTTGAGATGATTCCAGGCGCCGACTGAGAGCTTCCTGCCGGCCTGAATGTCATTGGCAAAAGACCTGTCGACAGTGCGGAGATAGTTGCTGATGGTACTGTCGAGACATATCCAATTGGTGAAGGTGATCACAGTATTTATGTCGGAATCCAGATCGCCCCCGAGGACGTGGATGTTGGTGAGCGCAGACTGCTGCTGGTTTTCCCTGAGGTACCTGGCGGATAGAACATAGCTTGCACAGGCAACTGCCAGAGCTATGATGAGGGCAAAACCCACAGCCCATAACACGATTTTGTTACGAATAGAGTGTTTTTTGGTATGCATAGGTATATATTAGAGCAGTGGGGAAATAAAGAAAATACAATTTTATATAAAAAAATTGCATTTTTTTGACAACAAGAAATAAAGAATGTACATTCATTCAATTATTAACAAAATATAAACTATGTATATAACAAACAAGCCGTCATGTGATGGCACCTTGAGAGGGAGGTTAATATGAAAAAGAGAATTCTTAGCTCTTTACTTGCTATGACCATGGTCGTTGCAAGCATCACCGCTTGCGGAGCAGCAGCAGAGCAGGCTCCTGCAGCAGACACCACGCAGACAGAAACTCAGGCACAGCCCGAGGCAGCTCCGGCTGAAACAACAGAGGCAGCTGCTGAGACAGCAGAGGCTACATCAGATGAGCCTGTAACACTTAAGTGGGCTCTTTGGGATGTATCAAGCACAGTTTACTATCAGCCACTTATCGACGCTTATACAGCAGCTCATCCCAATGTAACCATCGAGATGGTTGACCTTGGATCAACAGATTACAGCACAGTTCTTGGAACACAGCTCTCAGGAGCAGGTTCAGACTTCGACGTAGTAACAATTAAGGACGTTCCCGGCTACGTATCACTGGTTAACAAGGGTGTTCTTGAACCCCTTAACGACCGCATCGCAGCAGATGGCGTTGATCTTTCACTCTACAACGGAGTAACAGATCAGGTTACTATCGACGGAAACCTCTACGAGCTTCCTTTCAGATCAGATATCTGGGTTCTCTTCTATAATAAAGACATCTTTGATAAGGCAGGCGTTGCTTACCCTACAAACGACATGACATGGGAAGAGTACGACAAGCTTGCAAGAAGCGTTACAGATACAACACCGGGTGCTGAGGTTTACGGATCTCACTACCACACATGGAGATCAACAATCCAGCTTGATGGTATCCTTGATGGCAAGCACACCATCGTTGATGGCGAGTATGACTTCACAAAGCCTTACTACGAGATGGTTCTTAATCAGCAGAAAGACGGTGTCTGCATGGATTATGCAACACTTAAGACACAGGGACTTCACTACTCAGCAGCATTTGCTCAGGGTAACGTAGCTACAATGAACATGGGATCATGGTTCATCGCAACTCTTATCCAGAAGATCAAAGACGGTGAGTACACAGACTGCACAAACTGGGGTATCGTTAAGTATCCTCACGCTGAAGGCGTTGAGCCCGGTTCAACTCTTTCAACAATCACAGCTCTTGCAGTTCCTACATCAGCTCCTAACAAGGATGCAGCTTGGGATTTCGTTAAGTTCGTAAGCGGCGCTGAGGGTGCAGAGGTTATGGCTTCTACAGGTAACATCCCTGCTATGACCAACAAGACAATCGTTGACATCATCGCATCTATGGACGGCTTCCCAACAGACGATGCTTCCAAGGAAGCTCTTATGACAAGCCACACATATCTTGAGATGCCTGCAAACGACAAGTCATCTGAGATCGAGACAGTTCTCAACGAGCAGCACGACCTTATCATGAATGAGGAAGTAAGCGTTGACGATGCAATTGCAGCTATGAACGAAGGCGTTCAGGCAGTTCTTGCACAGTAATTTTTAAATCAGATACCAAAAGACGGAGCACTTGAACGTCAGGAAAAACCTAGTTCAAGTGCTCCTTTTAGGAAAAACGCTATTTAAGGAAAATGAGGAAACACACATGGCTGCAGAACTTACTGCAATGGAACAGAATATGAAGAGACGCCAGAGGAAAAGAAATCTGGTGGCCTATTCATTTATCGCACCGAACTTTATAGGGTTTGCAATATTTACCCTTGGACCTATAATCCTGGCCCTGCTCATGTCTTTTGCTGAGTGGGACGGAAGTAATGCGATGAAGTTTGTTGGTCTTAGCAACTTCACGCAGATATTTGCAGACGACAGATTCACATCTGCCTTAAAGAATACGATCATCTACAGTATATTCACAGTGCCCATAACTCTTGTAATGGCGCTGGCACTGGCTATTCTTCTCAATCAGAAGATCAAGGGAAAGAGCTTTTTCAGAACTGTTGCCTTCTTCCCTTATGTTGCTTCACTGGTTGCCGTTGCTGCTGTATGGAACATGCTCTTTACACCGGCCAAGGGCGGAATCGTGAATCAGCTTCTTATGAACGTATTTCATGCTCAGCCTCTTAAGTGGGCTGCATCATCAAGTACGGTAATGTTGACAATTATCATGTTCTCCGTATGGAAGAACATGGGTTACTATATGGTCATTTATCTGGCGGGACTTCAGGGAATCAGCGAAGACCTTTATGAAGCTGCATCCCTGGACGGAGCAAATGCATGGCAGAAGTTTTTGCACATCACTGTTCCGCAGCTCAAGCCCACCACTTTCTTTGTAACAATCATGCTTACTATCAACTGCTTCAAGGTATATGACATTGTTTATATGCTGGCAGGAGGCTCCAACGGTGTTGTCAATAAGAGCGCCATCGTTCTTGTTTACTACATCTACGAGGAAGCTTTCAGAAACTGGAAGCTGGGAAGAGCTTCTGCATCAGCACTGGTGCTCTTTGCCATAGTTCTTGTTGTTACACTCATCCAGTTCAGGGGTGAGAAGAATTACGCTAACGACTGACGGGGAGGAATCAAAAGTGAAGAGCAAAAAGAACAATCGCATAATAGGAAATATCATAATCTATGCGCTGCTGATCCTCCTGGCACTAATGATGCTTGTGCCGTTTTTGTGGATGATCTCCGCATCGCTTAAGTTTAACAAGGACGTATTCGTAATTCCCTTCGAGTGGATCCCAAAGGCGCCCAGATGGCAGAACTACATTGATATCTGGACCAAGATCCCGCTGGCAAAGTTCACATTGAACACAGCCAAGCTGACACTTATCGTCACACTGCTTCAGCTCTTTACCTCGAGCTTTGCAGCCTACGCCTTTGCCAAGCTGGAATTCAAGGGAAGAGATCTTTTGTTCCTGGCATACGTGGCAACCATCGCAGTTCCATGGCAGGTTTACATGGTTCCTCAGTTCATGTTCATGAGAAGCCTCGGCCTTGCAGATACGCACCTTGCCATCATCATACTCCAGGCTTTCTCGGCCTTCGGAGTGTTCCTCATGAGGCAGTTCTACGAGGGAATCCCGGATTCGCTGTGCGAAGCAGCCAGGATTGACGGAATGAGCGAGTACGAGATCTACGCCAAGATCATGCTTCCGCTCTCAAAGCCTGCGCTGTCAACGCTGATCATCTTTACTTTCGTTAACACCTGGAACGACTTCCTTGGACCACTCATCTATCTGACCACCGAGTCCAAGAAGACATTGCAGATCGGACTGAAGATGTTTATTTCGCAGTACTCTGCCGAATATGGTCTTATTATGGCAGCATCTGTGTTATCATTATTACCGGTATTTATTGTGTTTATTTCACTTCAGAAGTACTTCGTTGCCGGCATTACAACCGGTGCAGTAAAGGGATGATCAGATGGCAAAAGAGATTTCACATAGACACCTCGTATACGACTACTTTAAGAAAACGCGCTCACTGTGCGCGTTTTCTTTGTGTCCTGACATCAGTGACAGGAAGGAGTACGAAGGGCTCCCGGCGCGTCTTAAAGACATGCTCATAGAAGATGGTAAAAGAGCTAACAAAGAGCCCTGGTCCGTGATCCTTTTATCCGACTATCTGGAGTTTTCAAAAAACGGAAACAGGGTAAGGTTTGAGGAGCTGTATTTTTCCAGAAGAAGAAAGCTCTGCAGCCTTGTAATGGCGGAGCTTGTAGAGAACAAGGGGACTTTTATTGCTGACATCCTGGACGGAATATACCTGATTCTCTCAGAATCCTCCTGGTGCCTTCCTGCTCACAACTCACATATCAGAGATGCTAAGCAGCAGGTAATGCCTGACGTTCTTCACCCGATAATCGACCTTTTCGCCGCAGAGACCGGCGCGCTTTTGGCATTTGCTGAGTATCTGCTTCGCCCTGCCTTTAGGGAAAAGAGCTCTGATATCAGCGAAGTTATAGAAAGCGCCTTGAAAGAGAGAATCTTTACGCCCTATGAAACAGAGCACTTCTGGTGGATGGGAGACGGCAAGCAGCCCATGTGCAACTGGACGCCCTGGATAATTCAGAACGTGCTCATTTGCGCGCTCACAAGGCCGGAAGGATATTTTCAGGAAAAAGAGCTTACGGACTACCTCGAGAGATCGGCCATATCTCTGGACTTCTTCCTTGATGAGTACGGCGATGACGGGTGCTGTAACGAAGGAGCGCAGTACTACTCCCATGCAGGACTGTGCCTGTTTGGAGCACTATATCTGATGTCTGACGCCCTTAAGGGAACGGGCTTTGAGGAAGTATTTAAGGAGCCACTGGTAAAGAACATCGCAAGTTACATTGTCCGAATGAATGTAACCGACAACATATACATAAACTTCGCAGACTGCGCAGCCATCTGCCCGAGAAGAACTTCAAGGGAGTTTTTGTTCGGCAAGCTCTGCGGGGATGAGGTGCTTTCATCCTTTGCAGCTGCTGATTTCAGGAAGGCTGATGATGGCGACAGGATACTTACGGGAGAGATAAATCTCTTTTACCATGTGCTTCAGGCACTTAGCTATGAAGAGATGACAGAGTATCCGGAGAGTGAGATGCTCTGCGAGGATTCATTCTTTGAGAGCACGGGACTCATGGTCAGCAGGGATGGGACTTACATCTGTGCAGCCAAGGCGGGAGATAATGCCGACAGCCACAACCACAATGATGTGGGCTCGTTTACCATCTATAAGAAAGGCAAGCCACTTATCATCGACCTGGGAGTTGGGACCTATACCAGAGAGACGTTTTCCGACAGGCGCTATGAGATATGGACTATGCAGTCGCAGTTCCACAACGTGCCTACCTTTATAAAAAATGATACTGAAGTAAAAATCGCCAGCCTAGGATTTGACGCAGCCGGGGATTACTATAATGATGGCATTATTCTGCAAAAAGACGGAAAAGAGTTTGGCGCCAAAGGCGTCTTGGCTGCACTTGAAGGTGATTCAAAAACCGGAGCAAGTTCGCTTTCCATGGACATCGCCGGAGCTTATAAGAGCGATGAGGTCCGCAGATATTTCAGGACCATTACCCACAAAAAGGGGAGCGGTGTTGAGGTTTTGGATGAGTATGAAGGGAGTGCGACAGCTCTTTTGACCCTGATGACGTACGAAAGGCCCGAGGTAAATGTTGCCGCTTCGGGAGAAACATGCATCAGAATTGGAGATCTTGGAGAGGCAGTTCTTAGCGGAGGTGAGGTCGTTGAAATCCAGACCTATCCCATCACCGACGAGAGACTGAAGATTTCCTGGAAGCATGAGGTTTACAGGGTGCTGATAAGGCTCGCAGGTAGCCGAATCAAACTGCAGATAAGCTAAAAAGAGAAAAAGGAGATTGGTATGAGAGCGCTGACAGAAAATGAGAGTGCATGGGTCCTCGAGACCCTTAAAAAGATAGAAGATAAAATGACAGTGGTGACAGAAAGAAACAGGGATAAGATCCCCTACACCACAGAGAATGGCAGGTTTGACGATAAGAGCGTTTCGGACCCTTGCTGGTGGACCAACGGCTTTTGGGGCGGCGAGATGTGGCAGCTTTTTGCGCTGACCGGAAACGAGATGTTCAGGCAGGAGGCCATAGGCGTCGAGGATAAGCTCGATAAGAACCTCATGAACACTGACGGGCTGGACCACGACAACGGCTTTAAGTGGCTGCCGACTTCCGTTATCAGATACAAACAGGAAAAGAACAAGGAGTCCCTGAACAGGGCGATGCTGGCTGCAAACAACATGGCCGGCAGATTCAACCTTGCCGGGAACTTCATCAGAGCCTGGAACAACTGGGACAACGTGGACAGAAGGGGCTATGCGATAATCGACTGCATGATGAACCTTCCGCTCCTTTACTGGGCGAGCGAGGAGACAACGGACCCGAGATTCAAGATGATAGCTATAGCTCACGCGGATACTGCCATGAAGGAATTTGTCAGAGAGGACGGATCGGTTAACCACATCGTTGTCTTTGATCCATTCACGGGCAAGGTGACTGAGACCCTGGGCGGACAGGGATACGCTGTTGGCTCATCCTGGACAAGAGGCCAGAGCTGGGGAATCTACGGCTTTGCGCTGTCAGCTCATTATACAGGGGAAAAGAAATATCTGGAGACTTCTGCGAAGATCGCTAACTATGTGCTCTCTGCAATGCCGGAGAGCTATCTGGTGCCCATCGACTACAGACAGCCGAAGGACGTGGACCTTGAGGATTCCACGGCAGCAGCCATCACAGCTTCAGGGCTTATCGAGCTGGCCAGGGGGCTTGAGGATGAGGCCGAGGCAGATAAGTATTTGGATGCTGCGCTCAGGCTCCTTAAGACACTTGATGAAAAGCGCGTAAGCTGGGGCACGGATACAGACAACCTTCTTAATAACTGCGCAGTTGATTATCACGGCGATGGCCACAACATGTCCATCATCTATGGTGATTACTACTTTATTGAAGCGCTTATGAAGCTGGCAGATAAGGCACTTAGGATTTTCTAAGGCCCGGGGGAGAGAAGATGGTATTTAAACCTACACATACAGACTTTGAACTCAGCCCTTACACGGGGCTTACCAGAGAGAGCTGGATAGAGGCGGCAGAATATCTTTTGTCCGGCGTCTTTAATAACATTAAGTCAATCGAGGATCCGGTAGTCATGCCGAGGTATGAGAGAGAGATCACATATCCGCAGCCGGATCATCCGCAGTGGCGCTTTAAGGCCGAAATCTTTGAGGGGCTGGCGAGATCTTTTTTCATAGCTGCGCCTCTTGTGCATATTAAGCCGGACCTTGAGCTGAACGGGATAAACGTAAGGGACTACTATGCAAAGCAGGTTCTGTGCGCTGTGACGCCCGGGGAGCCTAACTATGTCCTGAACTACACGGATATGAAGAGCACGGACAAGAGCGGAAATTTGTTTGCTGCATATCAGCAGACCGTGGAGACGGCGGCGCTTGTCATCTGTCTGTGGATGTCCGCGGAGGAGATCTGGGATAAGTACAGCAAGGAGGAGAAGGACAGGATCGCAGCATTTCTGTCGGACTTTGCCCATGCCAATACGGTGCCTCAGAACTGGAGGCTCTTTAACATGCTGGATCTGGCGTTCCTCTACATGAACGGGTATGAGATCGACGAGGACATCATGAGAGACCACGCCCAGAATATACTCCATTATTATGTGGGAGATGGCTGGTATCGTGACGGGCACTCTTTTGACTACTACTCATGCTGGGCTTTCAATATGTATACAGCCATCTGGAACAACTGGTATGGCTATGAAAAAGAGCCTTATATCGCAGCGAGGTTTGAGGAAAATTCAAACGAACTCATGAAGACCTATCCTTATTTCTTTGATAGGGATGGCTTTACAAATATGTGGGGCAGGAGCGGAATCTACAGAAACGCAGCCACCAGCGCCATTGACGGAAATCTTATGATGAAGAATCCTACGGTGGATCCGGGACTTGCAAGGCGCATCTGCTCAGGGTCGCTACTTCAGTTCTTCACAAGGGATGACTTCCTGTGGGAGGGCGTTCCGACGCTTGGGTTCTACGGCCCGTTCTCACCGCTTCTTCAGGGATACTCCTGCGCAGAGTCACCCTTCTGGCTGGCGAAGGCTCTCTTGTGCCTGCACTTGCCTGAGGATCATCCGTTCTGGACTGCCAGGGAGAATGGCGGAATCTGGGATGAGCTTAAGGATAAGGAAACAAAGGTCTGGACCCTTGACGGGCCGGGGCTTTGCATGGCGAACCATCAGGCAAACGGCATTACGGAGCTCCGCACCGGCAAGATTGTTAAGCACAAAGATGATGAGCATGGCATGAACAATTACTCCAAGCTCGTCTTTAATTCTAAATTCCCATGGGAAGCTACCGTGGATAGAGCGGTTGAATCCCAGCAGTACGTGGTCCGCTACACCGACGAGGACATGTCGCTTCGCGGAAATGTCACTTATTGGGCAGGAGAGAAGGACGAGGTCCTCTACAGGAGGCAGTTCTTCGACTACGAGATGGAGACCGAGTGCCACTGGCGCACAGCCATCGACCTGGCGGACTTTGCTGTTCCCTACGGTATCATCAGGGCCGACAAGATCCGCATGTACAGAAGGCCACTTGAAGTAACGCTCGGCGCCTTCGGCTTTCCCGATAACGGCACAGATGTCACATTTCTTGAGAAGAACGGAGCCAGGGCAGCAGTCCTTAAGGGCCATGACCACACCGGCAAAGAGAAGCAGATGGCCTTCACCATATTCGACGGCTGGAGCAGCATAGAGCGCATAGATTCTGAGGGCACAAACCCCGACAGCAAGAAGTCCATCGTCATGTACGCCAAGACTTCCAGGCAGAAGCAGTACGGGTACGAGCCCTACTTCCTGATCTCCCAGGTCATCACCAAGGAGTCTCTGGAAGACTTTACCGAGGAGGAGATCTTCCCTATAGAGAAAGTGGAATACACCGACCCCCAGAACTGCGGCGGCTACGGCCCCGTTACAATCCACCTTAAGAGCGGCGAAACAAGAGTGATCGACTTCTACGGAATCGA
>JAGBMP010000094.1 GCA_017634825.1 Butyrivibrio sp.
ATAGGACACCGGGCGAAGTGGTTATGGAAGTTAAAGGTCTTTCTTCAATCCACGAGAAGTCCTTCCAGGATGTATCCTTCAACTTAAAAAAGGGTGAGATCCTCGGATTCGGAGGACTTGTCGGAGCTCAGAGAACAGAGCTTATGGAAGGTCTGTTTGGAATCAGAAATCTTTCAGCCGGAACGATCAAGATCCACGGCAAAGAGGTTAAGATCAAGAGCCCAAGAGATGCAATGAACGCCGGAATCGGTATGATCACGGAGGACAGAAGAGGAAACGGTATCTTCGGATGTCTTTCAATCAAGGATAATGTAGGCGTTTCAGTTTACAACAAGTATCTCACAGCAGGTTTCGTACTTGATCATCCAAAGATCAACAAGGTAGTTGATGACAGTATCGAAAAGCTCAGTATCAAGACACCGAGCATGCAGGAACACATCGCTAACCTTTCCGGTGGTAACCAGCAGAAGGTTATTGTATCAAGATGGCTTGCTAATGATCCTGACATTCTTATAATGGACGAGCCTACAAGAGGTATTGACGTAGGTGCCAAGCATGAGATTTATGAGATTATGACTGATCTTGCCAAGCAGGGTAAGGCTATCATAATGATATCCTCCGAGATGGCAGAACTTCTTGGTATGTCAGATCGAATTTATGTAATGTGTAACGGTAAACTACGAGGCGAGATCACTGAGGAAGCAGACATGACCCAGGAGAAGGTTATGAGCTATGCTACACAGTTCTAAGGTCCGCAGCTATTATAAGAGAGGGAAAAGAAATGGTTAAGACAAAACAGCAAAAAGCAATTGATTTTCTTATAAATAACGGTGTTATCATCGTTATGTTCATCCTGGTTATCTACACAGGTATTACAAACGACAGGTTCCTTACATCAAACAACCTGTTCAACATTCTTATGAATATGAGTTCAAGACTTGTTATCGCCCTTGGTATCGCAGGCTGTGTTATCACAGCAGGATGTGACCTTTCAGCAGGACGTATGATCGGTTTTGCAGCTTGTATCGCAGGTACACTTCTTCAGAAGATGGACTACTCAGGTAAGTTCTTCCCTGATATGCAGCCTCTTAACATCTTCGTTGCACTTCTTATAGTTCTTGCAATTACCGGTGCATTCGGAGCTGTTACAGGATTTTTCATCGCATTCCTTCACGTTCCTCCATTCATCGCAACCCTTGCCATGATGGAAATCGTATACGGACTTGCTCTTATCTACACAGGTGCTACACCTCTTGGTGGATACACAACACAGTACACAAACATTGCTACAGGTAAGTTCCTGGGCATCAGCTACCTGATCTGGATCGCACTTATTGTTGCAGCAATTACATGGTTCATCTTCAACATGACTCGTCACGGTAAGTATATGTATGCAATCGGTGGAAACCCACAGGCTGCAGAAGTTGCCGGTGTTCCTGTTCGTCTTACAATGGTACTTATCTACATGAAGGCCGCTATGATGTATGGTCTTGCAGGATTCATGCTTGGTGCTAAGGCCGGTGGTGCATCAGTAAACCTTGGTCTTGGTTATGAGATGGAAGCTATCGCAGCTTGTACAATCGGTGGTGTATCAGTTACAGGTGGACGTGGTAAGGTTTCAAGTGCCATCATCGGTGTTGCCGTATTCGAGCTCTTAAAGGCAGCTCTCCAGTACCTTGGTGTTGATGCTAACGCACAGTACATCTTCATCGGTCTGGTCATCTTCGTAGCTATTTCACTTGATATCCGTAAGTATGTGGCTAAGAAGTAATTTAGCAAAATTTAATGTATATTTATTAACGAAATTACCTCAATAATATATACGTCATGATATAATGGGGATGTAGCCAAGAGGGGCTGCATCCCTTTTTTATGTATCTATTGTCTTCCTTTAAGAGGATAGGACTTTGAACGAAAAAGAAAATCGAACACTCAGGGCCCATAATGTGGCTGTTGTTATCATTACAATCACCTGTATAGGTGCTATTTTAGAGAGCTTATCCCAGGGATGGGAACTGTGGACAGCACCTCTTATTGCTGGTGGCATAATTGCCTGCTGGGCATTTCATATTAACGGTTATGGGACGACCAGATTCAGAGAGAATTTCTTTTTGATCTTTTCGATGATCGTGGCTTTCTTTCACGGTGTTCACATAACCAGTTTCTACGATATCATAATTGTATCCGTACTTATTATGATCACAGCTTCAATGATGGGCAGAAAAGAGTTTTTGCCTGTTATTTTGCTGGAATTCTTTGTTATCATGATCAGCCAGCTTATCGCCGGTGCTTATTCCGGAGCCATCGTTCTTAATCCCTTAAACATTTCCAGAATAATACTGCACGTGATTGTTGAACTGAGTATATATAGAGCTCTCCATGAGATTCTGAGAAACATTGAAAGGCTTCAGGCAGGCATTGAGTCAGTTCATGATACCGAGGAAAATGCAAAGAAGGGAATGGAAGACTTCCTTGCAAATATCTCACATGAGCTTAGAACCCCGGTTAATGTAATAAGCGGAATGTCTACTCTTATGCTGAAAAGAGAGCCAAGAGCTGATGTATCGGCAATAAGAGATGCCGGGATTCGCCTTTCACATCAGATTGAGGATATCCAGGATTACAGCGAGATAGAAAGAGGAGATGCAGTCCTGGAGGAAGAAAAGTATACGATCACCTCAATAGTCGGTGATATTGCGGCCGACTATGAGCTTATTTACAAGTGGAGCGGGCTTGAGTTTACCATCGATTTAGACCCGTCGGTTCCTGCGGTTTTAAAGGGTGATTCAAAAAAGATCAGGAAGATAATTTCTCATCTTGTGTTCAATGGCTTTAAGTTTACCAAAAAAGGCGGAGTATTCTTAAGAGTTTATTGCTACAAGCGTGATTACGGTGTAAATCTTGTAATAGAAGTTCTTGATACCGGAATCGGCATGACTGAGAAGGTCAGAAATAAGGTTGCCACAGGAAGTTATCAGGCGGACAGAAAGAGAAATCGAAGCACCGGTGGTATCGGCCTAGGACTTTCGATTGTCTATGGCTTTACAAGGCTGATGAACGGTTTTGTCACACTGGAGAGCAGCCCCAATGAGGGGACTGTTGTCAGAGTCAGTATCGTTCAGGAGGTAATAGATCCTTCGCCCTGTATATCAGTGGATAGTGGGAAGTTTTTGGGCGTCGCTTTCCATGTGCTTCCTGAGATGCTTGATGACTTCAGGGTTGGCGGTGCTTATGAAATGATGGCAAGGGATCTGGCTGCCGGACTCAGGATCAATCTGTATCTCACACATTCGCTAAAAGAGCTTAAATCAATACTTGAGTCAGGGAAGGTCACCCATGTATTTACCTGTCAAAAAGAATATGAACAGGACAGCAGCTTTTTTGAAGACCTGAACCGAAGTGGCATAACCGTTTCCATGTTTGCTGATTCAGGGTTTGTTCCGAGGCGGGAGTCTCGGGTTGTTGTGCTGCCCAGACCAATTTACGGCTACACCATTGCCAACGTATTAAACGGCAATACTGATGCATTATCCTTCCAAAGCTCGGCAGAGAGAAAGAACTTAAACCTTGAAGGAATAAAAGCTCTTATAGTAGATGATGAGCCCATGAACCTTGTGGTTGCAACAGGTCTTTTCAAGGATTACAAGATGGATGTTGATACAGCCGGAAGCGGTAGAGAAGCTCTGGCTAAGTATGATACCGGCGAATATGACGTGGTATTTATGGATCACATGATGCCCGAGATGGATGGAGTCGAGGCCATGAAGAAGCTCAAGGCCATCGCCGAGCAGAGGGATCAGAAACTGTCTGTCATTGCTCTTACAGCCAATGCTGTCAGCGGAGCAAGGGAGATGTTTATAAGAGAGGGCTTTGATGGATTTATCAGTAAACCCATCAATATAACCGAGTTTGAAAGGGTCATGAGCCGTGTTATGGAAGGCGGCAAAAAGAGCCGGGACGGAGGCGTTAAATGATCCATAATGTGGTACAGAGAGTTATACAGCTTTTGAAGGACCCCTCAAGGGATTTTAAGGAGCGTGTTTTTATACTCCTTACAATGGTTACGGATTTATTTCTTATCCTTGCCCTTCTGGGTGACATCGTATTTGGGGAAAACATTGTTGAGATAATCTCCATTGCGATAATTATTATAATTATTCCGGTTGTAACTTTTACAGCGATTAAGAGAAATCGTGTTTCGGTTGCTGTAAAACTCATTGTGCCCGGGATGCTTTTTATTGTCCTCCCGATAGTATATTTTGCCGGAGGAGGAACCTACGGCGGCGGTATTCAGTGGATGATATTTGCGTATTTGTTTACAGGTCTTGTTTTGAACGGATACTGGAAGCCTATCATGCTTATAATATTATCCCTGGAGTCTTCAATTCTGTACACCATAGGCTACTGTTATCCTGAGCTTGTTGCTGAGCATAGCCGGCAGGCATTCTTCGCCGATTCACTGATCTCCATGGTGCTGGTAGGTATTATCTGCTGCGTTATGGTATGGTTTGCCGAGTGGCTGTACAGGGAGGAGAACAAAAGAGCCAGAGAAGAGACCAGAAAGGTCGAGGAACTCAACAGGTCTCAGAACCGTTTCTTTTCAAATATGAGTCATGAGATAAGGACTCCCATAAATACTATCCTGGGCCTGAATGAAATAATCCTAAGGCAGGAGGATGCGTCTGAGGAAATAAAGGCCGATGCCAGAAATATCCAGGGCGCCGGCAAAATGCTGCTGTCCCTTATAAATGACATTCTGGATATGTCCAAGATTGAAGCGGGAAAGATGGATATTGTTCCCGTAAACTATAACCTCAGGGATCTGATATCCGAGATCATCAATATGATCTTTTTAAGAGCCCAGCAGAAATCTCTTTCCATAAATCTGGAAGTTGACCCAACGATACCAGCCGAGCTTTTTGGCGATGAAGTCAGAATAAAACAGATACTGGTAAACATTCTTAATAATGCCGTGAAGTACACTCAGGAAGGTTCTGTTACCCTGCGCATTGAAAAGGGGGAAGGAACAGGTGAGGGAGAGGTGCTTCTTCTGTTTTCTGTAATAGATACGGGAATGGGAATCAAACAGGATGTTATTCCCTATCTTTTTGATGCCTTTTCCAGAATGGATGAGGAGAAAAATGCAAAGATAGAAGGAACAGGTCTGGGGCTGTCCATAGTTAAACAGCTGGTGGAGCTCATGGACGGAAAGATCACGGTGAACAGTACCTACACCGAGGGCTCAACCTTCATAGTTTCTCTCAAGCAGAAGGTAACACGCAGAGAAGCAATAGGCGAGATAAGCATAGAAGGTCTTGGTGGCAGGGAACTTTCGGGACACTATGTGCCGGGCTTTAAAGCTCCTGAAGCCAGGATCCTCATCGTTGATGACAACGAGATGAATCTGGAGGTTGAAAAGAAGCTTCTGGTTGATACAGAGATGGTTGTTGAAACAGCCTTAAGCGGAGCGGAAGCTCTCTCCATGGCGGGAAAAGAGCCTTATGATGTAATTTTGATGGATCATATGATGCCTGAGATGGACGGCGTGGAGTGCATGCAGCGTATCAGGAAGCAGATCGGAGGACTTAACAACCATACTCCCGTGATTGCACTTACAGCCAATGCCGATGCGGAGAGCAGGGAACTGTACAACCAGAGCGGATTTGACGGTTATCTGGTAAAACCAATATCCGGCACAGCCCTTGAAGAGGCAATCTTAAGTAATCTTCAGGAGTCTAAAATTATCAGAACCGGACAGTCAGGGTTTGAGGATTCCAGAATATCCTCATCAAAGACCTATGCCAAAAAAGTTCCCGTACTTGTTGCAACCAGCAGTATGTGCGACATTCCGAGAAGTGTATTATGGGGATATCAGATCGATGTTATTCCTTTTTCAATTATATCGAACGGAAGGAGCTTCTATGATCTGGATGAAGCCAGCGTAGATGAAGTAATGCGCTATGTGTCCGAGGGGGCTACTTTTACATCATCGCCGCCCACTGTGGAGGAATTTGAGAAATTCTTTGCAAAAGAGGTCAAGAAGGCCCACAGGATTATCTATATAACTGTATCCTCACAGATCAGCAAAGAGTATGAAAATGCAAAAGAAGCAGCCAAAGCCTACGGTAATGTCACGGTAATAGATTCCCAGTCCAATTCCAGCGGTCTTGGAATGCTTGTGCTTGTGGCCTACAGAATGTCCATTCAGGGAAGGCAGTTTGACAGGATCATAAGTGATCTTGAGAGGATAAAGAAGGATATCAGTTGCAGCTTTGTCACCGGCAATGCTGAGTTCTTGATGCGCCGGGGCAGCATGAGAAAAACTATCTTCAGCCTTGTAAATACCTTCGGTTTAAGGCCTGTCATTAATATCCTCGGTGGAAAGATAACAGTAGCTAAGATATTCTCTGGAGAAATTGACGAGTGCTATATTAAATATCTGGACTACGCATTGCCAAGGAGTGCACATCCTGACCTTGATGTGGTGGTTGTGGATTATATCAATCTTACAGACGAACTGAAAGACCTCATAAAAAGTACCATCAAAAGTAAGTTTAACTTTGAACATATCCTGTTTCAGAAGGTTTCCTCCGTTATGGCTTTAAACTGCGGAGGAGGGGCTATGGGTATCATGTACATTGAGGGGGATGATCAGCCCTATGGACTCAGTCAGGTGCTCTCAAACGCTCTTTATCACGACGATGATGACAATACCTTAGAACCCCAGTATTCGCAGCCATTCCTACCTG
This sequence comes from Butyrivibrio sp., assembly GCA_017634825.1. GTDB lineage: Bacteria > Bacillota > Clostridia > Lachnospirales > Lachnospiraceae > Butyrivibrio. The sequence continues at coordinate 6,750 of JAGBMP010000094.1, forward strand.
TAGCAGCAGAAAAAAAAGAAAAGGTAAAGGCATGGTATGAAGAAATACCCGGTATAGATCCCGCTAAAGCCATCGAGAACAGCGGATCAGAGGATGCCTTTAAGGCGGTCCTGAAGATCTTTTACGAATCCCTGGATCAGAAGGGAAAAGAAATAGGCGGATTATATTCTTCCGAGGACTGGGAGAACTATATAATCAAGGTCCATGCCATGAAGAGTTCCGCACGACTTGTGGGTGCCATGGAGCTGGGAGAAGCTTCCGAAAAACTGGAGATGGCAGGGAAGAGTGGCGACATCGCATATATAAGGCTGCATAACGATGAGCTTTTAAAGAGCCTTGAGCTTTACAAAGAGAGCCTTGCACCTTTCTTTGCAGAACCGGAAGTAAAGGAGGATGTGAGCTTTGACAATATTCTGCTCAAGAGCGCATACGAAACCCTGTACAAGGCAGCAGATGAAAAAAATGACAGAATAATAAAGATGACTCTGGACGATATTGCGGAGTATGACATCCCCGGGGGACACAGAGAGAAAATGGACCTCATGAGGGAGCATTTAAAGAACGGTGATTATGAGAGTATAAAGTCTCTTGCAGAGACTGCGGAAGGTGAGCTATGAAAAGCAGGCAAAAAGTCACATATACGATATATGGTGTGATATTTGGGCTTATAGTTTTTGCGGTCCTTGCAGGAGTGCCCATATCTACTGACAGGAACATCACTCTTAATGAGACGATTGATGCTTACTCAGACAGATGGAAGCTGGAGAGCGGAGAAACAGTAAACGCAAATGATCTGGACATAAGTGATTATGGCGGCAGGATCGTCATAGAAAAAAAGCTTTCCTACAGTATCACTGACAAGGATGAACTGTGCTTTAAATCTCAAAATACAAATATAAAGGTTTTCATCGGTGGCAGGCAGAGATACAAATTTGAGAGTAAACCCAACCTGACAGGAATGGGATACGGAATAGCCTATCACGAAGTGGGAATAAGCAAAAATGATGTCGATAAGCTCATAAGGATCGAAATTGAGCCTGTACACGAAGGCCAGAAAAGAGGCAGGTTATATGATATATCCCTTTGTTCAGCCTCTGATTTTATTCAGATGATCATCAGGAGCAAGCTTGTTTCCTGTGGCCTTAGTATTCTCAATATCTTTCTTGGAGTGACATTTATCGTTGCTTATATCGGTGCATACAAAAAGTCGGACTTCCCCTTCGATATTCTGGCGGTGGGAATCAGCGCTTCCCTTTCGGGAATCTGGTTTCTTATCGACACAAACATTCTGCAGCTGACAACGGGGTACTTATATGTGTGCAGGGATATCCGGCTGATACTGCCGTTTATGCTTGCCTATCCCGGAATATGTTCCTTCCATTCCCAGACGGAGAAGAAAAGACCGATATACAGGCATCTGGCCTTTTTTATCTCTCTTATCTCGGCAACAGGGATTGTAAATCTGCGCTATTTATTCAGGATAGACATGTTGGATTCCTTCTCTAAGTTTATAATGGCTTATGCAATAGCAGCTATGGCGGTTCTGGTAGTCATGTCCGTGGAGAATGCGCTCTACTGCCGCAGGACCGGCAAGAAGGACGGGATGAAGTATCTGTATGTAGGAGGTGTTATCTTTATTGTGTGCGCAATTCCTGACCTGATACAATACATGTCATCAGGTGGAATCTGGGATAACAGCGGAGTATTTATCCGTCTGGGTTCTGTCATTTACGCACTGATCATGCTGGGCGTCTTTATCGGATGGTGGATGAAGGACAACGCTGCAATTGAGAGGGATCGTTTTATTAACAGAACACTGCAATATGCGCTTTCATCCGAATCTCCCGACGCCAATATAAGGTCCATACTTGCCTTTTTGGGAAAAGAGCTTGGTGCAAAACGTCTGTGTATCTTTGAAGACCAGAGAAACGGAAAATACAGAGGTACCTATGAGTGGTGCAGGGAGGGAGAGGAGCCTTTCGGCATTGATATGATGTATCTCTCTTCGGAAGCCATCTCAGGCAAAATATATGAAGAGTTTAACAAAAACGATCACAGACTGATTGTCAGGGATTCGGAGAGATATAAAAATACCATCCCGGGCTTTTATAACCTTTTAAAGACACACAACCTGAATAATCTGATAATCGGTCCGTTGGAGGTAGGAGGAAAGCTCTTTGGCGTGTGCAGCGTTATAGGTGCTCCGCAAAAGAAGCTTGAATCTGTGGCCGAGATAATAAACCTTATTTCATATTTCTTGTCACAGTTGATTCTTCAGAGAGAGAATCAGAGCAGGGTTATGAACTATACCTACAAGGACGTACTCTCGGGCTGTGGCAACTTCACCTCTTACAAAAAATATCTTGAGCATGACCTGGATACCTCAAAGGCCTTTGGCTGTGTGCGCTGTGACTTAAGTCACCTGTATGAAGTCAATATAAAAGAGGGATATGAGGTCGGGGATCAGATGGTTGTTATAGCTGCCAAGGGCCTTATGGAAGTGTTTGGAGAATCCAAAGTATTCAGGATAGGAGGAACTCAGTTTATTGTCTTTGACGATGAGACTGAGGAGAGTTTTTTTGAAAACGATGTCATGAGAGTCAAAAAGCTGTTGAAAGAAAATGCTATTGATGCAAAACTTTCTTCAGTGTATTGTCTGTATGGGACAAAAGATATTAATATAGTATTAGACAGATTGGATGATCTGATGAGAGAAAAGACACAGGAGGAATGATGAACATACAGACAATAGTTAATCAGATGGGTATAGAGATTCTTGCATTTTTGGTGTGCATGTTTTTTGGCATAAGGCTTATAATAACCAGAGACGTTAAGATTCTTAAAAAGGAGAATCCCGAGAGTATCAAGCATCCCAATGAATATACGTTCTTTGCGGGGCTGATCATCATATTCCTTGGCATATCAGCAATTGCAATGGGAATTGTGTCCTTCTTCAATCAGATAGCTGCGCTTATAGTTATTGTTGTAGCAGTGGTCATCATGGGATTTATGTGGAAGATCGTATACGAGAAATATGCTGAATGAGCTGTCGGAGAGCTATGAACAAATATAAAGTTATGCTTGTGGACGATGAGGAAGATGTTGCACAGGCGATCATGAGAAAATTAAGCTGGGAGGAAATGGGTTTTGATACTCCCAGATACGCACATAACGGCCTTGAAGCTCTTGAGTTTGCAGAGGAGCTAAGACCGGATATTGTTATGTCCGATATTAAGATGCCTTATATGGATGGAATGGAGCTGGCAAGGAATTTAAAGCGCCTCTATCCCAATATAAGGATCATTTTCTTTTCGGGCTTCGATGAGTTTGAGTACGCCAAGGAAGCCATCAGGCTTGAGGCTGAGGAGTATATCCTAAAGCCTATTGATGCCGATGAGCTTAAGGCAGTTTTTAAGAGGGTTCACGAGGCACTTGACCGTGACATCGACGAGAAGCTGAACGTTGCAAAGCTTGAGAACTATTACATGGATTCACTTCCTCTTTTGCAGGAGGATTTCTTTGCTTCTCTTGTGGAAGGCAGAATAGAGGATGACAGGATTGAGAAGTTTATGTCCGATTACAGGATTGAACTGACAGGCCCTGTTTATGTGGCTGCTATCGTCCACGTCAGCAAGTCCAATATACCCGAGGGTATGAATCCCGTGCTGCTGTCCGTATCGGTGAGAAAGCTCCTTGAGGAGAGGATGGACGAAAAGTGGGGCTGTAAGTTCTTTTCCTATCAGGGCTCTACCGTTATGATAGCCCAGCTCCCATCGCAGAAGGATGCATCTGCATTTACCGATGACTGCGACAGACTCTGCAGACTGGCAGAGAGTATATGCAAAGCAAATGTCACAATAGGCGTCGGAAGCACCACAGAGAACCTCTCGGAAATCGATACATCCTATCATGGAGCAAGAGATGCTGTCTCCTACAGGGTTTTGTACGGACATACCAAGGCAATCAATATCTCCGAGATTTCGCCCATGGAAAAAGACGATTCGGCTCCGGCGGAAGAGAATACTCTTTTGGACGTATTCAAGAAGATGAAGATGGCTGATGCCGAGGATGTTAAGAAGGCAGCAGAGAAATATATAGAGAACAACACAAAAGCTCAGGCAACTATCCAGAACTACAGATTCTTTGTCATGGAACTTGTCAGTGAGCTCTACAAGTTTGCAAGGACCAATCAGCTCGAGCTGGGTGATGTCTTTGACCTTAGCAGTGATGTATATTCGGTGGCTTCTCAGATGGAGCCCGGGGAGCTCTCTATCTGGTTTACCGGAGTGTGCCTTAAGATGCACGAGCTCATCGACTATAAGAGAAATGACACCACAAGGTCTTTTGTCTCAAAGGCGCAGGAGTATGTGGCAGACCACTATGCGGATCAGGATCTGTCCGTGGACTTCATCTGCAGTTACCTTGGAGTCAGCAGCGCTTATTTCTCAACGGTTTTCAAGAAGGAGACCGGCAAGACTTTTGTGGGGTATCTGACGGACTATCGCATGGAGAAGGCCGAGAGGATGCTTCTTGAGACCGATGAAAAGACCTATATAATAGCCCAGGAAGTTGGATATTCCGATCCCAATTATTTTAGTTATGTATTCAAAAAACAGTTTGGCGTCTCGCCGTCAAAGTATAAAAACGGCAAGGAATAAACAGGAGCAAGTTTGAAAAAGTTTTTGAAGGGGAAGTTTGATAACTTAAAAATGCAGTGGCTGATCTCGAGATATATGAGACCGATTGCCACGAGGAGTATTCAGGTTACAATTGCGGTTTCATTCACAATTGTAGCCTTAGTTTGTATGCTTGCCATGGGAGTGGCTCTTTATCAGAGATTCGCCGTAAGGTCGGAGAAGATGCTAAAGGACGCGGCGGTACTCACTCTTGATCAGAGCGTCATTACGCTTGAGGATTACCTTCGAAGCATGCGAAGAATGTCTGATGCCATCTACTACAACGTGGTAAAGGACCAGGACATCAGCAAGGAAACTCCCATAACTCAGATGAACCTTCTTTACGAGGCACACAAGGACTACCTTATAAGTCTCGCTCTTTTTTCGGAGGACGGAACTCTTATTGCCGCATCTCCCGTAGGTGTTGAGAAGGACGGGGTGGATGTAACGAGTCAGTCATGGTTTCAGTCAGCTCTTTCCAAGCCGGAGAACCTTCATTTTTCACTTCCTCATGTTCAGAACATATTTGTAGATGACCCCACTTTTAAGTATTACTGGGTGACTTCCCTTAGCAGAAATGTTGAGCTTAATAACGGTGGCGTTCCCGAGCAGGGAGTGCTCCTGGTTGATATGAACTACGCTGTCATCGAGGATATGATGGAGTCTGTCAACAATAACCCTTCAGAGCAGTACGTGTACCTTATGGATAATAAAGGATCTCTTATCTACCATCCGATGCTGATGCAGATCAGTGCAGGCCTTTTTAAGGAAAACAATTCGAGGGCAGCAGGGTATGACGATGGAAGTCACAAGGAAATCTTTGAGGGAAACGAGAGGATCGTTACCGTTGATACCATGAGCTATACGGGTTGGAAGCTGGTAAGTGTCATCCCTACAAGTAATTCCTACATGGGAATGAAGGATATAAGATACTTCGTTATGATGGTAATCTCAATAACGCTTCTTGCCATGCTGATACTTAACAGATTTGTTGCAAGGCGGGTTACAAGGCCTCTTATTAAGCTCAATGATTCCATCAGAGAGA
>JAGBMP010000095.1 GCA_017634825.1 Butyrivibrio sp.
CCTTGTTCTTCTTTTGGCGGCTGATCTTAGAAGTCGCAGGATAAGGGTATATCTTGCCACTGCTGCCCTGATATACTCTCTTTTCAAGAAACATCGGATTTATGTCAGCTTCTCCGATCTCGTATGTAGGAATCTCTACCTTCTCTTCCCATATCTTTACTGTATCCATGCCATTCTCCCTCGCATCTCCTAAGAGTTTTTTGCTTATCTTATATTTTGAGAATAGGATAATTTCACTTCTTTCTCAATTGATAAACTTGCTCTATAATATAAAGAAATTGCTCTACATAACCGGAGGAACATCATGCTTTCAACAGAAGAAAAAATTTCTAAAACCTCAAAGTATTTTATATATAATCCCACATCGGCTGCAAAGGCTCTTTTCCTGTATCCAACTGTCATTGGAGCCTTTGAATATCTGCCCGGTTATTCTCTTGAGAGAAATAAATTCGACAGCTATCTCATCATCTTGATAGAAAATGGCACCATGGAAATATTGCTGGACAGAAAATATGTTACCGCCGCCAAAGGTGATGCCATTTTGCTCAACTGCTACAATCACCATGCTTATAGAACAAGCACCGGATGCAGAACTCTCTGGCTCCACTTTGATGGAAAGCTTGCAGGAGGCTACTACGAATATCTGGTCAGAGAACGGGGCAATATCATAGCTCTTTCAAACTTTAAATCCGCCCGCTCCATTCTTTTAGATCTCATTGATGGTATGGAGAAGCACCTGTCTCTTAGCGAAGCTCAGATGAGCATTATGATAGGGAATCTGCTGCTGGAGTTATCAGTCACACCTTCCTCAAAAGATGCTGCAGATGAAGATGGAATAAAGAAAGTCACCACCTATCTCACAGAGAATTTCAGCAAGAAGATAACTCTTGAGGAAATGGCAGATATGGCAGGATTATCGCCCTACCACTTCAACAGGAAATACAAAAAAGAAACCGGCGTGACACCACACCAGTTTCTTTTATCGACGCGCATTTCTGCGGCCAAATATAATCTGTCCAATTCTAACATGACCATCTCAGAGATTGCTCTCTCCTGCGGTTTTATAGATGAGAGCGCCTTCTGTTACTGCTTTAAGAAAAGAGAAGGAATAACACCGAACGAATACAGAAAGAATGCTATAGGGTCCGGCCTGCTTTCATAGCCGCCTTTCTCTCGTACATGGCTTTGTCGGCCTTTTTGAAAACATCTTCGGCGGTCACATCTTCATCATCGTCAAACATGGCATATCCGATCGCCGCAGATACCTTTTCCCAGGGCATCAGGAGACTGTCCGACGCGATCTTCATAAGCCTGTCATTAAAGTCCTCCATGCGCTTATCAACGTTCTTAAAGTCCTTTTTCTTTAAGATGACCACAAACTCATCTCCGCCAATCCTAAACACCCTCGAGCGCTTGAACACATCGCAGATGATGGAACTAAGTCCCCTGATAGCGACGTTTCCGTTTTCATGGCCATAGGTGTCATTTATCTTCTTAAGATCATTGAGATCTATCATTGCAATTCCAAACTCGGTAAAGCCCTCACGAATATCTTTGTTGAGCCTTTTTATTTCATCTTCGTAGGCCAGTCTGTTCCATATTCCGGTAAAGGTATCCTTGACTGCCAGCGCCTCCATGGTACTCGCTTTTTCCTCGGTCGCCTTTAGTGCCACCTTGGTATCCATAAGAGCCGTGATATTGGCATTCATGTCTGCCTCCATCTGCTTCATGGACAGAAGAAGGTCTGAAATCTCATCGTTGTTCCTGACAGACAGCTTCTCAAACTCATGGTGGATGATCTCACCGCTTTCTGAGCAGTAGTTTTTGGCCGTATCCTTAAGAAGCGCCACGGGTCCGAAAATATTCCTGTTTAAATATATCAAGGAGAACACCAGAACCAGCAAAGTAAAGAGGATCATGGCAATACCTGTCATAAAAACGTAACCCCTCTCGTTTGCCTTGATCTCATTCATAGAGATATCAACACAAAGAAAAGCAACTACTTCGTCATCGAGCATAACAGGATAAGCTGCCGTAACAAGCCAGCCATACCTTTCTTCATTTGTTATGGTAGTGGGAATGGATCGTCCTGTTGAATCCGGCCAGAAGCCTTCCGCATAGGAATCAACCACACCGGGAGGACATACATTTTCGTAAGCCGCATCAATTATGTATATGGCATGATCACCGGCTTTATTAAACTGCATGATATATATGCAATCGACATCAAATATTTCCTGATATACTCTGAGCTGCTTTCTTAGTTTTCCAAATACCGGAAGGCTTTCTACGCCTTCAAAGTTTGACATGTACTTATTCCAGGCATCTGACCCCCACTCAGTACTGGGTACAACTTCTCCGGCATCTTCATAAATGCCCATTACAATATCTGTAAGCTCTTTGACATCGCCTACGTCAAGGGCGCTCACAACTGCTCTCGATATCCTCTCGGCATCATCGATGTACTCTTCATCAACAATATCTCTTGCAATCCTGCTCATCAAAAGAACTGCCAAAAGACCAAGTAAAAGGCACACAGAAACAACGCCTATGGAAATTCTTACTTTTAGAGAGATAAATGGCTTTTTATCCATGCATGTTTACTCCAGTACAAAGCTTTATCAGCCGGTTGCTTTTAGCTTCTGCTTATAATAATAACCGTAAAAACGTTAAATAAAAAGGGATTTTATAAATATTTAATGGTACAAAAAAGACCCGGTACATTGTACCGAGTCTTCCGTAATCTGCAAGAGCAGATAATTATCTCTTTGAGAACTGAGGAGCTCTACGAGCCTTCTTGAGACCGTATTTCTTTCTCTCCTTCATACGAGGATCTCTTGTAAGGTATCCGGCCTTCTTAAGAACAGGTCTGTACTCATCTGAATCAGCCTGAAGAAGAGCTCTTGAAATGCCGTGTCTGATAGCACCGGCCTGGCCTGTTGTTCCGCCGCCCTTAACAGTTACAACAACGTCGAACTTGTCTGTTGTCTCTGTAGCTACGAGAGGCTGACGAACAATAACCTTAAGAGTCTCAAGACCAAAATACTCATCGATAGGTCTCTTGTTGATTGTTATATTTCCATTTCCGGATACAAGGTATACTCTAGCGATTGACTTTTTTCTTCTACCTGTTCCGTAGTAATTAGCTGACTTTGCCATTTTAGATTCTCCTTTCGACTACCCGATTAAAATGTTAATACTTCAGGCTTCTGAGCTGCGTGTGGGTGCTCAGCACCTGCATATACATGGAGCTTGCCGTACATATCTCTTCCAAGAGATCCCTTAGGAAGCATTCCCTTAACAGCGTGCTCAACAACTCTCTCAGGGTGTGTCTCAAGCATCTGACGAAGTGAGAACTCCTTGTGATGTCCAACATAATCTGTGTGGTGCCAATACATCTTCTGATCAAGCTTCTTACCTGATACTTTGATCTTATCAGCGTTGATTACGATTACGAAATCACCTGTGTCGATGTTTGGTGTGTAAATAGGCTTGTTCTTACCTCTAAGTACGTTTGCAACGTTAGAAGCAAGACGTCCAAGTGTCATATCAGTAGCATCAACTACATACCACTTTCTCTCTACTGTAGTTGCACTAGGCATAAATGTTTTCATTGTGTTTCCTCCATTACCAGATTAGAACAATTACTTAAAATTTGTTACTCCTCTGCGCAACCCTTCACCTGATTGTGCAGTATATGAACATATTGAGGCTTACCGGGACATCAATATGCCACTTAGCTTAAATGAGGACATAGTTATACTACGTCACACAGTAAGATATTATATGACTATTTGCCATTATTTGTCAACAATTATTTGTATCTTCCAAAGGTCCCGGAATTCCATCCAGGAACTTATATTCCATCAGGAAAAGACCCTGAGGAGGCGCTGTAGGTCCTGCTGCCGATCTGTCTTTTGCATTAAGCATATCCGCTATATCCGAAGGCTTACCCTTGCCCCTTCCTATCTGCAGAAGTGTCCCGGCAATGATCCTCACCATGTTGTAGAGGAATCCATTACCCGTCACCGATATGATGACCTCGTCGCCCTCGCGCCTTACCTTGACATCCTTAATGGTACGAACATGGGACAGCGCCTGTGACTGAACATTGCAAAAACTCGTAAAATCGTGCTCTCCCACCAGGTAATTCCCAGCTTCCTGCATCACATCCACATCAAGAGGCATACTGAAATGATAGGTGTAATGTCTTTTCACCGGAATCTCAAACCGGGTGTTGAGAACGCGGTACTCGTAGGTCTTCTCGGTATCGCAGTGCCTTGGATGAAAGTCTGCAGCAACATCTCTTGACTCCACCACTCGTATGTCGTCCGGAAGTATGTGATTTAGGGCAAAAGAGAATTTATCTCCCGGAATGGAACCGGAAGTATCAAAAACTGCAATGTTCCCATAGGCGTGAACTCCTGCATCTGTCCTGCTGGCACCTATCACCTGCACTTCCTCGCCTGTAAGGCCGTGTATTGCACGGTTTAGCATCTCTTCAATTGTATTGTGAGTACTGGTCTGAAGTGCCCATCCGTTGTAGGCTGTTCCGTCATAGGACACCACCAGCATGACGCGTCTTTTTTCGCTCATCAGCTCTTTTTCCAAAGTTATCTAAAAAGGATCCTGCCAAATACCAAGCAGCAGACTACATATCCGAAGATCACAGCAAGTGCGATGATATCAATCCTCTTATAAACAAGAGGCTTCATCTTGGTCCTTCCCTCTCCGCCTCGATAGCACCTGGCTTCCATGGCCATTGCAAGATCGTTGGCTCTTCTGAAGGCCGAAATAAACAGTGGAACCAACAGCGGAACCAGGCTCTTTGCCCTGTTCATGATCGATCCGCTCTCAAAATCCGCCCCTCTTGCCATCTGTGCCTTCATGATCTTGTCCGTCTCCTCCATGAGGATAGGGATAAATCTGAGGGCAATAGACATCATCATGGAAATCTCGTGAACAGGAACCCTGACTTTCTTAAGAGGCTTAAGGAGGTCCTCAAGGCCGTCCGTCAAGTTGTTCGGGGTTGTTGTCAGCGTCATCAGCGACGATCCCGTGATAAGGAACACCAGCCTTACCCCCATCATGATCGCAAGTCTTATTCCCTCTTTCGTGATCTTAATCTTCCAAAAGCTCACCAGAGGCTCTCCCGGCGTCAAAAACAGGTTGAACACCATAGTTATGAGCAGCAGGAAAAAGATCGCTCTCATGCCCCTGAAAATGAATTTTGGAGGTACATTTGAAAGCTTTATGCAAGCGCACAAAAAAAGTGCCGCAATGACATATCCTATGAAATTTTTCACCAGAAACAGGGAAATGATAAAGGAGAAGGTTCCCACGATCTTGACTCTCGGGTCAAGGGAATGGATCACCGATTCCGTCCTATAATATTGTCCCAGCGTAATATCTCTAAGCATTATTTACCAAGCGCCTTTAAAATCTCTTTTTTTGCTTCTTCCAGAGTTGTTATATCGGTACTTACATCAAAGCCTGCAGCCTTCAGTTCCTGCATGCAGTAGGTCACCTGAGGCGCAGCAAGTCCGATCTCCTCTAGTTCTTTATAATGGGAAAAGACTTCTCTTGGCTCCGCGTCAAATGCAACCCTGCCCTTGTTCATTACGATAATCCTCTCAACGTAATCCGCAACATCCTCCATACTGTGGCTTACCAGGATAATGGTGATGCCCATGGTCTTATGGAGGTCAGATATCAGGTTGAGTATATCTTCACGGCCTTTGGGATCAAGGCCGGCTGTAGGTTCATCAAGAATAAGGATCTGGGGCTTCATAGCCAGAACGCCGGCAATAGCGACTCTTCTCTTTTGTCCTCCCGACAGATCAAAAGGGGACTGATAGAAATAATCATCATCAAAGCCCACCTGTTTAAGTGCCTCATAAGCCCTTAGCTCAACTTCCTTCTGGGGGAGTCCTAAGTTCTTGGGGCCAAAACACACATCCTTAAAGCAGTCTGATTCAAAGAGCTGATGCTCCGGATACTGGAAGACCAGGCCCACCTTGGCTCTTAGCTTTTTCTTGTCGTAGTCCTTGTCATTGATGTCTTCATTGTTAAAGAAAACCTGACCGCTTGAAGGCTTAACAAGACCGTTCATATGCTGTATCAGCGTTGACTTACCTGACCCTGTGTGTCCGATAAGCCCGATGAACTGACCGTCCGGGATCTTCAGCGAAACATCGATAAGAGCTGCGCTGGCCATGGCAGTGTCTTCGTCATATATGTAATTGACATGATTTAGCATTATCGACATGCTTTTAATGCCTCCACAAGCTCTTTTCTCGTAAGGATAGGATTAGGGAGCGGAACTCCGCTCTTTCTTAGTTCATGTGCAAGGAGTGTGACCTGCGGAACGCCAAGTTTAAGTGCCTTTAGCTTGTCCACCTGAGCAAAGATCTCCCTTGGAGTTCCTTCCATGACAACCTTGCCCTTGTCCATGACAAAGACCTTGTCCGCATCCACAACTTCTTCCATGTAGTGAGTTATAAGAATGACCGTGATGCCCTCTACCTGATTGAGTCCCCTGGCAGCTCTTATTACTTCCTTTCTGCCATTGGGATCAAGCATGGCTGTGGGCTCATCCATGATAATGCACTTGGGGTGCATGGCAATGACGCCGGCGATGGATACTCTCTGCTTCTGACCACCTGATAAGTGATTCGGAGATGACTTTCTGAACTTGTCCATACGGACAGCCTTCAGGCTCTCATCCACTCTCTCCCAGATCTCCTCAGTGGGAACCCCCATATTCTCAGGGCCAAAACCGACATCTTCTTCAACGATCTGACCGATGATCTGGTTGTCCGGGTTCTGGAAGATCATTCCCGCTTCCTGTCTGACATCCCAGAGATGCTCATCATCCTCAGTCAGCATTCCATCCACATAGACCTCGCCCTCTGTCGGATAGAGCAGCGCATTGAAATGCTTGGCAAGCGTTGACTTGCCTGAGCCGTTGTGGCCCAAAATGGCAATAAACTGCCCGGGCTCCACAGAAAGATTGACATCGTCAATGGCTCTTGTGATGCCCTCAACGTTGCCTTCCTCGTCGCGCCTTATATATTCAAATACCAGTTTGTCTGTGCGAATCATCTTCTTCATAACAGTGCTAATTTTACTAGATTTCAAGGGATAATACAACTTTAAGCGCTTTTTGCATGATATAATTTTTATATGTGATTGCGATCACAGACAAAAAGGAAAGGACCTGCGGTTTAATGAAAAAGATCAGAAACACATCAGCTTTTTATAATTCAGGCAGTTACACCTTTATGTCTGACGTAATGGGCTTTATTGAAAGCAGCCTGAGTCAGATGTCTGTCGGCAAAAAATTCATTCAAAAAACCTTACTTATCTCCGAGGAGATAATAGCCGACCTTCTAAAGCACGCTCCGGCCAATACCGATCTAAAGATCCAGGTCAAACAATTCTTTGGCGAAACCAGCGTGAACATGTCCATGAAGGGTGAGGAGTTTTCTCCCTATTCCGATGAAGATGACCTTAGCGAAGATGCCAGCGTCAGCGCCATCCGCGCCGTCCTTCTGCGCTCCTTCGGCGAAAATTTTAAATACAGAAACAAAAACAATATTAACCACGTCAGGATAGTTGCCGGCCAGTCGGTGCAAAAGCTCAACAACTCCGCTATTTATGCGCTTTTCCTTGGTCTGGCATTTGGATTTCTTGCGAAATTTCTTTTCCCTGAATCCGTTAACACTACGCTCTGCACCTACGTATTAGAACCTATCAAGACCGTATTCATGCATGCCATAAGGATCATCATCGCTCCGGTGGTATTCTTCTCCATTGTCTCCTGCTTCTCACAGTTTACAAATCTCTCGGAAGTAGGCAAGATAGGCAGCCGTGTCATATCCATGTATCTTCTGACCACTGTCATCGCCGTTGTTTTAGGTATTGGTATCTTTCACCTTGTACAGCCCGGAGAATTCGGCTTTGCGCTGAGTTCAGCAATCGCCACTCAGGAAGTAAGCGTGGACACTTCCGTGGACACATCCATAATGTCAACGCTTATGAATATAGTGCCTTCCAACTTCCTGTCTCCGTTCCTTGAATCCGATACCCTTCAGCTGATCTTCCTGGCTATCCTCTGCGGAATCTCTGTCGGAATGGTAGGCAAGTACTCTTCTATGTTAAAAGAGCTTTTTGATGCCCTTAACACACTGTTTTTAACCATTACAACTCTGATAACCAGATTTATTCCGCTTGCAGCTTTTGTTTCTATATCACTTCTTGTTCTCAAGCTTGGCGGAGATTCGCTTCTTTCAATACTTAGCGTCACGCTGACACATACCGGTGCAATCCTTTGCATGATGTGCATATACGGACTCCTGATCCTTATTATAGGCAGGCTCAATCCTCTTAAGTTTTTCAAAAACGACAAGGAGGGAATTTTTACCAGCTTGACCTTGTCCTCCAGCTCAGCAGCCATGCCGACGAACATGAGAGTCTGCACCGAGAAGCTGGGCGTATCACCGAAGGTTGCTAATTTCTCTATCCCTCTCGGAGCAACCATTAACATGGATGGTGTATGTATTTATCTGACCATAATCGGTCTGTTTTTGGCAAAAGCCTATGGCATCGTTGTTGACCTGCCTTCGCTTATTTCCCTCACATTCACCATCGTAATGCTCTCTCTTGGAGCTCCCGGCGTTCCCGGATGCGCATTCATCTGCCTTGGCGTTGTAGCGGAATCTCTTAGTATTCCAATCGAAGCGCTGGGCCTTATCATAGCCATCAATCCTATTCTTGACATGACCGATACAATGTCCAATACTACAGGAGACATGGCTACTGCGGTAATTGTCGCAAGTAACGAAGGTCTACTGGACCTTGAAAAATATAACAGCTGAGGTAATCAAACAACATGAACATCAAGTACTTAAAAGAGCTGGCACTTCTGGCAGGAGTTATCATCATTGCCGCCATTGGAGCAAGGTTTCTTGCAAGAGGCGAGACTCTTTCCGACTATGCAAAAAAGAATCCGGAAGCAGCTGCTGTTTCATCAACTATAGAAGAAGTTAAAGAGCCGGAACCTGAGCCGGTAAAAGAATCGGAACCTGAAGTTGTCGCAGAGCCCGAGCCTGAAGTCATCGAAGAGACGCAGCCCGAGCCTGAACCTGAAATCATCGAGGAGCCTGAGCCCGAACCTGAACCATCGCCGGAGAGGATCACCTATATGGACGGATTTTACTATGAGCCAATCACCAATGAAATCTTCAACCGTATCTCAGGAATATCCTATCCAGTTGACTGCACAGTACCACTTGATGAGCTTAGGTACGTCGGCCTTATGTATGTAGATTTTAACGGCGAAACTCAGAAAGGCGAGCTGATATGCAATAAGGCTCTCGCCCAGGATATGGTAGAGATTTTCTACGAACTATATTCAAACAATTATCAATTGGAAAGTGTAAAGCTGGTTGATGAATACGGAGGAGATGACACAGCATCCATGCTGGCAAACAATACCTCCTGCTTCAACTACAGAGTGGTTGAAGGAACCACAAGACTTTCAAACCATGCTTATGGACGCGCAATAGACATAAATCCTTTCTACAATCCTTATATCACCTATAACAAGGATGGCACAACAAATGTATCACCTGCAGGCAGTGAAGCTTATGCAGACAGATCAGCTTCATTCCCGTACAAGATTGATGAAAACGATCTGGCATATAAGCTCTTTAAGGAGCATGGCTTTAAATGGGGTGGAGACTGGAACAATAGTAAGGACTACCAGCACTTCGAAAAGAAATAAGAGAAATAAAAAAGGGATGCGGCTATTGCCGTATCCCTTTTAAGTGGCTTGTTATTAGACGAGCTCAAGAACAACCATCATAGCTGCATCGCCTTTTCTCTGGCCGATCTTAACGATTCTTGTATAACCACCCTTACGTCCAGCGTACTTAGGGCCATACTCATCGAAAAGCTTAGCTACGAGATCAACTTCCTTAGTGTTCTTCTTTCTTCCTGCCTTCTCAGTAGGAACCTCTGTTACAGGGTAAAGAGTCTTAAGGAGCTGACGTCTTGCGTGCATACGTGAAGGAAGATCCTTCTTGATTTCCTTATTAACAGTTGTATACTTTGTAACCTTCTTGCCATCTACAACTTCTTTTACTCTCTTGCCATCTTTGTCCTTCTCAGGAACCTTAGCTTCAACAGTAACTGTCTCGAAGTTGTCCTTCTCCTTAGCTGCAAGAGTGATCATAGGCTCTACGATCTTCTTGATTTCCTTAGCTCTTGCCTCTGTGGTAATGATCTTACCATTGTAA
>JAGBMP010000096.1 GCA_017634825.1 Butyrivibrio sp.
CATGACACAGATTGAAGAAGCTGCAAATAATGTCAATAAGCCAACATTTGTAACTCCTACAGCTGTTACACCTGATACCCCCGCTGCTCCTGCTTCAGATGGAGAGGCAGCAGCTCCGGGCGAAGCAACACGTACAGTAGCCGTTGCAACTGCCACACCTGTTGCAGCTACAACACCTGCAGCAGCTCAGGTTCAGGATAATGCACCTGCCCAGGCAGCTGTAGCACAGGAAGCACAGGCACAGGCTCAGGTTAATACACCCGCAGCAGAAGCACCTGTTGTAGACATCGCAGACGAAATAGCTCCTACAGCCGATGCACCTGCAGGCATCAATGAAGGAACCGTTCAGAATCAGGAATACACAGGAGCTGTTGTAGATATCACTGATGAAGAAGTAGCCCTTGCTGATAAGGCACCTGAAGGTGAATTAAAAGCTGATGCCAAGTATGACACCCTGGGTAATGTAGATGACATGGCAAAGAAACCAAATCTCTGGTGGCTCCTCATCATCCTGCTACTGGGTGAAGCAGGCAGAGAAATGTATAAAAAGCATCAGGAGAAAATGAAGGAAAAAGAGGACAACATTCAGTAAGAAAACAGTAAGTAAGATATAAGAAAAACCACAATCTCTCAAAAAGTGATTGTGGTTTTTTTATTTCTGTTTTAATTCTGTTTTCTGATGTGTTTGCTCTCTTCTGCTGCCTTTATAACGTCGGGCTCAGTTCCGGTCTCGCTAACCTCTCCGGTTGCTTCACACCTTACAGTCACACGGTTCGAACCTCCCACGGTACAGGTAAACATGGTAAAATCCCACTCTCCTGCTTCCATCTCCTCCACATCATAAGCACCTAAAGTCTCAATGTTGGCAACCTTATAGTGGAAGCTGATCCCGTTCATATCCGTCACGATAACCTCTTCACCGGTCTTAAGCTCGGGAAGTGTCCCAAAGTGTTCCACGTAATTGTGGCCACAGACGATCAGGTCATTATCGTAAGCAGAGCCCTTGTATCTGCACACAGAAACCTTGGCATTGTCCTTGCTCCACTCATCCTGAATAGGTAGTAAAAGACCTAACGACGGAATCTGCACTGTTCCGATAAAACTTCTGCCTTCCACATCCACAATGGGCATTGGCCCATTAAAATCACTTGGAAGCACCGTGTCAGGCATCTGCTGCAAGACGCCAAGCAGGAGATTGTCAGATGAGGCTCCTGCCTGGGCGTTCTCGTCAAAGTTATGTTTGACGATGTAAGCAGCAATACATATTAGAATTACGCCAATGGCGATGTAGATATATCCTTGAATTTTTTTCATGCGTTCTTACTGTTCTTCCTGATGCCTTTGATGATCAAAAATACGCCGGCGATAACAAGAATAGGAAGTGGCCACCAAAGCTGGCCTGTCTGAGGAAGTCTTCTGGCTCCGAGAACCTGTGGAAGATCCCTTATTGCGCCAAGTACTTCCGGAAGATCAGGAATTCCCGGAGGTGTATCACCCGGAGGATTGTCTCCCGGCGGCGGTGGATTATCCCCCGGCGGCGGTGGATTAAAGCTGTTGGTACACACATACTCAAAATCATGTCCGTTCTGAACAACCTGGATATCACTGCTATAGCCTGATGCTACATTTACTTCTTCAACAGAAAATGTATGATCTCCTGAAATGCCCCACTCATAGTACCAGTCATTTTCTGAAGAAAGAGTTACTTCCTCCATGAACTCGCCATCGCAGTAAATCCTGAAGGTTACTGTCTGTGGACGGTTAGCTGTATTTCCACTGTCGCTCCATCTCTTGCGAAGGCTGCAGTGTACGCTTGCTATCTTTGATTTTTTGGGCGATGCTGATGGGTTATAGTTAACTCTGACATTTCCTGTCTCTGTCATTTCAAGAATAGGCACCGGATAAAGGAAATTCACAAAGGAGTGAGTATAACCTCCTGCCTCTACCTTATCACTTAAAACATAATATACACCAAGTTCAAGATCTGTATAATATGTCTTACCGTCTCCTTCAGATAATTTCTCTGCCACAGGAGAAATGTTATTCTCCTTTATGTAGGCAAGAAGGTTATCTGAATCACTTGCTTCTTCATATGAAACAAACTGTTTCCATGCATCATAATCAAAACCATTGTTAAAGCAATCAGAATCTGTAAAAAATCCGGCAAACTGTTCTGTAACAGTGTATTGTCCCTTTTCATCAATTGTAGCAACCAGATAAAGATGTGATTGAACATTTGCCATCAGCTCTTCATCTACCGATAAGTGTGTGACTGTAAGACTTCCTTTTTTCGACATGTCTATATTCGCTGTAGACACAGGCGCAGCAAACGCAGTCTCACCGGGCAGTATCAGTACCATAAACAGAGTCATGATTACTGCAGCTATTCGAATATAAATATTCTTTCCTAGCATTTTCATAACTATCCTCTTAACTCTTTGATGCCTTTTTCTTTTTTTTGCCACGATTTGAAGTAAGCACCATAAATACTATAAATGCAATTAGAAGTATCGGAGCACCTATAAATGGAGCGACCACCAAACTTCCATATCTGACCGCATCCGCCGGTACGATCAGTTTTGTCTCTTCGTTATAATCAACACGCTTAGCCCTTACCAATAATCTGTGTGTATTAACACCATAAGGTGTGCAGGTAACCAGCGTGACATATTCTTTGTCAGGTTGTATTGCCAGATCCTGTGTTTCTTCCGGAAGAACGATATTGATCTGATCCACTTGATAAGCAAAGGTCTGGTTCAATATATGTAGTAAAAATGTATCTCCGACGATCATTTGATCAAGATCGGAAAAAAGCTTGGAGGACGGCAGTCCTCTGTGTCCTGAAAGTACTGCATGAGTACCTGCAGTTCCGGTGGGAAAAGAAGTTCCCTCCAAATGTCCTATGCCAACCTGTAAGACAGACTCATCTGTTCCATGATAGATTGGCAGGTTTACACCGATGTTTTCAATCTCTATATATCCGATGACACCTGTTCCGGTGGCATCTAAAATGCTGTTGTATTCCTCAAGCTCTGCATCGCTTAGCTCGAAATTCATAGTTTTTTCTGCAAGCGCCTCATTATAGGCAATCGCTTTATCCCAAAACCCGGTATAATCTTCTGTAGTCATAGAACTCATAGCATCCTGATATGTGGAAATAACCCGGCTCTGGTTTTTTGAGTTGATATAATTACTTACTGACGGGTATAAAAAGATGCAGATTCCTATGATAAAAATTATTCCAAATATTATGTTAGGAATTTGTTTCTTTAGTTTCTTATTCATCAAGTGTCTTTCGCTTTATCTGTTTGAATCAATTCTGTACTCCCAAGGCAGCGATGGCTGCCCCGGGAATACAGTATGTTTCATATTTGAAACAAGATTCAATGTATATAGAACTTTTTCATACCCAATATAATACCAAATCTAAATATATTACTGTGCGTTAGCCTTTCTGCGAACGATGAAGTATGCAATACCTGCTACGATAAGTATACCACCAACAATATAGAAGATTGTTGTACCGATTCCACCGGTTGAAGGAAGTGTTACACCTGACTTGTTCTCAACCTTAACTTCCTGGTAAGCTGTCTTGTTTGTGTCCATTTCAACTGGAAATCTCTCAGAAAGCATTGTGTAACCTTCGGGTGCTACTTCCTCCTGAAGGTAGTACATATAATCTGCATCAAGACCTGCTACAAGAGCCTCACCATTATCATCAACAACGATGTGTTCAACAGTGGTATCTCCTGACTTAGCTACACGATAACCATCATTACCATCAGCAAGTTTCTCCTTTACAAGAGCAACCTGTGTCTGATTGCCGTCCTTATCTGCTCTCCAAAGTGTGAATTCTGCACCTGGAAGTCTCTTCTCTGATTTGTCTTCTGCAGTTGTGTACTTAATGATCTTTATACCAAGTGTCTTAACTTTTACAGGAACAGTCTCAGCTGACTTGTTGTTATCATATACAATATAAGCTCTGTTCTCTTCTTCTACATATACTTTTGCCCTCTCATTAATCTGAGCGCCATATGTAAGAACGATTGCGCCACCTGCATTATCTATTACAACCTCTTTAGGGATAGAAAGTGTGTACTCAATTTCTGACTTCTGTGTCTCAGAATTAACTTTCTCTTCACCCTTTGTCCACTTAGCCCAGTCATAGTCCTCACCATTAACCTTAACAGTCTCATCAAGTGTAAGACCAACTGTTGCTGTATCAACTACCATGATGGGCTGCTCAGCAGGTGACTCAGGAACGTTGATTGTAATTGTATACTCAACTTCATGATCAAACATCGCATCGATATTTTTGTTTTCTGTCTTTGTTACAGTTGTGTCTTCATTCTTCTCTTTGATAACTACATCTCCAAGTGTCTGAAGAGCTGCTTTTGTACCAAGGCTTGAAAGAACAAGGTAGTAGCCTGGCTCAAGACCATCCTTAACAGCTTTTCTATTCTCGTCTGATGAGAATGTATCGGTTGAAATTGCAAGTTTCTTCATATCAGGTGTATTAAGAGCCGCAACAATCTGATCAGCTGTAACGCCTTTTACAGCTGCAATATACCAGCGATTAGCTGCCTGTGCCTTAGTTGATGTGAAAAGGTTAGTATTTGCAAGTGCAGTAGCAAGATCCTCATCCTCTACGTAGTAAACAGCCTTTCCTTCCTGCTCAGCATCATCATTGTCAAGCTCAAGTACTTCAGCCTTAAGGAACTGATAGTATGTGTAATCAATTTTCTTTACACCATCAGCGCCTTCTTCAAGGTCGTTTTCAATTGTGATGCTTACTGTTTCCGGTGTTGTGTCCTCTGCAGCAAAAGCTGTAAGAGATGCGCCCATGATCATGGTTGCAGCAAGAATTCCTGTTAATAGTTTCTTAAATCCTTTCATTTCTTTTTCTCTCCTTTGAATCTTGTTTTTTGCTTTTGTTTTTCTTTTATGTTTAAGCCTTTAAGCTTTAAACCGTTCTTAGAATACTCTTCTCTTTTTAAAGAGCATAATTCCCGCAAAGGCGATTGACATAAGCAATACGCCGATTGCTACAAATTGACTTGTTCCAATTCCTCCGGTTGAAGGAATAGTATTTGTTACCACCTCAGTGTTGCTTACTTCCACTGTTCCGTAACTTCCATCCGTATCTACACTTAAACTATATCCCGGATCCTTGTAAGTAGCTCCGTCTACTGTTATCGTTCCTGCGTCATTTGCAAAGAACTGTGCATTTCCTTGTGCAGAGGTGATATTATATGCCACTGCATATCTTGCAAGGTAACTGTCAGGTTCCTTGATGCAGTATTCATATCTGTTTCCGTCAGCATCTTCTATAAGAAGACCGGTCACTGTCTGTGTCCAATTATTATCTGCAGACAATACAACCGAAGGTATTGCTGTATAGGAAGTCCAGTTTGTAGTACCCTCTTTTCTCTGCCAGATGTAGAGAGTCAGAGGCGAGTGTTCTGAAGTATCAGGATTACCAAGCTTATCAAACCATTTCTTGGTTACTGTAACCTCTCCTGAAAGTGAGTTGTTAAATACTACTGAAGATCCGTCTTCATTACCGTAAGTGTAATGTACCTGGAAAACATTCTTTTGTGGCTCTTCGGTATGTGGATCTGTGCCCAGATAAAGTTCACACTGTGCCACCACGTTGTCAAATACGATATCGGTAGCATATCTTATATCTGCTCCAAGATAGAAGAAATCCTCTCTTACAGTAGTCTGGCCGCTGGTATTGTAATGCCCCTGATTGGCCATGTTCTCACCGTTATAAGTCTTGTTGAACTCAGTATGTTTCTTGGAAACCTTGATTTCAACAAAGTACTCTGTCTTGTCATAAATTACTCCGCCAAGTCCTGTCTTATCCTCAGTAATCTTGTAGTAGTAAGTTCCCTCAAATCTATAAGGGATTGAAGAAAACATTCCTACAGCTGAGTAAGAACCATCTTCGTTCTTCTGAGCATCCTTACCCGTAAGAGTGATCGTGTTTCCATCAAGTGGCATCGGCTGACCGGTGGGAATACTTACTCCATTTCCTGCCGAATCCTTAGCAGAATATCCTATGGGTTCAATAGTAAATTTAAACTCCATATCATCTTTCCACTGACCGCCTGTAAAATTCTTGGCCACCTTGATAGGTCCGATTGGAAGACTGTAGTAGTTACATACCTGAACAGTTTGGGTATGAGAAGTATTGTCTACAGATGCATCTCCTACCTTTACATTCGTAGGTCCCTGGTCGTAATGGTTCTTGAGGTCTATGGAGTAAACAACTCTGTAATTATCTCCGCCGGTTCCTATTTTTGAAGCACCTTCCTTATCTTCCGTGACATCATACTTGGTAACTCGAGAAAGATTGGAATCATACAGGTAAGATATTGTGTTGGAAGATGGATCATAGGTAAAGGTGATATCATCTCCAACCTCTTCTACTGTGTATGTGCCTGCAGGAATTCCTGCTATAGTCCACTGAGCGCTTCTGTTGTAAGTTACAGGATATGTATTTCCTGTTGGATTACAACCGGCATCATACTCTATTGCTCGACCTTCTTTGGTTTCACCGGGAGTTCCCACAAAGCTGGTAAATACAATGTAGTTCTTTGTTGAATTATTGGTAATTCTGAAAGTGCAGTGATTAAGCATTGCATACTCTTCACCATCTCTTACAAAATCAGCTCCCCAATCATTGATTACCATCTTGTGGATACGAAGCATTGCACTTCCTGTGTTGTAGAAGGCTGGCGTATCTACTGCGAAGTTATTCCCATAAGCTATAGCCGTAACATAACTTGCAAGCCAAGGAATGCCATATGCATTATTGCTTCTATTACCGATGTTGTTGTTTATTCCTATGGCAAATTTATTATCAGATCTACATTTAAAATAATCTACACTCTGATTATCCTTGCCCGGATTATTAACCCTTGCAATGATGTATCCGTCATCCTTAGTCAGAATCACGCCTGAGCCGGTATTATCGATATTATTCTCTGTTATTACAAGATAAATACATCCGTTGTAAACAATATCCGATGCAAAATCAAATGCATATGAAATTCTGTCTCCATCATTTACCAGATACTCTGTAAGAGTCTTAAAGTCATAGCCATCACTGGTAAGAGCTCTTATTGTAAAGCTAAACTTAAGATCTCCAGGATCTGCATTATTAAGGTACTTCTTAAGAAGTATTCCTACATGCCTCTTAACAGTTGTGTTATTAAAGGTTGGAATATTTCCATTAATCTTTTTAGTGCATTCCTCATCAGTGTAATAAGTCGGTGCGCTTACTCTATAGTAAACGCTTTTTTTGCTCGTCTCATTCATATACTGAAGAGTAACTGTAACCTTGGCATAATAGACATTCTCATCCGGATAATAAGCATTACCATCAGCATCAGTAGCACCATTTGTCTCGGCAATTTTAAATACAAAGTCCTGACTGTCTCCCACGTTGCTTAACGATACATATTGGTAATTTGATTCAGTCTTCTCACTGTTCCCTCCAAATGTCACGGAATCAAAGAAAATGTTGCGTGGTGAATCCTGATCATTTTCAACTGTCTCAACATGTGTCCAGCTTCCATCTGTTTCCTTCTTATACAGTCCAAACTTAAATCCGGAAACAGTAGCATCATTTCCATCTATAGTCTTATAAGCCTGGAACTGAGCTGCTCCGCTTATCTGTTTGATCTGATCATAAGTGTTGTGCCACTCACCAGCGCCTATCTCAACTTCAGGAAAAACCAACCATCCTGCGGATGTACCGTCATTCAAAAACTTTGCATTATCCTGTCCTGAAATGAATACTCCCACTACAGATCCGGAGGTGGTTACACTCTTTGAATTAATAAAGTTCCATATAACTGTCTTGGAAGCATTGTTAGCTTGCTTGAGCATTTCATCTTTATCAGTTCCAACACCATTAACTGTGAACTTAAATAAGTTGATATTTCCTGCGGCTGTAACATTAAATACGATGGTCTGATCATCTCTCTTGGTAATATTGAGCCACTCAGCCTCAGAAATACCCTTCATATCCTCATCATTTATAGTCACATAATATGTTCCCGGATCTTCACCCGAGATATCAAGATAGTATTTATCACCGGGGTTCCTTGGAGCAAACCATGCATTCTGCTCTCTTGCAGCGAGGTCATTGGATGCATCCTTGACGTACTGCATCATGTCTTTTACTACTTTTTCAAGCTCAGACTGAGTATATGCAGTATCAAACTTTATGTGTTCTCCGCCTGTTTCATTAACGTGAGAGATTTGACTTGTATATTCCTTAGGAACTATGAAGTAAGCATCTTCACCCTTTATCTGAAAATTCCCGTTAACTCTTGAAGCAATAAATGTCTGCTCAACAGGGTTTGTCAGGTCATTTCCAAACTGAGCTTTCGCGTCTACTGTTACAGCAGCAAAGTTTGTCTCAGACTCTTTAACTGTTATTGTATCTGTAACAATACCAAAGTTGATGGCATCACCAAGAACAGTTTCAAATGTATCCGTTCCCGCCTCATGTTTCTGATAAGAAATTACCGCAAATACCGAGAAACTCTCCGACGTAAACTCAACCTTCTCAGTTCCTGTAACCTCAGCAGTAGCATCTGCCAAAGTCTCAACATTTATATCGCCTGAGGTAATATCTGTTGCTTCCTCAGTAGTGGCGATCTCAGCAGTCTCTTTTACCTCCTCCTTGATTGGAAGGTGAACAACTGCCACATCAGATTCACTCTGAGCTGATAAGTCAGATGTGAGCTGCTGCTCCATGAACTCCATGGTTACAACAACCGATCCTTCCTTGGGCTGGATCTCTTTTCCCTCATAGATAAATGCTATGTCATACAGAAGAGTGTTGTTCTCGGTGTACTGAGTTGCAGCTGTCTGTCCTGCATCATTTGCGATGGAATCTGCATTCTCATTGAGAGCTTCCATGTATGCAGTGTAGTTGTAGTTTGAAGTCTCCGGCGTTACCTCGTTGACCTTAAGCTCGATGCCCTCAGGGAATACACCGCTTCTGGTTGTAACAATCTTTACGTTTACTTTGTTGTCAGAGTATGCAAACTCTGTCTCTTCGCAGGCCTTTAAGTACTTAAACTCAACCTCTGCATCTTCAGTAACTGAGATAACCTCACCATCACTTGTTGTGATGTCATAGCCTGTTACTGTAACTTCTGAAGTCTCTTCAGAATCTTTATCGGTATTCTCTTTTACTGCCTTCTCCTCTACTACAGGAGTGATCCTCAAGATTTCCTTCTCCTCAAAGAAGGCACCGTCGTAGAAATAGCCGTCAATGATTTCTTCATAATCATCGCCAAGCTCAAGCTCTTTTGTAATAATAAGCTCTGTGGCATCACGGATCTCTTCGCCGTCTGTGTCAATATATCTGGCTGTGATCTTAACTGACTCAGCTCCGGCTATAAGCTCTTCTTCCTCAGCAGTATATGCAAGAACTACAGTCTTATTCTCTTTAATTTCAACTGTATCGCCGCTTGCAAGCTCCGCCTCGTAGTACTTGTGATCATCAACATCCTTCCTGGCCGTAATAACTTTGATCACTGCACCATCGATGCTTGCTTCCTTGAATGTATATCCTTCAATCTCTCTTGCTTCACTTGAGAAATCAATACTCTCTGAAAGACTGATCTCCTTCTCATCTGCAAGAGCGTCACCGTTTTCATCAACATAGGAAACTGTAAGAAC
>JAGBMP010000097.1 GCA_017634825.1 Butyrivibrio sp.
TACAGGATTTCCGTGCTGACAGACAGGCTGATAAGGCTTGAATACAGCGAAAACGGGCAGTTTGAGGACCGCCTTACGATGATGGTGGCCGGCAGAGATTTAAAGTGCGAGGCGCAGAGCGTAAGGCGCGAGGGCGGACTTCTTTTTGTGGAGACAAAAGAGCTGCTTCTTACCTACAATGAAAAGGAGTTTGCGTCAAACGGTCTCTCAATTGAGCTGAAGAGCTTTGGAACCTGCTGGCATTACAGCCACGAATATACAAACAGCGGCAGAAATATGCGTGGTACGGCCAGAACTCTTGACAACAAGGACGGCGGGTGCGAGCTTGAAGCCGGAATATTCGGAAGAGACGGATATGCAATATTAAATGATTCTGCCAGTCCTGTTATTGTCTATGACGAGGATAACAAGGACGGGAAGTTTATTCAGAGGGAAACCGGAGCGCTGGATCTGTATTTCTTTGGATATGGTAAGGACTTCTACGGCGCGCTGAAGGACTTCTATGCGCTTAGTGGCAAGACTCCGATGATTCCAAGATATGCGCTGGGCAACTGGTGGAGCAGGTACTTTAAGTACACTGAAGAGAGCTATAACGAGGTTCTGGAGAACTTTGAGAAGGAGCAGATCCCTCTTTCCGTGGCAGTCATTGATATGGACTGGCATGTGACAGAGGTTGATCCCAAGTATGGAACAGGCTGGACGGGTTATACATGGGATAAGAAGCTGTTCCCTGATTATAAGAGGTTTTTAAAGCACCTGCATGACTGCGGACTTTCAGTTACGCTGAACCTCCATCCGGCTGATGGAGTCAGGGCTTTTGAGGATATGTATAAAGAGGTGGCTGCTTCCATGGGCATTGACCCTGAGACGGAGGAGGCTGTTGAGTTTGACTTTGAGGATCCGGCCTTCAGAGCTGCTTATTTTGACAAGATCATGCATCCCTATGAGAAGGACGGCGTGGATTTCTGGTGGATCGACTGGCAACAGGGAACCGGCAGAAAGGCGGGAGATGTGGATCCGCTGATTCTGCTTAATCACTATCATTACAAAGATCAGGAGGGCAGAAATATTAGGCCCATGATCTTCTCCAGATACGCAGGCCCCGGAAGCCACAGGTATCCGATCGGATTTTCGGGTGACACGGTCTGCACCTGGAAGAGCCTTCAGTTCCAGCCGTTCTTTACCAGCACTGCCAGCAATATAGGCTACGGCTGGTGGAGCCACGATATTGGCGGACATATGATGGGAGATAAGAGCAATGAGAGGCTCATCAGATGGATACAGTACGGCGTATTTTCGCCTATCATGAGGCTTCATAGCACCAGCAGCGCTTTCTTTAACAAGGAGCCCTGGACCGTTGAGGAGCCGTATCATACAGTAATGCAGGAGTTCTTGAGACTCAGGCACAGACTGGTGCCATATCTTTATACCGAGAATTACAGGGCATATAAGGAAGACAAGCCCCTGGTAAGGCCTATGTACTATGACAATCCCGACAATGCGGATGCTTATTCTGTGGGCTCTGAGTACGGATATGGCGAGGAACTTCTGGTTGGCGCAATTACCGAGCCTGTTGATGAAGGCCTGAAGCTTGGAAGCGTGAATATGCTGATTCCGGAGGGTAGATATGCTGATATCCTTACAGGAAGAGTTTATAAGGGCGGTAAGAGAAGAAAGCTCTACAGAGATATCTCGACAATCCCGGTTCTTATGAAGGAAGGAGGAATCCTGCCTCTTGCCAAGGATGATCGCAGTAATACAACTGCCAATCCTTCTGAGATGGAGATTATTGTTGTGGCCGGAGCTGACGGCAGGTACGAGCTCTACGAGGATGATGGCGTAAGCATGGATTTCCTTGGCGGCAAGTATGCCACTACACTTTTTGAGGTTTCGTTTGGTGGAGATAGCCTTAAGTTTACAGTTAATCCTGTGGCAGGTGATCTTTCACTAGTACCTGAGAAGAGAGATTATACGGTTAAGGTTCTTGGCGCAGTTTCTTCCGAGGGGGAAGAGATTGTTATAGAGCTAATGGACGTGGATGCTTCAAAAGGGTCTTTTGCCGAGGTTACAGGCATAAGGCTTGTCGGTAACGACCATAAGTCTGAAGTATTCAAGCTCCTTGACAGAGCCTGGATCAGTAACATGGTCAAAGACACGGTGTTTGATGCGCTTGGTCGCATGAACGACGCCGATTTCCTGACCTGGCTCTCCGGCGCAGACGTATCCGAGCTGCTCAAGGACGCCATCGAAGAAATATTTGAAGATTAATCATACATGAGTCAATGTGAGTCACTGGGGACGTTTCACATTGACTCATTTTTGCATCTAGGGGACAATGTAATTAAAGGAGTCACCCCGTTGACTCACAAAAGTATGCTAAAATATAAAATGGCAGGACAGGGCATATTAAGCATAGAAAGGAGCACTGCTGTGAGTCGTGAAGTAAGAGATCCATTTCTTGAAGGAAACGAGATAATAGAGGAGAGTATTGCTAAATTCCACGAGGATCAGAGCAATGAAAACCTGATTGCTGTTCTTGAGGGTATAAGATCCAGAATGCACGCTGACGGGCATTTTGTGATTCCTGTTGTGATCAATGAAGAGGATATGACTTACTCCTTCAGGGGACTTAAGACCGATGACGGGAACACCTGGAATGTTGTGTTCACTTCTAAAGAGGAGTTCGAGAAAGGCCAGCCAAGCCAGGTAATATCGCACTTTATCGATGCTTCGCTCAGGGCCTGCGCCGAAGCTGATGTCATGGGCTTTATCGTAAATCCCTGGAGCAACGATGCTTTTATGCTGTCAAAAGAGCTGATCCAGGCGATACTCGATGCGGACGGAGGCGTTGAATACTCAGTTCCTGAGGATCCTATAACAAAAGAGCTCCTGGCTGATGGCACATTCCTTACAAGAGCCGTGGAAATCTGCGTTAGAAACAATACTGAGCTAAATGAACTTAAACTTATGAAAATCCTGCGTCAAAGCGATGTCTGGGTTCCGTGTGTTGCGCTTCCCGATGAGAAAGTGGAGGGAAGGCTCAATATGGTTCCCGACATTCTTGAAGAGGACGGCAAATTCTACTTCCCGGTATTTTCAACTTCAGACGAGATGGGAGAGTACGGGGACAACTTTACCGGGATTGAGCGAAATTTCATGGATACCATAAAGCTTGCCCGTAACAACCAGAGAGAGATCACCGGAATAGTTATTAACGCTTTTACCAATCAATACATTATAGACAGAAATATGATGAATATGATTGAAGAACTCTAAGTATGATTGCTAAGGAAGTCTTTAGAAAATTTCTTCATATGCTGGCTTTTGCAGCGCTGATACTGTGGCTTTATGCCCTGGAGGACTGGAGGCGATCCGTTCTGATCGCAGCCTGTGCTATTGTTGTGATCACACCATGCCTGATACTGCTATCCAGAATCCCCGGAATAAGTGAAGCAATTGTAGCCAGAAGAAGAGGCGAATTCGCATACAGCTTTATAGCATATGCCATGGCGTATATTGTAACTGCCACTGTTCTTTGGGGATATTTTGGGAAAAGAGGACTCGTGGTGGCATGTTTTTTTGCATGGGCACCGGGAGATGCTGCTGCAGCGCTGATAGGTAAGACGTTTGGCAAGCACAAGATAGGCATATCCGGGAAAAAGTCTATGGAAGGATCAGGAGCCATGGCTTTTTGCAGCTTTGTGGGTGTTCTGTGTGTACTGTTGTACTTTAATCTATACAGTAACTTTTTGGCTATAGTGATTTCTCTGGTAACCGCTATCTGTACAGCTGTAGCAGAGCTTTTGGATGAAAAGGGACTGGACACATTCTTTTGCCCGGTGACGGCTATGGTGATACTGTCAATATTCGAACTGATACTCAGATAATGATGTAAGGATTGGAAGTGAATGAACAAGGAAAAGAAGAGTGGATACAAAACCCTGCTGCTTTCGGTTATTTTAAGCTCTCCCGGACCACTGATCCTGGGTTATGGACTGACCCTTGGGAGAAGCTCAACACAGATTTCTGATTTCACCAGAAGAACAGCTGAATTACTGGCTTTGATCGCGGCTTTTGTGGTATACACTATCACAAACAAAGAAGAGGGGCGTGATGCTGCCTGGAAATCAAATATCGAGCGAAAGAGCAATGTTTTTGTGGGATTTATAATGTGCATCAGTGGTATCAGTATGCTGATACTTACCTTTGCATCTGATACGCAGGAAAAAGGCAATGTACTTCCTGCGTTCTTTATAGCGTTATTCGGCGCAATCGCAAATACGCTTTTTTATCTGAAATACCGTTCTTTATATAAGTCGGAGCATAATGCCATACTTGGTATCCAGGCAAGGCTCTACGGTGCCAAATCCATTGTGGATGTATGCGTTACGTTGACACTTTTGACGGTAGTTCTCATGCCTTCATCCAAATTTTCATTTTATCTGGATATTGTCGGCTCCATACTGGTTTCTGCATATATGCTGAGGTGCGGAATAATGACTATCCGCGAAAATTGGCAGGTTTTGGGGTGAGAAGTACAGATATTAGGGGACTCCCTAACATGCAAATTTCGCTTGCCAAAAAGGTTGCTAAACCGCTTAGGCGGTTTGAACAGCAACCACATCGGTTTATCAGCCGTCCCATAATAAGTAGAGGAAGCCAAAGATTTTAGTGAGGGGTAGCCAAGGAAATGCTTATCGGAATCATTTCGGATACTCACGGACTGCTCCGGCAGGAAGTGAAGGATGAACTTAAAAAAATGGATATGATAATCCATGCCGGAGACATAGATCGTGAGTCCCTTCTGGATGAGCTCAAAGAGATTTCTTCTTCCCTGACTGTCGTCAGGGGCAACGCTGACAAGGAATGGGCGGAGGATCTTTCGGAGTCTGCGTGGGTGGAAATTCTTGGAAACAAGATCTTTGTCATCCACAACAAAGGAAAGATTTCTGAAGATGTCGGCGATGCCGACATCATTATCTACGGACACACTCACAAGCATTCCCTGGTAGAAAAGGATGGGCAGATCTGGTTCAATCCGGGGTGCTGCGGAAAGAGAAAAAAGGACCAGGAAGTTTCATTTGCTGTACTTGAGATCCGGGGCAAAAAAGAATTTGATTTCAGGAAGGTTGTCATAGGAAACAATGAGGAAACAGAAAAGCTTCCTAAGGACATCGATAAGATAATTTCAAAAGCCATGAAGCTTACCGACAAGGGAAAGAGCTTTGAGGAAATTGCAAAGTCATGTAAGATATCAGAGGAATTAGCAGAGAGCATCTGCCGGATGTATCTTACACATCCCGGTGTGGATGTGGCAGGGATCCTTCAGAGGATTTCATGACCACAGGCAATATAGTTTTTTGATAGTAGAGAGAAAGAAACTATGGATGAATTTAAGTTAGTCAACGATTCGGCTGCGGATATAAGGATCTATGATTACAAAACAAAGACTGTACATACTGAAAAGGCAATGATGATCTTTAAAAGAGAGCCGGTAACAATTGTCTGTCTGGGAAACGAATGTGAAGCGGCGTATGAACAGATCACGGATAAGGAGAATTACATTTTTCTCATTCCGATTGCTATGGGTAAGATATATGATTATCCGTCATCTGAGAAGCTTATCAAGTGGATGATCAGAAAGTACATTGATCAGGCAGATGGAAAAAGACGGATATTCAAGCGCTCGCCCAAAGCACTTATCTATCTTCATGAGCCACTAAGACCCGTGGACCTAAAAGCATATGAGGATCTGATGCATCTTGTTGGATACAAAGAGGTCCTGGTGATAACTTCTAGTACAGATCTTGGCGGAATGACTCCGGAGCAGGCAATCTGGTCAGCAGAAGAAGTACATGGGAAACTTGATTGTGCAATCGAGATAACAAAGGAAGAGCCTTTGGGTTATGCACGTTATGCATTCGAAAGATTCAAAAAAGACTGTAAGAGATGGGGAGTAGATCCATCAAAGGTAATGGGGTGAACAGATGGGATTATTTTCATGGTTTAAGAAAAAAGATTCAAAGAAAGATGACAGCATCGATTTTGAATCCATGTACGATGGAGTTAACGAACTTGGAATAAGAGGTTACAAAATTTCTCATTTAGAAACATGTAAGAAGATCTGGAAGGAATATGTACCTGAAAACGGACAGTCGGATTGCGTCCAGGGAGAACTATTAAGGCAGCTAGAGAGTCTGCGCAATGAAGCTCAGGGAAATGGAAATATAAACTGGGACGACAATTTTGAATTCTTCTGCGACTTCATCAAAAGAAATCTTTGCGAGTCAGATATATTCGACGGTGAAGAAAAGAATAAGATCGGTAAGAGTATAGCGATCATCAAAGACAGAGGACAATATGCGTATTCATATAACAGCGGTCAGATCTCTGATGAAGAAGTAAATCCTATGCTTTTTGCTTATGTTGACGATGATCTGTATGACTATATTGCAGATGCTATAGCAGTTTTTGCTGAAAGAAATACTGAACCAATTCCATATTCGGGGAATGATTCGATTTATAGGTAGTATTAGCTGCTATGATATTTCAAAACAGGAGACCATATGAGAACTAACATTCCTACTATCATATTGCTTGCGTTGATGTTTTTGGTTACTGGATGCGAGGCGCAAAACGATAATGCAGCAGTGAGTGCATCAGTATCAGAAACTATTGAAACAGATAATGCTCAGCCTAATGAAGAAACTACTGAAATTGGTTTTACAGAGGATAATCTTCCAGAACTTTATGTAAGAAGGAAGTTCGTAGGCAGTGCTGTGAGTTTTACTATTACTCACATATGGGCGATGCAGCTGGGAGAGCATATTTTATTTCAGATAACCAGGCGATATATAGACAGTTTGATAATGATGATATCGACGGTGAACCTGCTTACA
>JAGBMP010000098.1 GCA_017634825.1 Butyrivibrio sp.
GCCAAAAGAGAATTTGAGAAAAGAGGCTACAGGCTTCCTCAGGTGATCTTTTGGAATGTTAACAGCCGCAACATGCAGCAGCCTGTCAGGATGAATGATCAGGGCGTGGCGCTGGTATCAGGCTGCAGCCCACAGGTCTTTTCAATGTTAAAAGACGGCAATTTGGAACCATATAAATTCATGATGAGCGTCCTTTCTGCTCCGCGCTATGAAAGGATAGCTGCATGAGCTGAGATAAGTGGCTGGGAGAATGGAGACTCCCGGCCGGAATGGAAGGATAATTATGAATACAATTGAGATAAAGGGTAAGGTAAATACTGCTCTTTGCTATGCCAAGGTTGTTGAGGACGAGGCAATAGAGCAGATAAGACGAATGTGCGACTATCCTATGACTGAGGGGTCAAAGATCAGGATCATGCCTGACGTTCACGCGGGCAAAGGCTGCACAATCGGAACAACAATGACAATCACAGACAAGGCAGTACCTAACGTGGTCGGCGTGGACATCGGCTGCGGAATGTATACTGTCAATCTTGGCAAGCAGCCCATTGACCTTGAGAAGTTTGACATGGCTGCTTTCACAATCCCTTCAGGAATGGAGGTTTGGGATGGAAGAGTCGAGAAGTTCGATCTTACTGAGCTTCGCTGCTATCGTCAGCTCAAGGATACAAAGCGCCTTGAGAGATCGTTGGGAACACTTGGCGGCGGAAATCACTTCATTGAGATCGACAGAGCTGCGGATGGAACACAGTATCTTGTAATACATTCAGGCTCAAGAAATCTTGGAAAGCAGGTAGCTGAGCTGTATCAGACCCTGGCAGTTGACCTTGCCAAGGGGATAGGAGACTATCTTGAGGCGAGAGATCAGCTGATAAAGGAGTACAAGGAGCAGGGCAGACGCACTGAGATCCAGGCAGCGTTAAAAGAGCTTTATGACAAGAAGTACGTCGAGCACCCATCCACTATGCCTGAGGACCTGTGCTACTTATCAGGTCAGTACCTCGAGGACTACCTCCATGACGTGGAGATATGCCAGAGATTTGCCGGGAGAAACCGTGAGAAGATGGCAGAGATTCTTTTGCAAAAGACCTCTCTCTCAGCCGGAGAGTCTTTTCACACAATTCATAACTACATTGATACCGAGGAGATGATCCTCAGGAAGGGCTCCATTGCAGCTCACAAGGGCGAGAAGGTTCTCGTCCCGATCAACATGAGGGATGGATCTGTCCTTGCCGTCGGCAAGGGAAATCCTGAGTGGAACTACTCAGCTCCTCACGGCGCAGGAAGACTCATGTCCAGAACTGCAGCAAAGAACAACCTCTCAATGGAGGAGTACAAGGAGTCCATGAAGGGAATCTACACTTCATCTGTCTGCGAGGCGACCATCGATGAGGCGCCAATGGCGTACAAGTCACTGGAGGATATCATCGATGTGATCAAGGAGTCAGTGGAGATAATTGATGTGATGAAGCCAATATATAATTTCAAGGCTTCGAACTGAGATGGATCTTCGGATGGATTTTATACTACAAGTAGAATAGACAGGTGAGTTTTTTGGTGTTACTATTCGATATAGAAAGTGATAAGCGGAGCAGAACACGTGCTTCGGGAAAGGAAAAAACATGACAACAATGAATCGCAGTTATTGCCGCTATAGTGAAAGTTATCAGTCGATACTCAAGAAATATTCCGAGTATGGCTTATATTTCATGCTTTCATTTAAGGATAGGCAAATGCGAGAAAATGTTGTTGACATGCGAACCCGGTGGGAATAAGACCAGGCTTTTGCAGATAGATTAACATGTTTAGGCGGCCGCTTACCTTGGATGAAAGGTAGGCGGTTTTTTAATTGATTTCGGTAACATGTGGAAAGGAGCAGAAAAATGGTAACATTTCCGGCAATAGATATGGAGGCAACCGGGCAGAATATCACCAAGTTGCGTAAGGATGCAGGCCTGACCGTTAGAGACCTGCAGGGGATGTTTGGATTTACAACACCACAGGCCATTTACAAGTGGCAGAAGGGAACAGCGATGCCAACCCTGGACAACCTGGTTGTGCTGGCGGTGGTCTTTAATGTTCCCATCGATGACATACTCATCGTTGATAACGGCTTTCAGGCGCAGGTAGGCGCCTGAACGATCATATTGGATAGAGGAGCTGCGCTTTGGGCGCGGCTCCGGGAGCAAGGGTAAGTAGCGAATCGGCAAACGCGGCGGACTGTAAATCCGCTCTCTTCGGAGGTAATGGGCTCGACACCCATCTTGCCCACTAAATGCGATAATGCATTAGCCGTGATGGCCGAGTGGTAAGGCACCTGATTGCTAATCAGCGGTTTCCTTCACGGGAAGATAGGTTCGATCCCTATTCACGGCGTTGTGTCATTCCTGGGATTATTTCTTTTTCCTGTTAGAAATTAATAGACTAGCCAGAAGCGTTACAGGCACAGCAAGTACAGATATGAGCGTAGCAGCTCCTGTACTGATGCTGTGTTTGTTTTTGTTATCAGGATTATTTTCACTCATATCAGATATCCTTTCTGTGAATCAATTATTGAACATTATCACATCTGCATTTGATACAATAATTATAGTGCTTTTAGGGTGATTGTGCCAAAAGGCTTGTCGTCCGGCACGTTTAGGGAGCTATGTATGATAAGATGAGTAAAGACATATTCTATGACAAAGATATCAGGGAGCCACTGTTTGATTTCCTCGAAAGCTCTTTTGGAAAAGTAAGGATTCTCGAGGAGAAGAGAACCGGCAGCGCCAGGGCAGATGTTGTCATGATCACGCCGGATTACCTGTACGGAATTGAGATAAAGAGTGATGCTGATACCTACGCCAGGCTCGAGAAGCAGGTCAAGAACTACAACTGGTATTACGACCGCAACATCATCGTGGCAGGCTCGTCGCACGCAGCCCATGTAAAAGAGCATGTTCCCGACTGGTGGGGTATCATCACGGTTGAAGCTGACGAGAACGGTGCACCGGACTTTTACGTGATGAGGCAGGCGGATGTCAATCCCAGGGTAAAAGACAAGAGAAAGATTTCCATACTTTGGAGGACAGAGTTAAATCATCTTTTAGAGAAAAATGATCTTCCAAAATATAAAGAAAAGAGCAAGCTTTTTGTACAGGAAAAGCTCATTGAGAAAGTCCCCGGCGATGTCTTGTGGAAGCAGGCATACGAGGAACTGTTTGAGAGAGACTACAACACGATAGCGGAAGAAATTGAGACATATAGAAAGAACAAGCGAAAAGGAGGAAACAAAT
The DNA here is from genome assembly GCA_017634825.1 of Butyrivibrio sp. Lineage (GTDB taxonomy): Bacteria > Bacillota > Clostridia > Lachnospirales > Lachnospiraceae > Butyrivibrio. The sequence goes on from JAGBMP010000098.1 coordinate 3,276, forward strand.
GAGCAGAGTTAATTTCGGAGCAAAACCACTAATGTACCCACAACCGGTCCTTATCATTGCAACCTATGATGAGAATGGAGTACCAAATGCGATGAACGCAGCCTGGGGCATAACCACTGACTTTAAAGAGATAACGATCAGTTTGTCCGAGCACAAGACTACTGACAATCTTGCAAAAAGAGGCGCTTTCACAGTGAGCCTTGCTACAGAAGCGCAGGTAATCCCTTGCGATTATGTTGGCATTGAATCAGGCAGAAAAGTGCCTGACAAATTCGAAAAGGCCGGTTTCCACGCGGTAAAGAGTGAGTTTGTAGACGCTCCGTTAATTGAGGAATTGCCTGTTGCTCTTGAGTGCAAGGTGAAGAGCTTTGAAGATGGCATCCTTCTTGGAGAGATCGTAAATGTCTCTGCAGATGAAAGCGTAGTGACAGATGGTGCTGTCGATATCACAAAGGTAAGACCTATAAGTTTTGATCCGTTCGGTAATGGATATTACGGAATCGGAGAAAAGGTTGGAAATGCTTTTAAAGATGGCGCAAAGCTGAAGTAATGATGTAGGGCAGAAACATGTGGAAGATCAAGCAGATATTTGATGGAGATTATGGCTGCGAGGAGCTCCAGCCGGGACAGAAGCCTAAGGTGTCAGTAACTCTTGTTGATGATGCCGGGAACGAGAAGTTTGTATCAGCTGAAGACGACTGGCTTGTTGAGAATGGCTTGGATGTTGGCTCAGAGTGGCCATCAGGAGAATGAGATGAAGAAAGTGAGAATCACTGTTAAGAAGATCGCCCAATATGAGGATCTCATGGCAGAGTATGAAAATCCAATAGAGCACGCCTGCTCAATGGAGCTTGGCCAGACCTTTGTCTGCAATGGCTGGGAAAAGCCGGAAGGTTTCTGCGATAGCGCCTGGGAGACAGTTTCTCCTTTTGTGATGACTCTGGCCCATGGCGGAGAGAATTTCTATGACGGATGGATGAAGAATCCGAAGTCTGCAATGATTTCCTGTAACGACGGATTCAGACCGGTTAGCTTCTTGATTGAGACGATGGATGAGGATAACGATTGACTGCCCTCAGTAGCTTCTTCAGAAGGCACAGCAAGAGGTTCTGGCTAAGCGAGGAATATATATTTGAGATTACCCCTTAATAACAATAAGCAAAACTGCACCATGCCTTGACACTAAGGTGCAAATATTGCACTATAATATTATGACGAGTGCAAATATTGCACATACATATGAAAAGAGGTGCAAGATGAGCGAGATTAAAGAACTTAGATTAGAAAAAAAGCTTACACAGCAGCAAGTGGCAGATTTGATAGGAATTTCGCTTAGGTCATATAAATCTTATGAAAATGACAAGGATAAAGAAGGCACTATCAAATATGAATACATTCTTGATAAACTAAAAGCTCTGAATCCTATAGATGAGGAACATGGCATTTTGGATATGGATTTCATCAGAGATAAGTGTAAAGAAGTATTTAATGAGTATCCTGTGCATTACTGTATTTTATTTGGCTCGTATGCCAAAGGAAAAGCTACTGAATCCAGTGACTTGGATTTCCTTATTTCATCAGATGTTAAGGGGCTTAAGTTTTACGGATTAGTTGAAAAACTCAGGTTAGCTTTACACAAGAAAGTGGATGTTCTTAATCTTGATCAGCTCAAGGATAACCTTGAACTTACTAATGAAATACTAAAGGATGGTATTAGAATTTATGGGCAAAAAGATTGTAGTAGTAAACGCAGGACCAAGAAAAGGCTGGAACACTGACACAATCCTCACAGAGGCTTCTAAAGGAGCCGAAAGCGTAATAAAGAGAATTAAACCACAGGTTTAGTTACATGATGATCTGAAATTGATAAAATCACTTCATAATTTCATAAAAGAGCAGAAGCAGATTTGACAATTGTTACCGGTGAATTACGCCATAACTGGGTTCAAATCTGCTTTTTTGTTCCTTGAAAACTGAATATGTAGTTACAAATCATTGATTGAAATTATGGAGGATTGTCATGAATTCTAAGATGAAAATCAAAAATCAGATCACTTACATCTACCAGGCAAAAAGAGGAAGAAAGCGCTATAACGCGCAGATGGCTACGACCTATATTCTCTACATGATGCTCGGTAGTGCATTTAAAAAGTGCATATTTGCCAGCTCTTCTATGGAGGACCGCCTGAGGTTTGAGTATATGAAAATGCCCGTTGCTGATCAGTACGAGGCAGAAGATAAGATAATCGACTGGATGGAGAAAACGATAGCCACAAAGGCATGTGAGGATATTTGGTGCAAGGTATTTACCTATCAGGAAGGTGAATGCATGGGCATTCGCTTTGAAACATATGTTGGTGCAATAGAGGTGCTTGTTGATGAGAGGGGGAATGCATTTCAGCGCATGCGCTGAATGTCCGTTATTTGGCAATTGCAACTTATTTAGGGCGATTGAAGGATAGAAGGATTGAAGGTGAAGGATTGAAGAAATTGAGTCCGTTTTATATGCCATGGTAGAGAGTATGATAGAGCGTGCAACAATATAGATATGAAAAGGAGAAAGTGATGATTGATAATAGAAATGTAAACATCATTGCTGACGCAGATAACAGAAAAATTGTTTTCATTAGTGATATTAGATTCAAAGGAAAACGAAATGTGAATTGGGAAGATGTAAAAGAATACCTCAAAGGATATGTTGGCGATTGTTACATGATCAGCGAATCAGCTGAAAAAATATATATTGGCAATGAACTTCCTGATGAATACACCGGATCAGAGAGTAGAAAAAGTTTACATGGAGCAAATGCTAAAGCAAAAGCGAATGCAGCAACGGCAATTCCAGAGCTTATTGAAATAGCCACTAATCAAGAATTTCAGGAAAATACAAAAGAAAAACATGTTAAAGATGCACGGAATGGATGGTACAGATACGACGTGCGATTTGGGATTCCTGTTTATGAAGAAGACGTCTTAGTACGCTATAACATCTTTGGAGCCAGACTGTTAATCAACCATGCTGAAAATGGTAAGAAATATCTATACGATATTTTGGCCATAAAAAAAGAAACGAGCAGGCCACAACAATAAGTGTGGTGAAAACCCATTTCTTAACTTGAGTCTATTCTAAAACATAGAAAATGTCAATATGGTCGCAATAAAGATATAATAATGATTATTCTTGCTTTGGGAGGAGCTGTCCGGAAGTGGATTTTTTAGATGAAAGAATGAGCTTACCGATACAGGGCGTAAGCATAGATTGGAACAAAATAGATGAGGGTAGTTACCTTCGCAGGATTGAGGCAATCAAAGGGCTGGAGTATTTGTCTTTTAACAAGAATATCACGATACTTGTTGGAGAAAACGGTAGTGGTAAGTCTACGATGTTAGAGGCGATTGCCGTAAGTTATGGCTTCAATCCGGAAGGCGGAACCAGAAACTACAGCTTCTCTACATATGATTCACACTCAGAGCTGTGTGATGCCATCAGGCTATCCAGAGGAATCAGAAAGCCTAAATGGGGATATTTCCTGAGGGCAGAGAGCTTTTACAACGTGGCTTCCGCTGAAGTCGAGTACAGCAAATGGGGTGGTGTACCTCAGCAGTATCATGAGAAGTCCCATGGAGAGAGCTTTCTGAAGCTGGTTCAGGATAACTTCGGCGGACAGGGTATATATCTTTTGGATGAGCCGGAGGCTGCGTTGTCTCCGCAAAGACAATTAACCCTGCTTCTGGAGATTGTGAACTGTGCGAAAGAAGATTCGCAGTTTATCATGGTTACGCATTCTCCAATTCTTCTGGGCATACCCGGGGCGGAGATCCTCAGCTTCGATGAGGGGCAGATTCACCCGATTGAATATGAGGATACTGATAGCTACCGGATAACTAAGATGTTCATTGAGAATAAGGAGCAGCTTCTTAAAAGACTTTTATAAAATCTCCTCGCTTCTTTGGCTTAAATATGGGGTGTTGCAGTTGTTTAGAAATATTTTATCAATATTTTAGGTAATTGCTATCGTTATAATGTAAAATAAATTTGCATGACTATATTATTGAGGAGAAAGTTTGTTGCATAAACTCTCTGATGAAATAAAAAAATCATATGAGAATCTTAGGATTCCATTGATCATAATGGGGCCGGGTGCAAGCGGTGAATTTGAACCGCTTGTTATTTCTGATGGCTTTCTTGAGCTGAACAATATATCAAGAGAAGAGCTATACGGCTATTACGGCAACAAGCTGAAAGAAGGCCTGTTTGACAGGGTGCATCCTTCGGAGGAAGAAAAGCTTAAGGCGATCAGTTTCGATTTTCTTGATAAGAAAACCGACTATGACATTACTTTCAGAGTCAGATTGGATGACGGTTATCACCTTATGCATGGAATCGGCTATTGGCAGACCATGGAAGATGGAACTGATGTAGCCTTCATAGTTTACAACGACGTTCAAAAGCATGAACAGAGTCTTTTGGAATTATCAAATAAGTACAAGCTGTTCCAAAATGATGAATTCTATATCGATGCGCTGACCAATCTGCCAAACATTAACTATACTAACAAATATGGTAATGGAAAGATACAGGAAATTGTTGCAGGTGGTGGAACTCCTGTGACTCTTTATGCGGACATTGATTCCATGCAGTCCTATAACAGGAGATACGGGATAAAAAGAGGCGACGACCTCCTTGTACTTATTGCCAATGTTCTTGCTGCTGAGTTTCCTCATGCAATGGTTTCGAGAATTTTCTCCGATCATTTTGGTATTGTTGATGAATATCATGGCGAAGAAGATATTATCAGCAAAATTGAGAGGGTAAATTCCGAGATCAAATTAAGAGCCTATGGCACAACGACGGGACTGAATGTCGGAATATTTGTGGGTAATGAGAACGTTACACATGAAGAATCCGTTGACCACGCTGTAAGAGCCAATAAACTTGTGGGTGAGGACCTGAATAAGTTCTACAGATTCTACACCGAAGAGGATGATACTCTTTACAATCACCAGAGATACATTATTGAGAATTTCGATAAGGCAAAGGAAGAGGGCTGGATAAAGGTCTTTTACCAGTGCTTCCTGCGCATTGAAACAGGCAATGGCATGGGATTCGAGGCTTTAGCAAGATGGATGGATCCTGTGCATGGATTTATAAATCCGGCTTACTTCATACCTGCTCTTGAAAAGTATCATCTGATGCATGAGATGGATCTTTATATGTTTGAAACGGTATGTAAAGAGATTAAGATCCGCTATGATGAGGGACTTCCTCTTTTACCTGTTTCTATTAATTTCTCGCGTCAGGATTTTGACTATATAGATGTGGTTGGCGAGATCAACAGGATCTATGATAAGTATGATATTAGCAAGTATGGCATAGATAAGAGTTACTTTTATATTGAGATCACAGAACAGGGACTGGTGACAGCTACGGACAAGTTCTATGAGCAGCTGGCCAAGATCCGTGAAAATGGCTACAAGCTTTGGGTGGATGATTTCGGAAGCGGATATTCATCCCTCAACGTTTTCAGTAATTTTGATATTGATCTCATCAAGTTTGACATGAACCTTCTGATGAACCTTGACTCCAGAAACGGAGCTAACAGGGTCATAATCAAGGCTATGATCGATGTCGCCCACAAGCTGGGAATCCATACCCTTTGCGAAGGGATGGAGACCGATGAGCAGAGGCAGTTCCTGTTGGAGGCCGGGTGCGAGCTTGGTCAGGGATTCTATTATCACAGGCCTGAAAGTCTGGATACTATTCTGGAGAGGCTCCACAAGGATATTCCTATTCCTAAGTGGGAGTCGGAAGATGAGAGGAATGAGAGGGAGAAGAGCTTCAGGGAAGAGTCCGGAAATATGAACAAATAGGGGAGAGCCTGGAGAGATGAATTTCAGGGAAGAACCTGGTGATGAGCTGATGATATGGATATGAGATGAAGCCCACGTGAGTGTGGGCTTCATTTTTTGCGTGGGGTAGGGCGGTATTCATATATGCACAGCCGGTATTGTGTCCACAAGCCGGATTACTTGCTCAAAGTACTGCCAAACTATATTTTGGCTGTGTCCACTTCTTTGGTGGCATTTTATTGCGCCTATTCAAGCTTTGCTACGGTATATTAAGAGTTTTTGTTCTAGGACAGTAAGGCTACATGCGCCTATCCATGCATTGCTACGGTATATTAAGAGCTTTTGCTCTAGGACAGTAAGGCTCCATGCACCTATCCATGCATTGCTACGGTATATTAAGAGTTTTTGTTCTAGGACAGTAAGGCTCCATGCACCTATTCAAGCTTTGCTACGGTATATTAAGAGTTTTTGCTCCAGGACAGTAGCCCCCTGTGAATCACTTCAATTTCCCTTACGGTATATTTGAAGTTTTTGCTCTAGGACAGTAGCCCTCCGCGGATCACTTCAAATTCCCTTACGGTATGTATGAAGTTTTTGCTCCAGGACAGTAGCGCTCCGTTAATCACTTCAATTTCCCTTACGGTATGTATAGAGTTTTTGCTCAGGGACAGTAGTCCCCTGCGAATCACTTCAATTTCCCCTTCAGGACAATAATTGGCCTCCCATACTCTAAGATAAAACTTGCACAAGGGGTGCTCCCTGCCTCAGCGCGCATTCCTTCCGGTACTCTCCTTCTGCCGGCCCCCTTAGAGACCTAAATGCATGAAATGCCAAAACGTCAAGAATGGGCGCTCTTTGCCCACTTGCTCTGTTCTTGACGTTTTGGCATTTCATGCTACAATCCCCGTAATCTGGGGGCGGCAGAAGAGGATTAGAAGGTATGTTTATCGGACTTGATTTATGGCAGAATAAAGATACCCAAAGTATTACCAAAGTAAATATCCAAGTAAATACCCAGAAAGTATCAAAAAGGCTTTTACGGAGAGTGGAAGTATAAGCGAGGCAGATACAATGAACAATAATGATTTCATCCACGATGATGACGACAGATATTTTCATGAAGAAGTGATGCACGAGGATTACTATGGCAAGATGGGTGGCCCTCGCAAGTCTAAGAAGTCCACGTCTGCAATCATATGGATCATCGGCATTATCATTGCAATAGCGACATGGGATTCACCGGCGGTGTTGTTCTTTTACATCCTGATTGTTTTGTCCGGGAAGCTGTCCGGAGCATTTTAAGAGATAAGCATGATTAAGTCACATACATTTTAGGAAAGGCGTATTATAATGATAGTATCAGCTTTGTTTTTCGCAATCGCAATACTAGGTCTGTTCACCAGGCATGGCGTTTTAGCCTATGTCTGCTTTTGGATTTCAAGATTGATATTCTTTCCGACCTGCTACATCTGGATCAGGAAGAAGGCCGGAATCTAGGATAGGAGTAATGTGACGTTATGTTTTTTATCATGGGAATAACTGATGGCAGGAAGGACTTCTCTTTTAACCAGCTTGTGACCTGCGCTATCTGTGGGAAGTATGGGCGATTCAACGTGTTCATGACATACACGGTGTTGTCGCTATTCTTCATACCGACGTTCAAGTGGAACAAGCGCTACTATGTGCAGACCAGCTGCTGCGGAACGGTTTACGAGCTTGATCCGGAGATCGGAAGGGCTATCGCCAGAGGCGAAGAGGTTGAGATTCAGCAGAGCCATCTGACCAGAGTAATGGAGGGCAGAGGCTTTACTACCGGATACAAGAAGTGCAGACAGTGTGGATATGAGACAACGGAAGACTTTGATTTCTGCCCTAAGTGCGGAACTAGATTCTGAAGATATCAGAGCTTATAGAGCCCCTGACTTTTTTGAAGTCGGGGGCTTGATTTTTTTGGATACTATATTATAATAACAATTGCACGCAATTATATTGCACATAAGGCATATAACGCAACAACGCAAACAACAAGTAGGAGGTAACTTAAATCGAAACGTAAACAATCGGTGTAAGCCCAAACAAAAAAACAGACTTCATATAACTAAAATCTGTCCTTTTGTTTGGGCTTCAGACCGATTTTTATCTGAGTGAACTAAGTCGCGTCCGGGTGGCTATGGAATTTCA
>JAGBMP010000099.1 GCA_017634825.1 Butyrivibrio sp.
AGGTCTGGCCCAAGAGCCCGAATTGTTCGGAAAACAGTGCAACTCCAAACTGCAGCTTGCCATGGCACCTTCTTCTGACACTGTTTTCAATCTGAACCATTATGCTCTGCATAACCATGTCTCGAAGTCCCCATTTATCTAAAAGAGATAACATCTCATCGACAGTTACACAGCCCATCAAAGTCTTGGCTTGAGTGGAAGTTCCGCCAACGAGGGCTACATGCGCTGCAAAAATCTCTCTTCTTGCATCCGATGCGGATGAATTGGTATTCATGATGCCTGCAGCGAGTTTAACCAGCTTACCTGCATTTCCTACAAGAAGGAAGTTCTGGACTCCCTCTGCCACTGCTTCATCAATAGCTTCTCCGGGGAAGTTATAGCAGAAAATACTGGTCTTGAGGTCAACATGCAGGCTTTGATTTATCTTGTCTGCGCAGTATCTTCCGGGACTTACCAGAATTGATCTGATGCCCTGCCTCGTCTGGAAACGGATCTGCTCATCGATGGAATTGGAAATCTCCCTCATATGGATCGGAGGAACGCGTCCGTAGCTGCCCATGATGGTTATTCCGCCGGTAAACGCACTCTGTCCCATCGCCTGCTTGGCAGCGATCATCATTCCCTCAGGACAGGATACTGTTATCATCAGAAGCTGATAGCCGTCTGAAGCCTCGCACACATCAGCAACTGCGTCAAATATCAGTGCTCTGCACTCCTTCTCGATAAGAGGCTGGCCTTTCTTTATTCCGTTCATATCTACAGCTGCAGTTCCAATGCCTTCTCCGCCTCGTAAAAAGAGATTTGGATAGCGAAGGTCTATATGAGAGTTATCTGCAGTTTCATTTATATCTTTGATCCTGGAAACACATACATGAATGTTGGCTCTTTCTCTGATATCGGGAGCCATTCCTCCCTCCATCAGGGCCACATACTCAGACTGGTCGTTGTCACACTTATTATCTACGCGCTGCAACATATAGGTCCTTGAAGCACCGTGTGAATAATTTATCGTTACATTTTCATTGTTGATCTTAAAGATAAGATCCGCAGCAGCAGCTCTTGCAGCTGCAGCAGCGCAATCTCCCGAAGTTATCTGACTTAGCGAAAATCCCATGTCTCTTGCAGAAAACCTGTCCATACAAATCCCCTCGCAATCGATGATGTCCTATAGTTATATCATAAATTATACTATATATCGTTAGACAATTATTTATTATTTCGAATTACTTTATGCTTTCTTTATAAATCGTCCATAATTTGTCCAAATTTAGCAAGTAAGATAATAACATATCAGAAGTAACATACTTCTGACTCCCCCAACAAAACTTTTTTCATACCGGGTCGATTGGCTCCCCACTAATCGACCCCTCCTCCCAAAATCATGGCACCTGTTTAACAGGTGCCTTTTTTATTGGAAAGTTTGTTATGCGGGGATTGCTTCACCATCTTCCTTCTTCTCGGAAACCTCTTCTGTGGAGATCTGGTCTGACTTCCTTGGTCCCCTTACGCCGAAGCTTCCGTTGTAGCGAAGTTCTTTTAGGATCTTCTTTACATTCTTGATCTCTTTATCAATATCAAGTGGTGATACGCATACAACAGTAGGGACTCCGCTTCCGCTCATCTCAACGCGAAGGCCGGCATCCTTAAGAGCTTTAAGTGCCTTTAATTTGTCTGTTGTGCTGATCTGTTCCAATTCTTTCTCGTTCTTGTTCATATATCTTGTGCCTTTCTTTATTCTAAACACAATATAACATACTTTTTGACATATTTCAAACGTTTGTTCCTACAATATGCACAAATTCATGTTCGTAATATCGTTTATTTTTATCTAAAATCAACTATAAAGATTAAACTAAGTTCACCGATATATATTGTGAGAACAAAATTCTCACTCCCCCAACAAAACTTTTTTCATACCTGGGCAGTTTAACTCCCCATTAAACTGCCCTCCTCCCAAAAAAATCTTGTGAAACCATTAAAAAAGAAGACTCTCCCTAAGTCTTCTTTTTTAGTGTCTTTATTTACTTGTTATTGGTGTAGGCCTTAACAAAGAAGTCCTTGTCATCCTGACTTACCATGTAGTTTCCGTCATCTGATATATAGTAGCTTCTTCCGCTGGCTGTATATGTGTTATGAATGTTACCGGTCAGGTTACCCCACTCATCATAACATGGATCGCTCATTATCTCTCCTGTCTTCTCGAACACCAGCCTTCCCTTGGTATTGGGTCTTATCAGGATAAAGAACTCATCCCCCGCCTTAAGAGAAACAGGCTTTTCAAGTTCAAAGGAGTGGTATCCTCCGCTTATCGCCGATACCTTCTGGGTAGTCTCAGGCTCTTTTCCTGCAAAAGAGACTCCCTCATCCGTAACTTCCGGATTAAGATAAACACTTATCTCATACTGCTGGTACAGGTCGAAGGCCATGATGCCTATTGCCTTAAGCTCCTCGTCAGAATGAGCCTTGTACATCATTCCGTAAGGGTTTGACGCTGCCGAATAAGCCTTAGCTGTATTAAGTGAATCATCCAGCGTACTTACTGCATTTGTAATAAATCCGGCAACCTGATAGTTATTGTCATACCAGTTATCATCGCTCTTAAGGGCCACATCATAGGAAGCAGCATTACTTATAGCTGTGGTCTCGTCATAATATGAAAGATAAAAGCAGCCTTTTTGTCCGGATCCCTCTCCCCAGCTGTTTCTGCAGAGCCACGCACCGTCTCCCTCAGGAGTATACTTAAAGTTTGATGCGCTGTAATCGTCGTCCCATCCGATGATCAGAACTTCATGATCAGCTGTCAGCGGAGTCTCGCCGCCAAAGGTTGAGTAGAGATTGCTGCTGTGATCCTTGAAGAACTTACCGTCTGCGCAAACACCGACAGTTGCTGCGCCGTGTTCCATTATCATCTGCTTGATAAGCGTATTATTGTTAATGTTTGACGGCATCTGAAGCACGCTCTGTACGTGATAATCTCCGCCGTACGCATCCGAAGGCTTATCCGTGTTATCCGTAAAGAGATAATAGCTTCCGTACAGACTCTTAAAGGAATCTGCGTCTTTATCATCAACAGGGCCCTTCCAGGCGCTCAGAACACTTATAACGAAATTGGTAACACCTCCGCAGGCAAGATATCCGGTATCTGCATCTACAACAAATGCATCTGCTTCTCCCACGTCATTTACAAACTCGCGGTAGTCGCCGTCAATCCCGCCATCCAGCGATCCCTTAGCTTCGTGCATATTGTAATAGGCCAGATGCTTCTCGGATAGATTGATATCCTCGTAGCCGATGTCCTCATGATGCTTTAATATATCGCTCTCGCAGGCGCCCATGGCTGCAAAGCTCCAGCACAGATAAGAATATCCTTGATCTTTGACAGGAGTTACATATCTCTTGCCATCTACATCTCTTGAATCGTATTTGGACGGAATGTCTGATGCGGAAAAAGAGCTGATGTCTACCGGAACAACATCCTTATACTCTTCATCGCTGTAGAAAGTACCTATATCACCTTCGCCCATGACAACAGCTTCGTTGAGGCTGATCTCTCTGACTGTCTCAACGTCATCGCTAAGGGGTTTATTGGCATCCTGTTCAACGATGCTCTCTGTAAGCCCACCGGTATTATCCTTTGGCGTCTGTGTAGCAGCCAGCGTCACTTCATCTCCCGTAACTGCCGACAGATCTTCATCCGTGACAGCTCCGGCGAGCTGCGCATCATCGCGCCTTGAAGGATTTGCGCTTCCCGACGGTCTCATTTTCACAATGACAAGAGCGCAGATCGCTGCTGCAAGCAAAAGAACAACTGCCAAAATAATTCCGGTTTTCTTCTTCATTTCAAGCCCTCTTAAGAAATCCTTGTGGTGTTAAAGGAACCAAAAATTGACTGTGATATATCTTTTGAAAATGCTTCGTAATCTATGTAGTGGATGCCCTTCTTCCAGCCGTCTATAACTCTTAGCATGGGATAGAGCTTATCCCCAACCTTCCATATGCTGTAACCTGCCACAACTATTGTGTGGTCTTTATAGAACCCCCTTGCGATGTTCATGATGACCGGTCTTCCTTCCGATATCTCACGAACAACATGTTTTTCAAAGCTCCAGACGTAGACGCCTCTGCATCTTGCCTTTACTCCGTACTCCTTAAAGGTCTCCCTTGTAATACCCGCGATAAAGAACGGCATTGTTCCTCTCTTATCTGTATAGCCGTAGGCTTCTGCCACCTCTTCCACGAATTTGTAAAGCTCATGAATATCCTCAGGAATTCCGGGGAGCTTCAGCTGCTGGCGATAATAATCCACCACTCTCGTAACTGCCACTACTGAGCAGTTCCTTGTTACTCGACCGCTTATCTGCTCCATGGACATCTGATTCATGAGGATGGATCTGCCTCTTTTGACCAGAATTCCTCTCTGTCCATATTGCTCCATCAGATATTTAGATACGTTTGTTATGCCCCCATACGGCTTTTTCATGAGAAAAATCCCTTATCGCTCGTATACTTCATCATTGATGATATAGAACAATTTACCGCTATTATCCTTAAATCCCGGGACTGCATCCCTGGAAAACACATAGTCAAATGAGTCACAATCACTTGCTATGAGCTTTGTTTCACCGGTCTTTATACTTAAGCTGTAAATATTACCATCACTTATATAATAGCATTTTTTAAAGAATTTATCCCACCTAATGGAATCAATATAATCCTTACCGCATTCAGCCACAAACTCTTTTGTGCCGTCTTCTGTTAAGCTGTAGATATTATAAACGTATTCGTCTTCCACTTTTTCACGTATGAGCATAACACCTTCGCTCAGATCATCATTCATTGAAACGTAGGCAATATGTTCTGCGTCCTCATACAGTGTAGTTTCTAAAGCCTCACCACCGGAATATACCGCCTTTACAATGGCATCCTCTCTAATGAATACACAGCCCGGTCCTTCCTTGCACAAGCCAAAGTTATTGCAATAGTCGTTTGCCAAAAGAACTGCTTCCGGAATCACACCCCTTGTGCAATATACGCTCTTATAGCCTGTTATAATTACATTTTCTTCAAAATTCGATGCATCCAGGATCATTGAGTAGTAGGAATCATTCAGGACATAGTTATAATCGCCGAAGGATTTGAGTTCACTGATATCATCATCTATACTCAGGTCCACAACAGAATTGGTAAACACATCGTAATATCTTATCATTTTGTCGTAGTAAAACAGAACCTTCTGGCAATTTCTGTCAAAAAGAATTGTCCTGGTATAGTTTTTGCTTAGTTTATATCTCTCCCCGTCGTTGGAGCACATAAGTCCTGTTCCGATCGAAGTATCATTTGCTTCATAGAAAGCATATTTGCCATCATCAGATACCGCATAAGGATGAAAAAATCCTGTATCTGTCATATCTATCCACTCAGGCTCCTTGTCGATTCCGGCAACATATATTCCGGTATCTCCGCCGCTTTGATATTTGATATAGCAAAGCATCTTACCATTAGGTGATATGCAGGCATCAAAGCCGCTATCATCTATCTGTATTTCCTTCTTATTTTCAATTTCGTAGAGACAAACTCCTGAAGATGATGTATAAAAAGCGTATGTTCCCTCAAAGTTGATTCCGCAGTAAGCACAATCCCTTGCTATCCTGGTGTAATTAAGATCAGAATCTATCAGATAGCAGTCGCCTCTGTCCTGAAGTACAGCATACTTTCTGTCAGCATCAAAGCGTATAGGAAGTCCGTAGCTGTCCTCCTTAAAAAAGTCAGTAAGAACATCTCCCCTGTCATTAAAGATATAGCTGTTGCACTCATATATCCTTGCGCCCTGATAGTTTCTCTTCTCCTTCTCTTCATATCCCAGGAGCTTCGTCTCATCAATGCCCAAATGCTTATCCAATGAAATGCCAAGTTTCTCCTTGCTTGCAGACTCGATATTCTTGGAAACCTCCTCAAAGCGCCTCTTGGCGTCTTTGTTAATGGTCGTGATAAACTTATATCCCGCAACCAGCGACCCTGTAATTATGGCTGCCATGACCAGCACCAGTAATAATCCTGTTAAAAGACCTTTTCCCTTTTTCATTGCACTTTCCTACCCTTAATTTCTTTAGACATCAAACCATGCCATTATACAGCATGGGAGTTGGTTTTGCACTTGCATTTTTGTTTGCGCCCATTAATAATGTAAATATGGGCAAAAAAGATTTAGACAACGAGACAATCAGCATATCAAAGGCCTCCGAGATCCTGGGAATTTCAGAAGCTACCGTCAAGAACTGGGTAAAGCTTGGAAAGCTCTCCTGCATCTCAAGGCGTCCCTATGTCTTTTTAAGGGCTGATATCATGCGCCTTCACAAAGCCCTTGACACTTCCGAATACTTAAAAAGCCGTCGCAACAAGACCAGGAATAGCGAAAACTATATTCCAAAGTCCTACATCGACAGCAATTCACCAAATTATCCAATTATAAAGGCTCTTATTGGCGAGCTGACCGGTAAGCACATCAACATCCGTGACATTATCCATGCCTACGCGCGCTCTTTTTGCATGTCAAAAGACATTCCGGCGGGCGTTATAGATTCCCTTTTGGGAAAGGCACCAAAAGCCCTTCCTGTCACTCTTTTGGACGAGTATCCTCTAAATTATATTGAGGGGGAGGATACCCTGGGTATGCTCTATATCTCGCTCCGCCGTCTTCAGGAAAAGAAATCCACCGGTTCCTACTACACTCCTTTCTACGTGGTGGACAAGATCGTAGATGAAGCGTTCCCCAAAGATCTGCCTTCCGATATGAAGCTGATGGATCCCGCCTGTGGCACAGGAAATTTCCTGCTTCGCCTTCCAAAAGGTCTGCTACCAAAGAACGTTTATGGCTCTGATATAGACCCGGAAGCTGTCGCCATAGCCAGGATCAATCTGGTCCTTAAATACAACATAAGAACCGCTTCTAATTTAGATACAATTAAGAGTCACATTTTGTTGCAGGATTATTTAAAAAATAATTCAGGCAGACATTTTGACCTGATGATTGGCAATCCTCCCTGGGGATTCGTATATTCTAAAAATGAGCAAAAGGTGCTGAAAGAGCTCTTTGTCTCCTATACCGGCGCTGGGAATCCCGAGTCCTTCTCATTATTTATAGAAAAGAGCCTTGAAAGCCTGGCAGAGAACGGAGTAATGTCTTTTCTCTTACCGGAGTCGATCCTGGATGTCAGGCTCCACACGGCCATTCGCAGCCTCATGCTGGGAAAAGCACAGGTTATGTCAATCCATTATCTCGGTGAGGTATTTGATAAGGTCCAGTGCCCATGCGTGATACTGACACTTAAAAAGACATCCAAAAAAGCTAAAGACTATACGACCGAGGTTTCTTTTTCGAAGGCAAAAAAGTCTGAACTCATCACCAAAAAGAGCTTTACAGCAGGCTCTGGGCGCCTTGCATCTTCAAGCTTCCAACTTATCTGCGATGATGCGGAGTATGCTCTTTTGAAAAAGATTGAGTCAGTGCCCCATTTTACCTTGGAAGGCAATGCAGACTTTGCCCTTGGCATTGTCACCGGCTCCAACAAGACTCTCCTATCCGATACGGCTCTTGTCGGCTACGAACCAGTTATTACAGGTAAAGAGCTGACGAAGTATTCACTGCTTCCGGCCAGGAAATACATGCGATTCACCCCGGAGAGTTTTCAGCAGTGTGCTCCCGAGAAGTTCTATAGGGCAAAGGAAAAGCTCTTTTACAGATTTATTGCAGATGAGCCGGTAATTGCCTTAGATGAAGAAGGGCTTGTTTCCCTGAATAGCGCAAATATCATCATTCCGCATATGAGCGGTTATAGTGCGAGATACATAATGGCGATCCTGAATTCCTCTGTCATGAGCTTTTATTACAGGCACAGGTTCAGAAACATGAAGGTTCTGCGCTCTGCCCTTGAAATGCTCCCTATCGCAAAGTGCCCTGAAGCTGACCAAAAGAGGCTTTCTGAGCTTACAATGCAGTCGGATCCTGCTGAGATTGATAAAATAGTCGCTTCGCTCTATGATATTACTGATGAAGAATTAGCTTTACTTTTACGGTTTAAAGTGCTATAGTGAAACTCGACTATTAAATTTGGAGGAATAGAAATGTCTTTTGAATATATACAGAAGCTCCCTACTCCTGAGGAGATCAGACATGAGTATCCCCTTGGCAAGGAGCTGACAGCACTCAAAAAAGAGAGAGACGCCATGATCGCTGACGTATTCACAGGAAAGAGCGACAAGTTCCTTGTTGTTGTAGGCCCATGCTCTGCCGACAACGAGGACGCTGTCTGCGATTACGTATCACGCCTTGGCAGATTGAATGATAAGGTTAAGGACAAGCTGATCCTTATCCCCAGAATCTATACCAACAAGCCACGTACAACGGGCGATGGCTATAAAGGAATCACCTCTCAGCCCGATCCAGAGGGCAAGACAGATTTCAGAGCCGGTCTTGTTGCAATGAGACACATGCAGATAAGAGCCATCGAGGAATCCGGTCTTACAGCAGCCGATGAGATGCTCTACCCCGAGAACTGGGGCTATGTTGCAGATATCCTCTCTTATGTGGCCATCGGTGCCAGAAGCGTTGAGGACCAGGAGCACAGAATGACAGCCAGCGGCTTTGATGTTCCTGCCGGAATGAAGAATCCTACCAGCGGAACCTTAAGCGTTATGCTCAACTCCGTTTATGCAGCACAGCAGCCTCACACCTTCGTTTACAGAGGCTATGAAGTTAATACCAACGGTAATCCTCTTGCACACTGCGTACTCAGGGGCTCCAGCAACAAGCATGGTCAGTCACTTCCCAACTACCACTACGAGGATTTGAGCCTTCTGCTTAAGCTCTATGAACAGAGAGAAATCGTTAATCCGGCTGCCATCATTGATGCCAACCACAACAACTCCAACAAGCAGTTCAAGGAACAGATCAGGATTGTAAAAGAGGTCCTTCACTCAAGAAACCACAACCCCGACATCAAGAAGCTTGTAAAGGGCGTTATGATCGAGAGTTACATTGAGGAAGGCTGCCAGAAGATTGGCGAGGGAATCTACGGAAAATCCATCACAGATCCATGTCTTGGATGGGACGACACAGAGAGACTCCTTCTTGATATCGCAGAATTGTCATGACATTAAAATGAGCCCTGGGGACGGAGTCAGGGGTTCATTTTCAGAAAATTCTGAAAATGAGCCACTGACTCCGTCCCCAGGGCTCATTTTTAATTTCTTATTCTTGCCCAGGCAAATGGGTCTTTTGAATTATCTTTCTTTTTGATATATCTGGAAATTGTATTACTCTCCGAATATCCCATCAGTTCCTGCACCGATGATACATCTGCTCCGTTATCAACCAGGTGCACAGCAAACGAGTGCCTTAGAGTAAACGGCGTAATATCTGAGTTGATCCCTGCCTTCTTAACATATGTCTTTATCAGCTTCCACAGTCCCTGTCTGCTCATTGGTGTTCCGCTGCAGTTAAGGAATACCGTCCCGTCATCTTCATCACATTCAAGGAGCTCTGCTCTTGCCTTTAAAAGATAGCTTCCAAGCGCATCCTTGGCTTTCCTGCCGTAAGGCACGAGCCTTTCATTGGCGTTCTTGCCACTTCCAGTAATCCTTATACAGCTAAGGCTAAGGTCAACGTTTGAGAGCTTAAGCCCTATAACTTCCGATGCCTTAAGGCCTGTCGCATACATAAGCTCAAGTATTGCTCTGTCTCTGATTCCCTTGGCATCGCTGCCAAAGTCCTGGCTTAAAAGGTCCTCAATTTCTACCGTACTCAGTACTCTTGGTCCCTTCTTCTCTATCTGTGGGCTCTTTAAGGTCTCTGCAGGGTTGTCATCAATATTGCCGTTCTCAAGCATATAGCGGAAGAAAGCCTTGATCGAGGTGTAGTGCCTTGTTATGGACGACGCAGCAAAATGCTCATCCTGAAGGCTACCTGCGTAGTCCAAAAGACGGTCCTGAGTTATGTCCTTAACATCGGTTATCCCTCTTCTCTCCATGTAAGAGACCATTCTCTCAAGATCTCTTTTGTAGGAAATAACGGTGTTATCGGAGGTCTTTTTTACACTTTTGAGATACCTTGTAAACTCCTGTATCTGAGTGTCCATCATAACTTTTCTTCACTCTCCTTGTTTTTTCCAAAAAGCGCAAGCACTGCCCAGATGGGCATAGTAAGCACGTATGCATATCCATATCTGAAGTCCACCACAGGTGATGCAATAAGAAGCGTTGCCACAATAAGGAGCATCAGTATGTGGATCGTGATGTTCCTCTTTTTCCTAACAGCAACTATAAGTGTTATCAGAAGTCCCCAAAAATATGCACCGATGCTGAATAGCATTCCGTATATAGGCATGAAATCCCCGAGTTTAAGAAGGATCTCTTTTACCTTAATAAACTTGCCTCCGATTATAGGGCTCGCATACAGCCCCATATCGTTAGACATGATTCCGTCCACATCTCCTACGCTGTAGGCCACATCAGGATAGATATAGCCGCCCGTAAGGTCATACCAGGCCTTTACGTACAGTCCCGGATTCTTTAAAAAGAGCTTAAACCAAAGCCCCAGGTACTGACCCTTATTTGCTTCCAAAACATCAGGATGGCCGGCTCTTACGAGTTCTTTTATGTTATCAGCGTAGTTTGCTGCATAGAGCTCTTTTACATAAGTTCTGTCAATTACGGCATCGATAAGCGCAAGTTCTTCATCTGAGACATTTCCATCCTCCACAAGGACTCTGGCTACCTGCTGAAGTGGCACGGAAAGAGACTCAGTAAAGTCCGGGCTTGCCACATTGAAGGCATCAAATACAGGTCCTTTGATGACAACAACTACTGCAATCGACAATATCGCTGTCGCCAGAACCGGCACAAGCTGCTTTTTAAAGAGCACTACGAATATTACAATGAACGGTATCATTGCAAAAAAAGCATTGGATCTAAATAGCATCAGAAGTACAGAGAGCACAAAAAACAGGATATAATCAGCAACTTTAAGCCCTGTATCCCTTCTGGTGTACATCTCCGCAATAAGGCATCCAAAAAGAACTGCCAGACCTGCAAACGGAACATCCTTCCATACAGTCACGGCAAATACGGCATTAAAAGGCACATAGGCAAAGAAAATGACAGCCGGTACAATATGCCTTAAATTGACGTGCTCTTCAATCCTGACAATCTCTCTTACCGCAGCAGCATTGCACAGGCACATAAACACCATCTGAAACTGTGTGTAGCAGGCAATCCCTGCGATCTTATCCTGTGTCAGCATTACACCGATCCGGTAAAAGAGCTTTATGAGCAGCGTATGGACTACCGGATGATGGTTAGAGAATCCTGTTATTCCAACAACCTGCTGATACTGAACCAGAGAATCGGCGGTCATAATGCCCGGAAACTCATAGAGAAAATACGGAAGATATCCCAGAAGGCAAATTGCGGCTGTAACAAGGAAAACCTTGTTTTCCAAAGCTTTGGTAGCTTTCTTATACTTTACGTCATCCTCTTCCACTACCTTTTTCTCAAATTTGTCTCTCTTAAGGAGAATACAAACAGCCATGTACAGGAGCGAAAACAGGATAAAAAGCCCGCAGCACATGATGATTACAGCAAGAGCCTTAAACATCCCACTGGAAAACTGCGCCGTGATCCTTCTATAGACAAGGCGCGTTATAAGAAGAGACAAAGCCGTAGGCAAAATTCCCCATCCCAGCAGCATTAAAACAGGTGGCTTTTCTTTGTACTTTGAGCCAAGCACCCATTTATTCAGGAAATAAATACACGCAAAAAGAACTACCGTAAGTGGATTTCTTACGGTAATTCCCATTAGCAGCTGAATTGCCCAGCATCCCATTAGTGCCGGGATATATTTGAAGATTTCTTTTTCTATGCGTTCTAAATGCACCTTCATAAATTTCAAACGCCTTCGTTATCCATGATCTCTTTTAACTTATCATACACCTTAAGGCCATCGAAAGTAGCAAAATAATCTCTGGGAGTCTCGGCTCTTCTGATAAGCTCTACGCTTCCGTCCTTCCTAAGAAGAAGTTCTGCGCTCTTGAGCTTGCCGTTGTAGTTGTAGCCCATTGAGAATCCGTGAGCTCCCGTGTCGTGGATAAAGAGATAATCTCCCTTGTCGATCTTAGGTAACGCTCTCTCAATTGCAAATTTATCATTGTTCTCACAAAGTGAACCGGTTACGTCATATACGTGATCAAGAGGTGCATCCTCTTTGCCAAGAACGGTGATGTGGTGATATGCGCCGTACATAGCAGGTCTCATGAGGTTTACAGCACAGGCATCAACACCGATGTACTCCTTGTAGATGTGCTTCTCATGGATTGCCTTTGTAACAAGAGCACCGTAAGGAGCCATCATATATCTGCCCATCTCAGTAAAGATTGCCACATCTCCCATTCCTGCCGGAACGAGGATCTTCTCGAACTGCTCGCGTACGCCTCTTCCGATTGCAGCGATGTCATTGCTCTCCTGGTCAGGCTTATATGCAACGCCTACTCCACCTGAGAGGTTGATAAATGCCACCTTGGCACCTGTCTTGTTCTGAAGCTCTACAGCAAGCTCAAAGAGCTGTCCGGCAAGCTCCGGATAATAGTCGTTGGTCACTGTATTGCTGGCAAGGAATGCGTGAATACCAAATCTCTTGGCACCTTTCTCCTTGAGGATCTTGAAAGCCTCAAAGAGCTGATCCTTAGTCATTCCGTACTTGGAATCTCCGGGGTTATCCATGATCTGATTGGCCATGGTGAATACTCCGCCGGGATTGTATCTGCAGGAGATGGTCTCAGGGATCTTGCCAATTGTCTTTTCAAGAAAATCGATGTGAGTGAAATCATCAAGATTTATGATTGCGCCCAGCTTATTGGCATATACGAACTCCTCCGGAGGAGTGTCGTTTGATGAGAACATGATGTCCTCTCCTGCTGCACCGACAGCATTGCTTAGCATAAGCTCTGTCATTGATGAACAGTCAAAGCCGCATCCAAGGCTCTTTAATATCTCCATAAGTCTTGGGTTTGGTGTTGCCTTTACAGCGAAGTATTCCTTAAATCCCTTATTCCATGAAAAAGCCTCATATACTGCCTTGGCATTCTTGGTAAAACCCTCTTCGTCATAGATGTGAAAAGGTGTTGGGTAGGTTTTAACGATCTCCCGGACTTTCTCCAGGGTTACAAAAGGTTTTTTCATAATATCCTCCTGGTACTATAACAATAAAAACTTACCTCAAACTTTAACACGTTGGTGTGCTATATTGCAAGAGTAAACTTAAATATTCTCTATCTGCCAGTCAATTGGCTCAACACCATTAGCTTTCAGGAACTCGTTGGCCTGACTGAAATGCTTGCAGCCAAAGAATCCTCTGTAGGCAGATAAAGGGCTTGGATGAGGTGCTGTAAGGACCAGGTGCTTTGGGTTATTGAGCATTGATCTCTTCATCTGTGCAGGTCTTCCCCAGAGCATATAAACAACAGGCTCGTCTTTCTTATTAACAGCCCGGATTATGGCGTCCGTAAACTGTTCCCACCCTTTTCCCTGATGGGAACCTGCAGCATGTGCTCTGACCGTCAGAACAGTGTTCAGCATAAGGACACCCTGGTCGGCCCATTTCTTAAGATATCCGTTATTAGGTATATAACAGCCCAGGTCGTCATTAAGCTCTTTATATATATTCTGAAGTGACGGTGGTGTATCAGCCTTACCCGGGAGCACGGAAAATGACAGTCCGTGGGCCTGACCGGGCTCATGATACGGATCCTGACCAAGTATCAGTACCTTCACGTCCTTAAGAGGCGTAAAATGCAGAGCATTGAATATATCTTCAGATGGTGGATATACCACATGTGTGCTGTATTCATTTTTTACAAATTCATAAAGGTTCTTATAATATGGCTTTTTAAACTCGTCTCCAACCGCTTCAAGCCAGTCGCCTTCTATCATCCCCATCTGACCGGAACTCCTTTCCCTGCGAGGTACTCTTTTACCTGATTGATCTCAAGCTCTTTATAATGGAAAAGAGATGCAGCAAGAGCCGCGTCAGCTCCGCCCTCTGTAAGTGCATCATAAAAGTGCGACAGTTCTCCTGCTCCGCCGGAAGCTATAACCGGTACAGAAACTGCATCTGCTACAGCTCTGGTAAGCTCTATATCATATCCGTTTTTGGTTCCGTCGCAGTCCATACTTGTGAGAAGAATCTCGCCTGCTCCAAGCTCTACGCCCTTTTTAGCCCATTCTACGGCATCAAGACCCATATCTATTCTTCCGCCGAATTTATACACGCTCCAGCTATTTCCGTCCTCTCGCCTCTTGGCATCGATGGCAAGGACAACGCATTGGCTTCCGAACTTCTCCGCAGCCTCTGCAATAAGCTCCGGTCTGTCTATGGCAGCAGAATTGACAGCTACCTTATCGGCGCCTTCTCTGAGGATTGCCCTGACATCATCAACAGTCCTGATTCCTCCACCAACGGTAAACGGGATAAAGACCTTTTTGGCCACTTCCCTTACCATGTCGGCTACGGTAGCTCTTCTCTCATTGGAAGCAGTGATATCGAGGAAAACCAGCTCATCGGCTCCTGCCTTGGAATAGGCTTCACCAACAGATACCGGATCTCCTGCATCCTTAAGATTTACGAAATTTATTCCCTTTACAACCCTGCCGTTGTTTACATCAAGGCAGGGAATTATTCTCTTTGTAAGCATACTTTTTGCTCCTATATGTGTAAAAAGTTATCCAGTATCTGCATTCCAACATCTGCGCTCTTCTCAGGATGGAACTGACAGGCAAAGACATTTCCGCACTCTACAGAGGCATCTATTGTTACCGAATAGTCTGTAGTAGCTGCTACAATGGATCTGTCTGCAGCCTTCAGATAGTATGAGTGAACAAAATATACATAAGGTTCACCTGAAATCCCTTTAAAGAGCCTTGCGCCTTCTGTTATCTTAAGACTATTCCAGCCAATCTGCGGAATCTTGTAGGAATTTCCCGTATCATCCTTATCCGGAATATCTATTATCTCACCACGCAAAATGCCCAGGCCACGAGCTCCCTCCGACTCCTTACTGGAATCGAATAAAAGCTGCTGACCCAGGCATATACCCAAAAAGGGGACTCCCTTTTTTACAACTTCATTTATTATGTTCTCAAGACCATACTCCCTGATACGGCTCATGGCATCGCCAAAAGCGCCGACTCCCGGAAGAACTACATGGTCTGCTCTGAAGATAGTTTCAGAATCTCTGGTAACTTCTGTGTCAGCCCCAAGATACTGGAAGGCCTTCTCCACACTCTTTATATTTCCTGCATCATAGTCGATAATTGCTACCACTGGCATCTTCTCCCTTCCCAGGTATCGATGCCTCAAAGCAGTTAAGACTCCAGAGTTCCTACAATCTCCATGAGCCTGATAGTATAATCTCTATCCTTCTTGATCGAGTTAATCTCCTCAACGTCTGCCTCTGACAGACCATAACTCTCTGAAAGCAACGATTCTATACTATCGTACACGCTCTTAACTTCAATTTCAACACTATACTTTTCAGCTTCCGCTAAAAGAACTTCCTTATTCCTCTTGGCCATAAGAAGCATATCAAGCGCTTCTTCCTTCATATTCATAGCGGTGTAATTGTCATATCCGTCGAGATACCTCTGTGCCCAGGCAAGAACTCTTGACTGCTCATAGATAACAGTCTCCTTCTCCGTCATATCTTTTCCGTAGAGCATCTTGTAGGCTGTGGTATATTCTCTGTGGGTATACGCTGTCTCTGCTCTCTCTGAAGCAATCCTGTCAGGAAGGACAAGAGCAGGTATCATAATGAGGATACCAAGGCTCGCTGCAAATATTCCGGAAATAGCAATCTTCTTAGGTGAAATAGCCTTTTCAGGAGCTCCCGGTTCCTTAGGAGGCTTTGGCTTTTTCTCCTTCTTGGGTTTCGGAGGCTTCTTTTCCTTCGGTGGCTTTTCCTTCTTTGGTTTCTTCTCTTTGGGCTTCTTTTCCTTCTTTTCTTTCTTTTTCTTGCCCTTTGGAGCTCCGCCTTCGCCAAGCTCATCAAGCACCTGCTGGTTTTCCTCAGTCAGGCTTGCAAGGCCCTCATTCTCGGTTTCTTCATCCTCTTTAGTAAGAGCCTGTAACAGTCTTGCAAAAAAGCCGGCCTTCTTTTCTTTATCGCCTTTATCGCCCTTCTTATCTTTCTTTTTCTTACCTTTTGAGGGCTTTTCACCCTCTTCTCCGGAGTCATCCTTACTCCTCTCGGGTATTGATGCAAGTTCTTCAAGAGACGGCTCTCCGGCTCCTTCATCACCAAAGCCATCCTCTGTCAGCGCATCAAGTATATCTTCCTTAGGAATCTCAGATTCCTCTGCATGTCCTGTCTCTTCGTCCTTGGCAGCTGTGCTCTCTATGTCTTCAATCTCATCATTTGCGAGAGAGTTCATAAGAGCATCAAGATCCTGCATGGATACTTCTTCACCGCCTGATTCCTCACCGGCAGCGGCGTTGGATTCAGCTACTTCAGCAAGCGCAGCTACTTCTCCGTCGGTAGCGCTTGTATCTCCTTCATCAGCCCCAAGAAGATTATCAAGGCTGGCCTCTAAGGTTTCCAGATTAAAATCATCCTCAGATATAGCATCCAGGGAAACATCACCGCTATCTACGGCAGGTGCATCAGCTGCAGGTGCTTCTGCGCTCTTTTCATCACTGCCTGTATCATCGGGCGATTCCAAAAATGAATTCAAGTCGATTTCTATGGGTGGTGCATCAGCTTCTTCCGGGGCAGCTTCAGGTGCTGCTTCAGGTGCTGTCTCAAGATTATGTTCCTCAGGCTCTCCTCCATCCAGAGTAAATCCTGAAAGATCC
>JAGBMP010000016.1 GCA_017634825.1 Butyrivibrio sp.
GCTGGAAATGATGTATTCGTACATTATTCAGGACTCAACATGGAAGGTTTCAAGTCTCTCGAAGAGGGCGCTTCTGTAGAGTATGATGTAATCCAGGGCGAAAAGGGACCTCAGGCCGTAAACGTAAACAAGCTTTAATTCAACGTAACTAAAGCATTTAATCAGACTACAAGGTGCCTTATTCTAAAATAGATTTATTTTGAATTTGCAATATTGTAACAATGATTAATCATAAGAACCATCTGGTGTAGACCAGATGGTTCTTTTGAGTTCTCCAATATTTTTTATTTACAGGCTTCTATTACTTCTTTTATCTTAAGGCTTCCGCCGAAGATATCCAGCGCACTTCCCACTGTGGCATCAACCTTTCCGTTTCCAAGCTTTTTCAAAAGCTCAATATCGCTGCAGCTCTTTATTCCACCTGCGTAGGTTACAGGCTTCTTAGCCCATTGCCCAAGGATCTTTGCTACGTTTTCTTCTATGCCTTTCTGTTTACCTTCCACATCTGCTGCATGAATAAGAAATTCATCGCAGTAGTCCGAAAGATCATCCATGGTGGCTGCATCAAGCTTAACATCAGTGAGTTTCTGCCATCTGTCAGTGACTACAAAGTAATCCTCTTCCACTTTCTTACAGGAGAGATCCAAAACCAGTCTCTCTTTTCCTACTGCCTTTACCAGCTTTTTAAGATTAGTCTTATTGATACGGCCATTCTTAAATACAAAAGAAGTGACTATTACATGTGAAGCCCCGGCTTCTATAAACTCTGAGGCGTTTTCATCTGTAATACCTCCGCCAATCTGCAAAAGCCCGGGAGTAGCCATAAGTGCCGATATCCCCTGTTTCCTTGTCATCTCATAGAAAGGACTTCCCTTGGGATTAAGCAGAATGATATGGCCTCCGAACAGTCCCAGTTCCTTGTACATTCTGGCGTAATAATCAGCGCCTCTTGCAGACACGAAATTCTCAGAAGCACTATCTCCTGCATCTTGCAGACTTGATCCGACTATCTGTTTAACTTTGCCGTTGTGAATATCAATACAGGGCCTGAATCTCATGTATCACAAACCTCACTGAAGTACATCGCTCATATCGTACATTCCTGCGCTCTTTCCTGCCAGGAACTTGGCTGCCTGAATGGCACCTTTACCAAAAATAGCTCTTGAATATGCTCTGTGAGAAAGAGTTACGACTTCATCGTGACCTGCAAAGATTACATCGTGATCTCCAACGATGGTTCCGCCGCGGACTGCAGAGATTCCGATCTCTTTTACAGGGCGTTTTTCTCTTCTGGTGCTTCTGTCGTTAACATATTCATACTCATTATTTAAAGACTCATTGATTGAATCAGCCAGAGCAATAGCTGTTCCCGAAGGAGCATCAAGCTTCTGGTTGTGGTGCTTCTCTACGATTTCAATATCAAAGCCTGCTGCTGCAAAGAGAGGAGAAACCTCCTTAAGCACTTTGATAAGTGCATTTACACCTACAGACATGTTAGCTGACTTAAGAACAGCAACCTTGGATGAAGCCTCTTTTACCTTATCAAGCTGCTCAGGTGAAAGGCCTGTTGAACAGAGAACTACAGGAATGCTCTTGGCTGTGCAGTAGTCAAGAAGTCCGTCCACTGCTGATGCATTAGAGAAATCAACGATTACATCTGCTTCTATATTGCACTCTGAAAGGCTCTTAAATACAGGAAAATCGTAAGTATTCTCACCAAAAGCATCTACACCTGCAACTATCTGAATATCCTGATCTTCCTTGCAAAGATCTACGATCACATGACCCATACGGCCGTTACAGCCGTGCATTATCATTTTTACCATCACTTAACCTCCAGGCCGAACTTTATCATCTCTTCCTTAAGCTTCTCCTGATTCTGTGGTTCCATCTCTGTGAGAGGAAGGCGAAGCGGTCCTGCGTTAAATCCGATCATCTTAAGTGCTGACTTAACGGGGATAGGATTAACTTCTGAGAAAAGAGCTTTTACCAGAGGATAAGCCTTGAACTGAAGCTCACGGGCTGTGGCAAAATCGCCTTCAAGGCACTTCTGGCAGATCTCGTGTGTCTGTCTTGGTGCAACGTTTGAAAGAACTGAGATTACTCCAAGTCCGCCAACTGACATGATTGGAACGATCTGGTCATCATCACCTGAATAGAGGTCGATGGCGCCCTCTGCCAGCTGCATCATCTTGATGGTCTGGGAAATATTTCCTGTTGCATCCTTGATGCCGACGATGTTCTTGTGCTCTTTTGCAAGTTTGACAGCTGTCTCAGGAAGGATGTTGCATCCTGTTCTGCTGGGCACGTTGTAAAGAATGATCGGAATATTTATAGCATCTGCAATGGCTGAGAAGTGAGCAATAAGTCCGCCCTGAGTAGCCTTGTTGTAATATGGAGTCACCTGCAGAACGCCGTCTGCTCCGTACTCCTCGGCAAGCTTTGAAAGCTCGATTGCTGTCTCTGTGCAGTTAGAACCTGTTCCGGCAATGACAGGGATTCTCTTTGCCACCTTGTCGATACAGAACTTAACTACGTCCATGTGTTCTTTTTCTGACATGGTCGCTGCCTCGCCTGTGGTTCCGCAGACGATGATGGCATCTGTTCCGTTTGCGATCTGGAATTCTATAAGCTTTTCGAACTCCTCGTAATTAACCTCTCCATTTTCTTTGAATGGAGTCGCGATGGCAACTCCCGCTCCCTTAAATATAGCCATGTTTTCCTCCTTCTTAGCACTGATTAGATAAAGAAAGGCTCATCAGAGATTCTGATGAGCCGCCAAAAGCCTAACAAAAAATAGCCATAATGATTAAGCTTATTGATAGCGCCCCATCTTGCGATGACAGTCATACAGCTCTTAACTGTATGCCCAAGCATTCAGTTTGCAGGTCACTGAACCTTTCGGCATATTCACCTTCCACTTCGTTTCATCTGCTCCTGTAGCATCCGCGAAGTTACTCATTAAATATGCAACCTCTATCTAATGTCTTATGTGTTTTTTAAATAGTACAACGCAGGTCAATAACCTGTCAATACATAGGCACTTTTTACCATAAAGTCAGCATTAAATGATCGGCCTTAAGCTCCTGTAACAGTGACGCCTTCTATCTTTACGGCACTTGGAATAAGAGTTGTGTCATACTGCTTAAGTTCTTTTGAAAGTCTTACATTCCTGATAAGATCTGTAAGAGTTCCCGAAACAGAGCCTCCGCTTACAGGTGTTACCTTATCTCCCTCATGCCAGTAAGCAAGTCTTATCTCTCCTGCGATGTCTCCTGTTATCGGGTCCACGCTAAAGTCTGAGAACTCAACCGGTTCAAGGTAGTTGCCGCTCCTAAGTTCACTCTCTGAAAGTGATCCACCTTCTGCAGCGAAGTTACTTGCTATGAAGGAATCCGGAACGCCGAGGTAGTAGCGAAACTGAGCATCTCCCCAGAAGTTCTCCGGAACATTTTCCTTTAGGATATACATGTCGCGTATCTCGGCACCCTGAGAATCTACCGGTGCATTATATGAGGAATTGGGAAGCTCTTTTACCGCCTTGATGGTGAAAGTATCGCCTTCTACATTTTCGCAGATGGCTTTACCCTTCTCCCAGTCTGAGTATCCGCGGTATTTAAATGCTGCGTGCATCTTCATGGCAAACCACTTGAAGATTTCTACCGCATCAGCAGTTGTAAAAAGAACTGTTGCTTTATCCAGTGCAGGTGTAGGAACCGTTATTAGTCTGTCCTTACCAAAACTTAAGGTCTTCGAGATTTCTTTTACCAGATTGTCCTTGTCGCAGGTTCCTGAAGTGTACATGCGATAGAGCTCAATCTCGTGCTTATCGTTCCTTGCGTTTACAACGACTTCTACCGTCGAACTGGGATAGCTGACTGTGACATCAATGCCCTCTGAGTTAACGTATCTTCTGGTGTTGCTCTCTGCAAAGATCTCGTAGGAGTTTATGTCCTCGCCTGAAGTCTCGGGAATTTGCTGCATAGCTTCGATGAAGTCCCTGGCCATCTGCGCGGGATCAAACTTCTCTCCGCCGCCTTCTACCTTCTTTTTGTTGAGCTCGTAGTATGGGTTCTTTACATATTGGGCTCTCTCGTAGAGATCGGCTATTATCTTTTTTGCTTCCTCTTCCGATGCTGTTGGAGATATCTCCTGAGTTGCGCTTCCAAGAAATTTCCCATCCTCAAGCTTTCTGTAAACTGTGACATTGATATGCTCAACGTCACGGACTCTGTTCTGGTCAAGCTCATGCTTTATAAAGTAAAACTCCCAGGCGCTGGTACATTTATCTGTAACTTCAAAGGCATCAACACCCTGAGCTTTTAAAAGTTCAATTATTCTATCTGTCATTATCTGTTTCCCCTTTTATCCAAGTTTCGCTACGGCTTTAAGATATGGGCCTCCGTCAACGGTCTTTACCCATTCCTTGTGTCCTTTACCGCAGGCGCCGTTTCCATGGGATTCGTAGTCTGTGCTGGCCATGGAAATTGAGCCCAGAAGATCAGGCACATATCCGGTCATGATAACAGGTGAAACAACCTTGCCTGTGAGCTTGCCGTCAATGATCTCGTATCCTCTTGCCACGATACACTGAATTCCCCAGTGCTTGGGATCCTCCATGCCTGAATCCATTCCGTCAAGAAGATAACCCTTCTTGACGCTCTTTATCATCTCTTCTTTGGTGGAAGTTCCGGGATCAAACATAGTGTTGGTCATTCTGGTGTAAACCTTGTGCTCGAAGTTCTCTCTCTTGCCGTTTCCTGTAGGCTTTGTTCCGAGCCGGAGTGCTGCGAGAGCATCGCAAACACCGGTCTTTAAGATTCCCTTGTCGATCTCTACAACGTCACCTGCAGGAGTTCCCTCGTCATCAAAGGCGTAGCTGGTAACGTCTCTTACGCACTTTGCACCCTCATGCATGGTAACAATGTCTGATCCGACTCTCTTGCCTAAATATTCTGCTCCGAGAGCTCTCTTTTTAACAAACATATCCATCTCAACGCCGTGGCCAAAAGCCTCGTGGGCAATGAGTCCGGAGATCTCGGGTGTTGTGATGATCTCGTACTCGCCGGGTATTACGTGGTCGGCGCCCAGAGTATCATTAAGTCCTCTAAAGCTCTCTTTTACCACCTCTCCCATTCCGTCAAAGATCTCAGGTCCCAGCCTGTCAGAGATTCCGCTGAAGGACTGGTCACTCTTGCCATCCCTTGCGCCGATCATGAATACAGCTCCCTCCGAATAGACATAGCTCTGGCGAAGATCCTTGTTGGCTGTAAGGAACATCTTGCAGATGTGGGTTGACTGAGCCACGCAGTTGCAGTCGATGACTTCATCGGAAAGCGCTACGCCTTCGTCGCTGAATTTCTGGAGCTTGTCAACCAGGGCTGAAAGATCTGTCTCCTCAGGAAGCGAGCCGGTCTCCATCTCCACAAAGAGCTCCTGCTTTTCATCATCGAGCTTGGGAGTGTTGTAGATTTTAGACTGTGTTGCCTTAAGGACGGACAGCTGGGCATCAAGAACGCCCCTCACTTCAGCCACCATGTCTTTTGCCCTCTCAGGATCAAATCTGTTAAAAGAGAATTCGCTGTAAAGGCCGTCTTTGTAAACCCTGATTACGTTTCCTCTCTCAGTGGTAAGTGTCGATCCGCTCACGGACTTAACGCGCTGTGAAACCCTGACATTAAAGCCAACGGAATCCGTTGAAAGAACGCTTACATAGTCATAGCTCTTTTCAAGTTCTGCTATAAGGTCTTTCAAACCAGGCGCGATATCATTTAAATATGTTGAAAATTTCGCCTTCATTTTTTCCCCTTTTCCATAACAAATTAGTCACTTTTTGCGCAACCATGCTTAATTTTATCACAAAAGGCCCTTGTTTTCTGTGAAATTTTTATGTTGAACATGTAATATACGCGTGCTATAATTCCTTAGTTTGAAATGGATGTGTTTTTTCTATATTAAGGAGACAAAAGATTTATGAAGCAGACTAGAAATGATGTTAGAAACGTTGCGATCATTGCTCACGTAGACCATGGTAAGACAACTCTTGTAGACGGGCTTCTTCGTCAGAGCGGAATCTTCCGTGAAGGCCAGGAGGTTGTTGAGCGTGTTATGGATTCCGGCGATATTGAGAAAGAGCGTGGAATCACCATCATGTCTAAGAATACAGCTATCACATACAAAGATATCAAGATCAACATCATCGACACTCCCGGCCATGCTGATTTCGGCGGAGAGGTTGAGCGTGTACTTAAGATGGTTAACGGCGTTATCCTTGTAGTTGACGCTTTCGAGGGTCCTATGCCCCAGACCAAGTTCGTTCTTGGAAAGGCCATGGAACTTGGACTTCCCGTTATCGTATGTATCAACAAGATCGACAGGCCCGAGGCAAGACCTAACGATGTTATCGATGAGGTTCTTGAGCTTCTCATGGACCTTGGCGCTGATGACAAGCAGCTCGACTGCCCATTTGTATTTGCATCAGCCAAGGCAGGTACATCTTCACTTAGCCTTGATGAGGCAGGCACAGATATGAAGCCTCTTCTCGATACTATCATCAACTACATTCCTGCTCCTGTAGGCGATCCTGAGGCCAGCACACAGGTACTTATCAGCACCATCGACTACAACGAGTACGTTGGACGTATCGGTGTAGGTAAGGTAGACAACGGTGTTGTTAAGGTTAACCAGGAAGTCGTTGTTGTAAACCACCACGACCCTGAGCGCCGCGTTAAGACCAAGATTGGTAAGCTCTATGAGTACGACGGACTTGGAAGAGTTGAGGTTCAGGAAGCCAAGATCGGTTCCATCGTTGCCATCTCAGGTATCGAGGATCTTAAGATCGGTGATACACTTTGCTCAGTTGATAATCAGGTTGCAATTCCTTTCCAGAAGATCTCAGAGCCTACAATTTCAATGAACTTCATTGTTAATGACTCTCCTCTTGCAGGACAGGAAGGTAAGTACGTAACCAGCCGTCACCTTCGTGACAGACTCTACAAGGAGCTCAACACAGACGTATCCCTCAGAGTTGAGGACACAGAGACAACAGAGACCTTCAAGGTTTCAGGAAGAGGTGAGCTTCACCTTTCAGTTCTTATCGAGACCATGCGTCGTGAAGGCTTTGAGTTTGCAGTAAGTAAGGCCGAGGTTATCTACCACACAGACGAGCAGGGCCACAAGCTTGAGCCTATGGAGAAGTGCTACATCGACGTTCCCGACGAGTTCTCAGGAAGCGTTATCCAGAAGCTCGGCGAGAGAAAGGGTGAGCTTGTCAACATGGGTGCCGGAAACGGTGGCTACACAAGAATCGAGTTCAGCATTCCTTCCCGTGGACTTATCGGATATCGTGGTGAGTTCATGACAGATACAAAGGGTAACGGAATCATCAATACAATCTTCGACGGATATGCACCTTACAAGGGAGATATGAACTATCGTAAGACAGGATCCCTTATCGCATTCGAGAACGGTGAAGCAACTGCATACGGTCTTTTCAATGCTCAGGACCGTGGACAGCTCTTTATCAAGCCAGGTGACAAGGTATACTCAGGAATGGTCATCGGAACCAGCGGAAAGGGCGAGGATGTTGAGGTTAACGTCTGCAAGACCAAGCACCTCACAAACACAAGAACATCTGCATCCGATGAAGCACTTCGTCTCGTTCCACCTCGTGTAATGAGCCTTGAGCAGTGCATCGAGTTCATCGACAACGACGAGCTCCTTGAGGTAACACCTACAAGCCTCAGAATCCGTAAGAGAATTCTTGATCCTACACTTCGTAAGAGAGCAGGCTTTAAAAAGAACAACTGATAATAACAAACGCAAGGACCGAAATGATTCGGTTCTTGCGTTTTTCTTTTTATAATATGTAGTAGCCCTTGTCGCCTTCGGTAATGGTGATCTGGCCTTCGCACTTCTGCGTAAGGCCATTTTTTATTGTCTCAAGGTCAGACTCTTTTACGCATATATCAAAAGAAACATCGGCTTCGTATCTTGAATCGGCAATAGCTATATCATTCTGTCCCAGATAATACTGGACGTTGTTTATCATATTGTAGCCAACGGTCAGTGTGAGCTTTTGGGAAAAGACCTTTTCCCCCACCTCAGCATCTGCAAGTGCCGCCTGTGCTGCCTGAGTGTAGGCACGCACCAGCCCTCCCGTTCCAAGTAGTACTCCTCCGAAATATCTTGTAACTATTATCAGGGCATTAGTGATCCCTGCTCCGTTTATGACTTCAAGGATAGGCTTTCCTGCTGTTCCCGAAGGTTCGCCGTTATCGCTGCACTTTGAGATCTCACTGTTTTCTCCTATCACATAGGCATAGCAGTTGTGCCTCGCATCCCAGTACTTCTTGGATATTTCCGCGATCTTGGCTTCGGCCTCTTCTGTGGTTTCTACATTGTAAACCGCGCCGATGAATCGGGACTTTTTCTCGACGATCTCGCCGACTCCATCTTTAGTTATGACTTTATAAGATTCTCTGCTCATATAAGTGAGTATACCATATTTTGAACCTCTGACTCCGTCCCCGGGGGTCAAAATTTTGCCGATTCTTTTGTATGTGATATAATAGATTGGTTTAATAGTTTTAAAAATATGCGAGGAAAGTATATGAACTACGGTAAAAGAGGTATCGTTCAGCAGGCAAGAGCGCTGAGTTCCGGTACCGACAAATGGGGAAAGAAATTCAGTCTTTTCGGTTTTTATATTATGCTGGCGCTGATCCTTGGAGTAGTAATTATAGGATCAAGTGCGGGAATCGGTGTTTTCAACGGAATCAGGGACAACGCTCCGGATATTTCAAATATTGATGTTACACCGAGAGGTTTTTCAACCTTCGTCTATGACACCGACGGCAATCAGATTGCAAAGCTCGTATCAACAGATTCAAACCGTATCCCGGTCACAGGGGACATGATACCTGAGCTGCTTTCAAAAGCCTTCGTTGCAATCGAGGATGAGCGATTCTATGAGCACAACGGTATTGATATCCAGGGTATTATCCGTGCTGCTTACGTAGGAATCACAACTCGTGATTTTTCACAGGGTGCTTCTACTATTACCCAGCAGCTCTTAAAGAACAGCGTATTCTCCGGATGGACAGACGAAACATTTTTGCAGAGTGTAAAACGTAAGATTCAGGAACAGTACCTGGCCGTTCAGCTTGAGAAGAGAATGTCCAAGGAGGATATCCTTCTCAACTACATGAACACCATCAACCTTGGCCAGAATACACTGGGTGTACAGGCTGCATCACTTAGATATTTCAACAAGCCTGTTTCAGACCTTACCCTTTCAGAGTGCGCAGTAATTGCTGCCATCACTCAGAATCCGAGCAGGTTTAACCCCATCACCCATCCCGAAAAGAACGCCGAGCGTCGTACCAAGGTCCTTAACAACATGCTCAAGCACAAGTTCATCACCCAGATCGAGTATGACACTGCTCTTGCAGATGATGTATATTCAAGGATCCAGAACGTCAATCAGGAGACAGGCGGAGATTCAACCATCAACTCCTACTTTGTAGATGCTCTTACCAACGACGTAATCGCTGATCTTATTGCAGCAGGCTACAACGAGACTCAGGCCTACACACTTCTCTACAGTGGCGGTCTTAAGATTTATTCAACACAGGATCCGGAAATCCAGAGAATCTGTGATTCCGTATTCCAGGATGAGAGCAATTACCCTGAAGGCACCAAGTACCTTCTTGCTTACGAGCTTTCAGTACAGGCTCCTGACGGAACCGTGACCAATCACAGCAGTGAGATGTTCCAGTCATACTTTAAGCAGCAGAAGAGCTCTTTTAACATGATCTACGACTCCCATGAGTCAGCAGAAGCTGCTATTGAGGAATACAAGTCCGTAGTCATGAACGAAGGCGATGAGGTTCTGGGCGAGAAGATAACACTGACTCCTCAGCCACAGGTTTCAATCACTGTTGAGGAACAGTCCACAGGTTATATCGTTGCCATGGTGGGCGGCCGTGGTCAAAAGACTGCCAGCCGTACCCTCAACCGTGCTACCGACTCCTACCGTCAGCCGGGTTCAACCTACAAGGTTCTTTCAACCTATGCTCCCGGTATCGACAGTGCAGGACTTACTCTTGCCACAGTATTTAATGATGCTCCGTTTGCCTATGCCAACGGAACACTTGTAAGAAACTGGTGGGGTTCATCCTACAGAGGTCTTAACACAGTAAGATCGGCCATCAGGGATTCCATGAACGTAATCGCAGTTGAGGCCCTTACGCTCATCACTCCTCAGCTTGGTTTTGATTACCTTAAGAACTTCGGATTCACAACCCTTGTAGAAAAAGAAGAGATCAACGGACAGATCTTCTCCGATATCCAGCAGTCAACGGCTCTGGGCGGACTTACCAAGGGTGTTAAGAACTTTGAGCTGAATGCAGCTTATGCTTCAATCGCCAACGGCGGTGTATACATTAAGCCCAAACTCTATACCAAGATTGTTGATCACGATGGAAATGTTATCTTAGATAATACCCTGCCGGAATCAAAGCGTGTTTTAAAAGAGACAACCGCTTTCCTTCTGACAAGTGCAATGCAGGACGTTGTTACCAGTGGTACCGGTGGTTCTGTAAACTTCGGAACCACAGCCATAGCAGGTAAGACAGGTACAACCTCAGATTACAACGACGTTTGGTTTGCAGGTTACACCAACTACTACACGGCAACAACCTGGGCAGGTTATGACAACAACGCCAAGATGACTGTTTCAGCAGAGAAGAACCTTGCAAAGACCATGTGGAGAAAGGTTATGGAACAGGTTCACAAGGACCTTCCTTACTCCTCCTTCACCACCCCGAGCGGAATCGTATCTGCAACAGTTTGTGCAAGATCTGGAAAACAGCCTATTGCAGGCCTTTGCGACGGAACTCTCATCTCCGAATACTTTGAGGAAGGTACAGTTCCCACAGAGAGCTGCGATGTACATTACGGCGGAACAATATGTGCTCTCGACGGACTTCCTGCTACCGAGCAATGTCCTTTCAAGGCACAGGGCGTATTCGAACTTACACCTGAAGTTCCACCGGCACTTCAGTCAGGCTTTGTAAATTACACGCCGGGTAATTCGGCATATACAACTACTACCAATGAAAACGGCGAAACCGTTACGGTGCTGAACCAGTGTCGTCACACTCCCGAATACATGCAGCAGGAGGGCATCGAAGGCATCATCCAGGGTGAATGGCAACTTCTCCAGGATGCAGCTGCCGCAGCAGCTGCTGCAGCAGGCGAAGGAGCTCCGGCTGAGCAGCCGGCTCAGGAGACCGTGGTTGACCAGGTTCCCGAGAACGTAGCAGCAGGGAATTAAAACAAAGACCAAGGGACGCAATTCCCTTGGTCTTTTTATGAAATCAGAGAAGTGATTCACTTCTCTTAGATAATCTTATGTTTCCGAATAAAAATATTGTAGTACACCAGATACAGCATCGATGTCACAGCCCACGTAATGGGATAGCTAATCTCCACCATCTCCAGCGTCCTGTTCATAGGGAACGCAAACAGTATCCACAAAACCCTGAGGACACATACACCACTCATGGTAATGATCATCGGGAAAAGAGCATCTCCCATGCCTCTTAGAACTCCCGAGAAAATCTCAACACCGATATATATCACGTAAAACGGAGCCAGGAATTTTATCATCTGGAATCCGATCCTGATTACCTCTTCATTCTTAACAAATATCCTTAATATAAACTCCC
Source organism: Butyrivibrio sp. (assembly GCA_017634825.1). Lineage (GTDB taxonomy): Bacteria > Bacillota > Clostridia > Lachnospirales > Lachnospiraceae > Butyrivibrio. The sequence continues at coordinate 11,733 of JAGBMP010000016.1, forward strand.
CGAACACACACAGGAAAGTGCTCAGCGGAATTGTTAATATAAGTGCTATAAGCGCCCCTTCTCTGGCAGATCTTCTGACTCTGTCATACCGCCCTACACCGTAGTTTTGTCCGGCAAATGTTGTCACGGCTGTTCCCAGAGAATTCATGGTCATCCAGAAGAGCACGTCAATCTTGCCATACGCTGCCCAGGCGCTGGTTGCGTCTTTTCCGAAGCCGTTTATGGCCGACTGGATAAGAATGTTTGAAAGGGTGTACATGGTTGACTGAAGCCCTGCAGGAATTCCGATGCGGACAATCTTGCCAAGGAGCTGTCCGTCAAACCTGATCTTTTTAAGCGTTAGCTTGTAGGAATCCTCACTCCTTGCGAGCATCGCCATCACCAGAACAGCGCTGATGAGCTGGCTTAGGATCGTAGCAACAGCCACACCCGTAACGCCGTATACGTCGCCTCTTTTACCAAACCCAAGTCCTATGACAAACAAAAGATCCAGAATGATATTGAAGAAACTACTGATAACCAGGATAATAAGAGGCCTTTTGGAGTCTCCCACCGCCCTCAGTATTCCGGCGCCCATGTTATAAACAAGGTTCGGGACCATTCCAAGGAAATATATCCTCAGATAGATGATAGAAGCCGCTTCCTGCTCGATCGGTGTGTTCATGGTCCTGATTATCCAGGGCGATGCCAAAACGCCTATCAGGGTGATCACAAGCCCTCCTGCCATAGCCAGCGCGATTGAAGTATGAACTGCCTTCTCGACCTCTTCTTTTCTGGCAGCGCCGTAGTACTGAGAAATAACTACCGCAGCTCCGGAGGACAGTCCCATAAAAAAGCCGACGAACAGATTGACTATCATGGCCGCCGATCCGCCTACAGCTCCCAGAGCGTCGCTGCTTACTGCCCTTGAGACAATGACCGCGTCTATTGTATTATAAAACTGTTGAAAAAAGGCCCCCAGAAGAAGTGCAAAGAAATACGAGAGCATGTTCTTCCAAATGGGTCCTTCGATAATATTATTATTCTTCATGATTTTCTTTATTTCTAACTCCTCGCTAACCTATTATACGAAAAAACCTATAAAAGTAAATAACATTTTGTTGTATAATAGTTTTATATTGTGATACCAAGGAGGAAATTGTATGAGGAAATTTACTGTTAAAACAATTGTTGCAATTGCCATTGGGGCAGCTCTCTTCTTTGTTCTCGGAAGATTTGTTGCAATCCCAAGCCCTGTACCGAACACTAACATTTCAATCCAGTACGGGCTTCTGGCATTCATCGCCGCTGTGTTTGGACCTCTTGCAGGTGCTCTTGCAGGACTTATCGGACACTTCTTTATCGACTTTTCCTTTGGCTGGGGCGTATGGTGGAGCTGGGTTATCGCTTCCGCAGCATTTGGCTGCCTCATGGGAATCTTCAGCAGCAAGCTCAAAGTTGACGAAGGCGAGTTCGGTGTAAAGGGAATCATCACTTTCAACGTAGCGCAGGCTATTTCTCATGCGCTTGCCTGGATTGGCATTGCTCCATGTCTTGATATTCTCATGTTCCAGGAGCCTGTAAACAAGGTATTCCTTCAGGGAGTTACAGGTGCTATCATCAACATAATTACAACAGCTATCGTAGGCACACTTCTTTGCATCGCTTATTCCAAGACCATTCCGAAGAAGGGTAGCTTAAAGGAAGAAAATTGAGTAAGACTATCATTGAATTTAAAGAACTGGGATTTCAGTATAGAGCGCAGGCAAACCCTACGCTCTATAATATTAATCTGAAGATTGAAAAAGGTGAAAAGGTTCTCATCGCCGGACCTTCCGGTTGCGGAAAGTCCACCATGGCAAACCTGATAAACGGCCTTATCCCCTTCTCCTACAAAGGCGAGATCACAGGATCTCTTCTTATTGACGGTAAAGAGTCACGGGATATGTCCCTATTTGATATCTCCCATATCGTGGGTACGGTACTTCAGGACAGCGATGCACAGTTTGTAGGCATGACCGTTGCCGAGGATCTGGCTTTTGCCCTTGAGAATGACTGTATCGAACAGGGTGCCATGAAGGACAGGGTAAAAGAGATTGCGGATATCTTAAACCTTAAGACAGTCCTAAGGCATGCTCCCTTCGAGCTTTCCGGCGGACAAAAACAGCGTGTATCCGTAGGCGGTGTAATGGTCAGTGACGTGGATCTGTTCCTCTTTGATGAGCCCCTTGCCAACCTTGACCCCAAGACCGGCAAACAGGCCATTGAGCTCATCGATGATCTTCAAAAGAGAACCGGAGCAGCCGTCATCATCATCGAGCACCGTATAGAAGATGTCCTTCACAGGCCAATTGACAGAGTCGTTCTGATGAATGAGGGGCGCATTGTCTCCGACACTTCCCCTGATGAGCTATTGTCCTCTGGGCGCCTTGCAGACTGCGGAGTCAGGGAGCCTCTGTATCTTACTGCTCTCAAATACGCAGGAATTGAGATATCCCCTGATATTCACCCGTCATCTCTTACAGGACTAGCTCTGTCAGACGATCACAAGGAAAAGGTAAGAGATTTCTTCGATCAGAATCAGGCAAAAAGTAAGTCTTCCGCCTCCGATAAACTGCTGGAGATATCCGACTTGTCTTTTACCTATGAAAAGACAAATAAGCGGACCCTAAACGATATATCCGTCAGCATAAACAAGGGAGAAATGGTAGCCATCGTAGGCACCAACGGTGCCGGAAAATCCACCTTCTCCAAGGTCATCTGCGGTATGGAAACCCAGGACCACGGTACTATAATGTTTGACGGTCTGGATTTTGCCACCCTTTCCATAAAAGAGCGCGCTGAGCACGTTGGATACGTAATGCAAAATCCCAATCAGATGATCTCCAACGTCATGATCTTCGATGAAGTCGCCATGGGCCTCAGACTCAGAGGCGTTCCCGAAGACGAGGTAAAGACAA
>JAGBMP010000100.1 GCA_017634825.1 Butyrivibrio sp.
GAGGGGGAAAGATCTATGCATATGGCAGACGCCTTAGTGGCACCTGCAGTTGCCGGAACAATGTATGTTTTATCAGCATCTGCAGCAACAGTATCAGTTAAAAAAGTAAGAGAAGAAAACGATCCAAAGAAGATTCCGGTGATGGGAGTTATGGGAGCATTTGTATTCGCAACTCAGATGCTCAACTTCACTATTCCGGGCACAGGCTCATCGGGACATCTGTGCGGCGGTATGATGCTTTCGGCGCTTTTGGGACCTTACGCAGGATTTCTTACCATGATAGGAGTACTTCTGGTTCAGTGCCTGTTATTTGCTGACGGTGGACTGCTTGCCCTGGGCTGTAATATTTGGAATATGGCCTTTTACGGGTGCTTTATAGGGGCTCTCCTGATATGGAAGCCGATAATGAAGAAAGGAGCAAGCAGAGCTAAGATCGCCCTCGCATCTATTCTTGGATGCGTTCTTACCTTGCAGCTGGGTGCATTCTCTGTCTCGCTGCAGACTCTTGCTTCGGGAGTTACAGAGCTTCCGTTCTCTGTATTCCTTGCAACAATGCAGCCTATACATCTTGCGATCGGCTTTGTGGAAGGCCTTATAACAGCAGCTGTACTTATATTTGTACATGAAGCAAGGCCTGAGCTTTTATGGGGTGTTGGCGAGAGCACAGCTCAGAAAGAAGGAAAGCTCAGCTTTAGAAATACGATCATCGTTATAGCTATTCTGGCAGCCATTGCAGGCGGAATTATTTCTTTATTCGCATCTGCATTCCCTGACGGTCTTGAGTGGTCAATGGAGCAGGTTGCAGGAACAACAGAGCTTGAGGCAGACGGCGGTGTTTATGACACAGCAGCAGGAATTCAGGATACCACATCTCTTTTACCTGATTATGCATTTAAGGACAGTGAGTCAGCAGCCGGAACAAGCTTCTCGGGTATTGTCGGATCATTGGTTGTAGTTGGCGTTATGGTTGGCGCAAGCTATGCCTTTAGATTTTTTAAGAAAAAAGAGGAGCCGGATTCTGCCAGTGCCTGATATGGCAGAGATTTTATGGAGTCTATTGAAAAACAGCTACATGAAATGAATAAACTTCAGAATCTGCAGCAGCGTTCTCATTGGATGAACAGGATTCATCCATTGGGAAAGCTGCTTGTTTGCGTTACATATATTCTGTTTGTGGCTTCCTTTAACAAGTATGACTTAGCCGGAATGATCATGATGGCAGTATTCCCTGCCTTTGGATTTATCGCCGGAGAGCTGTCCTTTAAAGATGGCATCTACAGGATGAGACTTATTCTTCCGCTGGTATTGTTTGTGGGGGTATTTAACCCCTTCTTCGACAGACAGGTGGTGGCACAGATAGCTCTTTTCCCCGGATTTAAAGTTACCGGCGGAATGATTTCCATGGTGACGCTGATGCTTAAGGGATTCTACAGCATACTCTCTGCATATATTCTCATAGCGACAACATCGATTGAGCAGATATGCTATGCGCTGCGCCTTTTGCATATTCCGAAGATAATAGTCATAGTTATTCTGCTTATCTACAGATATTTCGGCCTTATGGGCAATGAGGCGGACAGGATAACAACGGCGTATATGCTCAGGGCTCCGAGTCAGAAGGGCATTAACTACAGGGCCTGGGGAACACTGGTGGGACAGTGGCTTCTTCGCAGCATGGACAGAGCGGGAAATGTCTATGAGAGTATGATGCTAAGAGGCTTCAAGGGTGATTTTATTGTGCAAAAGAGATCTCCCAAAGCCTTTGATCACATCTACACCCTGGCTTGGATAGCTGCGTTTATTGTAATAAGATTTATTGTTTGATCTGGAAGGAAAAAGAGATGCATACCGGAATTCACGGAGAACTGCTGAAAATAAAAGATTTAAGTTTCACCTATGAGGATGGAAATAAGGTTTTAGATGGCCTTAATCTCACGGCACATGACGGCGAGAGCATAGGAATCGTCGGGGCTAACGGAATCGGAAAGTCCACTCTGATGAAGCTGCTCGTTGGGCTGTACCTTAATTATGAGGGCGAGCTGGAAGTGGCGGGACATCCCGTAAACAAAAAGAATTTGAGCCATATCAGAGAACATGTCGGATATGTTTTTCAGGATTCTGACAGTCAGCTCTTTCTCTCGACAGTGGGAGAGGATGTTGCCTTCGGACCCCAGAACTATAACCTTCCTGATGAAGAGGTGAAGAGGCGCGTGGATGAAGCGCTTGATAAAGTCCACATTTCTCATCTTAGGAATAAGCACAATTACAAGTTGTCGGGCGGTGAGAAAAAGCTTGCAGCCATAGCTACAATCCTTTCCATGGAGCCGGATATCATCATAATGGATGAGCCGTCGATTGCTCTGGACCCCAGGAACAGGCGGAATCTGATAGGGATTTTAAACGAGATAGGGGCACTTAAGATAATCACATCCCATGACCTTGATTTCATAATGGATACCTGTTCGAGAGCTCTTTTACTGGATGAAGGACGAATTATCGCAGACGGCAGTGTAAAAGAGATCCTGACAGATAAAAAGCTGCTGGAAGAGCACGGATTGGAACTGCCACTTAGTATGACAAACAGATAGTAATAACAGGCGCAGGCACGTAAGCCGGCGCTTTTTTCTTTTCTGAAAATTATCTAAAATACGTTGAGAGGCATACTATCAGGTGTTAAAATGTATATGTATGAGTGGTGCCGGCAGCGCCAATTAAAACAAATGTACAAATATCATGGAGGAAAATTGTAATGGCAAGAAAGGTAGTTTTAGCGGGAGCATGCAGAACAGCGATCGGAACCATGGGTGGAGCACTTTCAACAACACCCGCTCCGGTACTTGGAACAATTGTAATCAAGGAAGCACTTAAAAGAGCCGGTGTTAAGCCGGAACAGGTTGATGAAGTATATATGGGCTGTGTTATCCAGGCCGGACTTGGACAGAACCCGGCCAGACAGGCAGCTGTAAATGCAGGAATTCCCGTTGAAGTTCCCGCAACAACAATAAATGTACTCTGCGGATCGGGCCTGCACTGCGTAAATCTTGCAGCCAAGCTCATCGGAATGGGCGATGCGGACATTATCGTAGCCGGTGGTATGGAGAACATGTCGATGGCTCCTTACCTTATGCAGCAGGGACGTTACGGATATCGTATGGGTTCAGGAGAACTTCAGGATGCGATGATCAAGGATGCTCTGACAGATGCTTTTGGCGGATATCACATGGGTATTACAGCTGAAAATATCGCAGAAGACTGGCATCTTACAAGGGAGCAGCTCGATGAGTTTGCTGCATGGTCACAGAATAAGGCTGAGAAGGCCATCGCAGAGGGCAAGTTCAAGGAAGAGATTGTTCCTGTAGAGATCAAGAAAAAGAAAGAAACCATCATCTTTGATACAGATGAGGGCCCAAGAAAGGGCGTTACAGTAGAGAGTATTTCCCATCTTAAACCTGCTTTCAAGAAGGACGGTGGAGTTGTTACAGCAGCCAATTCATCGGGTATCAACGACGCTGCTTCAGCAATCATCGTTATGAGTGAGGAGAAGGCAAAAGAGCTGGGGGTTAAGCCTCTTGGTACCTGGATCGCCGGAGAGCTTGCGGGCGTTGAGCCCAGAATCATGGGTATCGGACCTGTGGCAGCAACACAGAAAGTTATGAAGAAAGCCGGATATTCAATCGGTGATTTCGATCTTATAGAAGCAAACGAAGCTTTTGCAGCTCAGTCAGTAGCTGTACAGCATGACCTTGGATTCTCAAAAGACGTCCTTAATGTAAACGGAGGCGCTATTGCTCTTGGCCATCCTGTCGGATGCTCAGGAAACAGAATCCTGGTAACACTTCTTTACGAGATGCAAAGACGTGATGTTCATAAGGGACTTGCTACTCTTTGTGTCGGCGGCGGAATGGGATGCGCAGCTATAGTAGAACGTTGATGGAGGCCCTATGGCAGATCGTTCAATTCTTGTAGTTGATGATAACGAGATCAACAGAGGAATTCTTGGAGAGATCTTTAAAGACAAATATAATATCCTTGAGGCCGGAGACGGCCTCGAGGCACTTAAGATAATGGAAGAGAATGAAGGAAAGCTCGCAGCGGTTCTCCTTGATATTGTCATGCCTGAGATGGACGGTTATCAGGTTCTTGAGGAGATGGGCAAAAGGGATAACTTAAATGATGTTATTCCTGTTCTGATGATCACAGCCGACACCTCTACTGAGGCAGAACGTGCAAGCTACCAGAAGGGTGCGGCGGATGTTATCCACAAACCCTTTGATCCTGTCATCGTTGATAGGCGTGTCTCAAGAAATATTGAGCTCTATGACCACAAGAATAACTTGGAGAGCCAGATTGATGATCAGACCAGAGTCTTAAAGAAGCAGTTCATCTACCTGAAAAAACAGGAAGAGAAGCTTAAAAACAGCAATGAAAAAGTCATAGACACCATTGCGACCATTGTGGAATTCAGAAGCATGGAGTCCAGTTATCATTTAAAGAGGATAAAGGGATTTGTCAGAATCCTTGCCCTCACAGCAATGAATAACTATCCGGAACTGGGCCTGACGCCTCACCTTGTAGATGTTATTACTCAGGCTTCGGCAATGCATGATATCGGTAAGATATCCGTTCCCGACTCAATCCTTCTTAAGCCCGGTAAGCTCACGAATGAAGAATTTGAACTGATGAAATCTCATACCACCCGTGGAAGTGAGATCATTGAGCTTTTAAAAGACGTTCAGGACAAAGAATACTATGAGATGAGCCTGGATATCTGCAGGCATCATCACGAGAGGTATGACGGAAGAGGCTATCCTGATGGACTTAAAGGAGATGAAAACTCCATTGGAGCTCAGCTTACAGCATTGGCAGATGTATATGATGCGCTGGTGAGTGACCGTGTTTACAAGGCTGCGTTCCCTATGGATAAGGCCTATGAGATGATCAAGGACGGAGAGTGCGGAGTTTTCAATGAAAAGCTCCTTGCCTGCTTTGAGTTTGCAAGGCCTGATATGGAAAAACTGGTTCTTGATACCAAGGCTGCAGAGGCGGCAGACAGGGGTGTTGAAGTAAAAAAATAGATTTCACCACAAAACGCCATTCTGAAAAGTGGAAGTTATTCTTTCGGAAGGGCGTTTTTTATTAAGATTTTTAAAATATCGAGGATAAATACGAAGTTAATATGATAAAAACGTGGCTGATTGATGCACTGAGAAATATCAAAAAAAGAATAGTGTCCTGGCTTTCTATAGTGACAATTGTTTTTATAGGTACAACTCTGATATTGGGTCTATACTTTGGGTCATCTACAGTAAGACAGGCTGGTACGACCTACATCACCGGGCAGAATTTCAGAGACTTTGATGTGTCCTGCAGTTTGGGAATCAAAGAGTCTGAGATCAGTGAATTTAAGGAACTTGATGGGATAAAAGATGCAGAGGGCCTGATTTCAAGCGCAGCTGTGGCAACTTTGGGAGAAAACAGCACAGGAGTAAGTGTTATTTCCGCTACTGAGAGGGTCAGTGTCCCTGTTGCCGCCCAGGGAGTGATGCCAACAGAGGAAAATGAGTGCGCCATCTCTTTAAGTGCCATGAACAAGCTTGGGGCTGGCATAGGCGATAATATCGAGATAGTTATTTCTTCAGCCCGTTTTGAGAATGTGCTTCCAAACAGCAGATATAAGATAACAGCGATTGTTTCTCACCCGGATTATATGGTCAACATATCGACGGACTATATTGTTCTGCCTCTTTCATGCTTTGATACTTCTGAACTTTCATTTGATTATTCTAATGTTCTTGTAGATGCTGATATTTCAGAGAAGACCTTTTCAGAGGGATATAAAAAGGTTAGTTCGCAATTGAAAGAACTTATCAAGGCTGAAACGGATTCTATGTCTTTGGTAAGAAACATTCAGAAGAACGAAGAGTTGGATGAAGAATACAATAATGCCAAAAAGAAGTCAGAAGAAGAGATAGACAAGGGCAGGCAGGAGCTGGAAAAGGCAAAAAAACTCTACGATGATACTATTGGCGAAGCCTTGCAGAAGCTTGAGGAGGGTCAGACAAATCTTGAGGACCTGAAATCCACTGCTGAGAAAGAAATAAATGAGGCAAAAAGAAAAATAAAAGAAGGGGAAGAGGAATATAATAAGTCTCTGGCAGATGGACAAACGCAGCTTGAAACGTCCGAAAAAGATATGGAGAAAGAGCTTGAATTAGCGAGGTTTCAGCTCTTTGATGCTTTCCTTCAGATAGATAAAAATGAAAAGCTTTTGCAGGAAAAAGAGGAAGAATACAGTAAGGCCAGTGAAAAATACAATGAGTCCAAGAAACAGTATAATGAAACGGAAGGCAAGGTTAATACTTATTTTGGAGCTGACAAGCTCAGTGCTATTGCCAACACATACAGGGCATATGCGGCATATGCGGAAAGCGAATCACTGGATGAAGAAACAAAGCAAAAGTATTATGAATATGCTGATGAGCTCGATAATGCAGCCGGTGAGGATGCAGTCGGTAGAGTGAGAACTGCTCTTGCTGTCTCTGATAAGGATGGAACCGGTTTGATAAAACGCATGTTTAAAGACATTGGACTCGATATAGATGAGCACAGATCTGACCTTGACAAGTTTATAAGTGCTCCCGAGCAGCTTAAAAACGCCCAAGAGGAGCTTGAAGAGGCCAGAAAACTTCTTGATCAGGGGTGGTTTGACCTGGAGAAGGCGAAAATACAGCTTGCTGACGGTGAAGCCGAGTTTGCAAGAAAAGAGCCGGAGGCCAGAAAACAGCTTGAAGACGCAAAGAAAGAGTTTGAGCAAAAGAAAGCAGAAGGTGCTCAGGAGCTTGAGAAGGCAAGAAAAACACTTGCTTCAAAGCAGGAAGAGGTAAAAGAGGCCATAGCAAAGCTTGAAGAAGAACTCCTCACAGCAGAAGGAGAGTTCAACTCTCAAAAAGAAGATGGGGAAAAAGAGCTAAGTGATGCTGAGGCAGAGTTTGAAGATGCGAAGAAACAAGCCGATGACAAGCTCGCAGAGATTAAGCAGCAGATCGATACTTTAAAAGAATCTCCCTGCAGTTATCTTATCCAGACTAGGGATGTGAATTTTCCTTATGTACAGACTGTTTCATACATTAAAGCAATCAATGGCTTTTTTGGAGCTTTCACTCCTTTATATGCATGCATAGTGGCAATTGTATGTTTTTTCACCATGACAATAATCATAGAGGAGCAGACAAGTCAGATTGGAACCTGCAAAGCCTTTGGAATGTATGAATCAGAGATCATGCGAAAATACATGGTCTTTGGAGTTTCGGCAGCTTTGTTCGGAGCCGTAACAGGTGTTGCAGGCGGATTTGCCGTAGAAACAATATTAAAGGATACCATGAAAAACACGCTGGCATTTTCCCTGGATGGAGTGAGCCGAAATGTCTTTATGATAGTACTTCTTCCAACGGTGGAAGTGCTGATAACCGCCGCTGCTGTAATATGGTCCTGCCACAGATATATCAGATGCTCGGCTGTCGGGCTTATAAACGGAAATGAGCCGGTCAGAAAGTACAGAAATAGGTCCGGTAAGTCATTACCTGGAAGTTTGTATATCAATCTTATCATCAATAATTTGCGCACAGACATAGGCAGGGAAGTGGTTTCTGTAGTGACAATAGTTTTGTGTGTGTTCATTGTTGGTTTTGGAATTGATATCAAACTTGCCTATGAAGGCGCTTTGAGACATCAGATGAAGGATATCTGGAAATATGATATTACCCTTACTGAATCCGGCAAGATAACGGATGAGGAAAGAGAAATTGTTCAAAAAGAGCTTGCGGATTTAAATACGCTTTATATTCCTGTCAGTGCAGGTGTGATAAGTATAGGTGATTCTCAAATTCTGACAAATATAATCTGCGTCCATGATCAGGAGGAATTTGCTGAGTTTTACACCCTTAAGGATGATAGGGGGATAGATGTGACAATTCCCCATAATGGTGTTTTAGTTACAAAGGAGATGGAAGACAAAAATGGAATACATCCCGGAGACACCATAAATCTGGTGGGTGCGAATCTTGACTATTCCCAGGTTGATGTGGCTGGTCTGTTTTTGCTGTATGCAGGGAAAACCATGATCATGACTGAGGATTACTACAAAGAATGCTTTGGAAATGACCCTGTATCAAACACTTATTACATAAAGACTGATTCAGAATCTGATGAAGAGCTGGCTGAGAGGCTGTCACTGCTTCCCGGAGTTTCAAAAGTGGAGCTTACCAAAAATCTTAGGGACGGAAATATGGCAGTGGTCAATCTCTACAATGCAGTTGTTGTCATAGTTATCCTGTTTTCCGTTATATTGTCTTTTATGATCCTTTTGAACCTGAGCAATATACTGGTGGCACACAGGATGAGGGAGCTTCTTACTATGAGGGTAAACGGCTTTTCAAAGTCCCATGTTATTGGATATCTCATTAGGGAAGTGGTTATTACCGGACTTTTGTCTGTGGTTATTGCTCTTTCCTTTGGAGTGCCACTTACGAGCGTAATAATAAAAAATCTTGAGACGGATGCATTCATGTTTGAAAGACACCCCTTTGCCCTGGCATGGATGGCGTCAGTTATGATCAATATACTGTTTTCAGTAATTATCAATTCTATTGCGTTTAGAAATGTAAATAAGGTCCCGCTTACAGATATCAATAAGTATTGATGTACCGCGAAACTATTAATGGAGATATGGGTATGGCAAACAAAACCGAAAACATTCAGATCATGTGGAAGATAATGCAGATGCTGGAAGGAGAGCAAATTGAGACGGCTCTTTCCGATGCATTTGAATTGCTTATAAAAAATGTTGAGGCAGACACAGGCGCTATATGGCTATTAAATCCGGACACAAAAAAGGTTACCAGCGCTATCTCTGTAGGAAAAGCAGCAATAGCAGGCTTTTCCATAGAAGCTGGCAAGGGGCTGATTGGAGAAGCCATGAATTTAACTGATCCCACAGTGATCACTGATACGGTTTCTGATTCGAGATTTCCGGGAGGAAAGGATGAAATTACAGGAGAAAGTGTAAAAAATGTGCTGCTCATGCCAATGATCCTGCATAAAGAGGCAATAGGATGTGTGGAAATCATTGATAAAAAAGGTGAGAAATACTCTGAGGATGAGGTGTTTCTGATCCACTCCTTTGCAGGTCTCGTTGCTATGGTCATGGAGGAAAGAGGTTATTCCAACTCCATTGGCGGAGACAAAAAGATCATAATGTCGCTTAGGAACATTGTTAAGGATTATCCTTCGGGGCAGGAAATTTCCCATATATTAAAGGGAGTGGATCTTGATGTGTATGAAAACGAGCTGCTCGTCATTCTCGGTGAGAGTGGATGTGGCAAGACTACTCTTTTAAACATAATAGGTGGGATGGACCGTGCTACAGATGGTGAGATTATTTTTGACGGAGAGGATTTTTCAAATCCAACCGAAAAGCAGCTTACAAACTACAGAAGAGATGATGTGGGATATATTTTCCAGTCTTATAATCTTATGCCTAATCTTACAGCGCTGGAAAATGTAAAGTTTATTGCTGAGATTTGTAAAAATGCGGCTGATCCTGAAAAGGCCATCGAGATGGTGGGGCTTTCTGACAGAGCGGGAAATTACCCTTCCATGATGAGTGGCGGCCAGCAGCAGAGAGTGTCAATTGCGAGAGCCATAGTAAAAAATCCAAGGATCATCCTCGCTGATGAGCCAACTGCAGCGCTGGATTTTTCCACAGGACAGGAGGTGCTGGAACTCATCGAAGACCTTATCAGTAAAAAGATAACCACTGTTATAATGGTCACCCATAACGTGGAAATTGCCAAGATGGCCAACAGAGTGGTGAGGGTCAGGGATGGAAGAATATCCAGCATTAGAGTCAACGCATGGCCTGTGCATGCTTCAGAGCTTTCATGGTGATGGGACGGATGACCGGAGAAGAGTAAATAAAATTTCTTGACAAAGCCTGTCGGTATGAATATAATATAATTTGTTGCCGAGATGGCTCATGTGCGTGTAGCTCAGCTGGATAGAGCGTCTGGCTACGGACCAGAAGGTCGTGGGTTCGAATCCTGTCACGCACACTTATAAAGCGATTACATCGTTTGATGTGATCGCTTTTTTGTTGCCTTTTTTTATTCCCCGAAAAAGCCATGGAAACCGTAATTTATAAAAACAATCTAAAATAAATTTAATTTTTTTAATGACATATGAAAACGCTAACACTAAAAAATGCACAATTATTATCCTGAAATTTTGTTTATTAATTAGGCAATATGGTGAAAATTTCTTTCGTTTTCCACTTGTTTTAGTCAAAGTGACTATGTTAAGATAAGGTCACGTTCTGAAAATGATGTAAGCGTTTACATTATTAAAAAACTATAAACAAAGTTTTATGGGGAACAAACGGGAGGAACAATATGTCAAAAAAGAGAAGAAAGGGCGGAATCGGAGCGAAGTTTTTTGCTGCAGTTCTTACTGCTGCACTGACGTTTTCAAATGTTTCGATGGCTCTGCCCGGAGGAATGACACTGGCGGAGGAGGAGACTCTTTTGCAGGCGCAGACTTCTGCTGAAACAGAGGAGAAGACTGAAACAGGTGAAAAGTCTGAAGCTGTGGAAGCTGCAACAGATGCTGCAACTATGGCGACCACAGAAACTTTGGAAGTTTCTGAAACAGAGGGTGAAAAGTCTGCATCTGACGTTGTTGAAGAAGAGACCATAACAGATGCTGCAACCGGAGAATTAACCGGTGAGAATGTAGTAGAAGTAGTGGAAGAGAGTGCTGTTAAGACATTAACCATGGCAGCAGCCTCTGAAACTGAGTCTGAAATTGACAAGCTTGTAGATTTTTCAAAAGAGACTTCAGAAAATGATGGGATCAAGACCACTAACAGCAAGTGGAATTTTGCAACTTTACAAAATACAGGACTTACAACTGCTTCAGGCGATTCTATTTGCGGAATTATTGTTGGAGGAAACAGTGGAAGAGTCATCCTTGACTCAGGAAAAGACCTCAACGTGAAGAATAATTCAACATCTGATACAACAGGCGTTATCTATCTTCCGATTTCAGATGATACAAATGTTGTTACAATCACAATCAGTCCTATTGACTCTGATGCATCAAGGTACGTGTCTGTTGGAAGCTTTGATTCAGATGTTACTCTGATTGATAACAAGGCTGACGCTGAGCATCAGACAGTTACATTTAAGGCTGACCTTGCAGACTATGTTGTTAACAGTGCCGGAAGTGTTCAGGGGCGTTTTATCCCTTTGTATTCTCATGGCAACTTTAAGACAGCAAGCATTGAACTTACAGAGACCGATGCAGTGACGATAGTTGATGTATCCGGAAGTCTTTTGGGAGATGGTGCTGAATTTGTTACAGGGCTTAAGTTTAAAAACACACAGACTGATGAGATGGTAGAGTGTGATGCAATTGATGGCAAATACTCTGTAAGCCTGCCCAATGGATTTGAGTATCAGGTTTCGGTATCTGGAACTTTCGATTATGCAATTGAAACAGCAGATGACGGCAATATCCTTGATCTTACAACAGGTAATGATAAAACCAGGGAAAAAGATTTTGTGATTGTCTCACAGGATACAATCGTGATTGAAGGTAAGCTCACTATCGAAGAGCTTGACAATGCAAATCCGGTTTCAAAAGACAGTTTTAGCGTAAAGCTCGTACCTTCAAAGAGCACCCTTGATAAGGTAGATGTAACACTGAAAGCGGAGGACGATTACAACTATACTTATAGGGCTGTTATCATTCCTGATGAAAAGTATTCGGTTGAGCTGACCGGTGCTAATGATTATGAGTGCACTCAGGTAATTGCTGAATCAGAAAATGCAGAGATTGAGATTGGTGTAACCCCCAAGGAACTCCATGAGGTAACACTTGAAGCTGTTACACATAATCTTGAAGCTGTTTCCGGAGTTTCTGCTATTACCGTTAAGAATCTGGATGATGACTACACTTACTCATTTGATGGGATAAACGGAAGCGAATTTTCAATCAAAGTTCGTGATGGTATCTACGAGGTAACAGATGTTACTACCACCGGAAATTATGTGCCCTATGAGCACTTTGAGGTGGATGGTAAGGATGTAAAAGAGCAGATGTATCTTAAAGATACATCCGAAAAGCCTGCTGTAAGTTATAAAGAAACTGTATCGGTAGGTAAAGCGGGAAGCGACTATACTACAATTTATGATGCACTGGATGCAATTGGGCGTATGGAACGTGCTTCAGGTCAGGGCGTAACTATTCTCCTCAATGATGAGTATTATCAGGAGCAGGTTGTTGTTGATGTGCCTGACATTACTTTGAAGAGCAGACTTGATTCGGGTTCTACCATCAGCTGGTATTATGGCCTTGGCGGAGATTCATATTACAGTGCATATCTTGATACAAGCATAGATAAGAACCATCTGTTTTATGATGAGGCTCACGCAGTTGACAGATATGAGAGCATGACAATAGGCCAGACTCCCGGAAACTGGGGATCAACTGTAAATCTTAAGAGCACTGCTACAGGATTCAAGGCTGAGAATATAACTTTTGAAAACTCTTTTAACTACTATATAAGCGATGTGGAAAGACAGGATATTGCTTCATCAGGCAGCCTTCTTGACAGAACTGCAAGCGGCGCAGATCCTAAGCTCTACAAGTCAAAAGAGAGAGCTTGCACCCTGTACAACAGAGGTGCCGGAAACATTGAGTTTTACAAGTGCAATTTTATCAGCGGTCAGGATACTCTTTATACCGGTGATGCTGATGAGTACTCATATTATTATGACTGTACAATAGAGGGAACGACAGATTTTATCTGTGGTGACGGCAATGCTATATTTGACAATTGCAGCCTTGTTCTTTATGGATTTTCGGATAAGGCAGCGAGCGATCTTGTAATTGTTGCAAGCAAAGGCTCAGCTAAAAAAGGATATCTCTTTAATCATTGCAAGATAATGACTGATAAAAGAGATGACATTATGACTGCTACAGGTACTTATCTTGGAAGACCTTGGGGCACCAGCAATGAGAAGGTTGCCTTTATAAATACTGTAGTTGAGAGCAATCTCATAAATGAAAAGGGATGGACAACTATGAATACTGTTCCGTCTCTTAACGAGGGATTGCATGAGTTTGGCACAGTTCTTACTGACGGTACAGCAGTCGACCTGAGCGGAAGAGTTGCCACTAATATTGGAACTGATAAACAGGGAACTGCTGCGAATTATGTTCTTAAAAGCGCAGAAGGATATGCAGTAAAAGACTATTTGAGCAGCTCCTGGATTCCTTCATACTACGATGGTGAAAGACCTGATACAGAATATCAGAATGATGATCCTGCAACCGGTGGAGAAACAACTACAGGTGGCACTTATGTGTTTGAGTCATCTGCTCTTACTGCTTTTGCAGCAGGTGCTAAGGCAGACGGAGAGACTGAGACAGCCGGAACCGAGGGTTATTTCACTCTTATCTACAGTGCAAAGAGTAAGGTTGATTCAAGTTCCAAGACATGGGAAGACGATTATGCATCAGGCCAGAGAGTAAACTTTGGCGCAGTAGCATCTACCGAGAAGAATGCAGTTAAGTTTACAACATCCAATTCCGCAACTGTTAAGGTTTGGTGGGCATGCGGAGATGCCGGTCGCCAGATGACAATACTTAACGGATCCGGAGAGGCGGTTGCTACAACTGAAGGAGATACAACTAAGAATGCAGCGTACCTCTCAACCTTTAAGATTGATGAGGCAGGAACCTATTATCTCGGTGGCGCTGTAGGAAACAATTACATCTTCAAGATTGAAGTAGAAGAAGATGTTGTTGCAGAACCTGTAGAATATGTAATTGAAGCATCTTCATTTGATACTTTTTCAGCAGGTGCAAAGGCTGATGGTGAGGAAGTAAAGGGTGGAACAGACAATTACTTTACTGTTATATACAGTGCCAAGTCCAAAATTGATACAAGCTCAAAGACCTGGGAAGATGGCTATACTTCAGGTGTGAGATTTAATCTTGGCGGTAAAGCTGCCACAGATAAGAATGCTATAAAGTTCACTACATCTTCAGAAGCTACAGTAGAAGTCTGGTGGGCAGAAGGCGGAGATGATAACCGCCAGATGGCGATCCTGAATTCAGCGGGAGAAACTGTAGCAATAACAGAGGGAACATATGCCAAGAACTCTCCTTATTATTCAACATTTAAGCTCTCTGACGCCGGAACTTATTACCTTGGCGGTGCTACAAACAATAACTACATATTCAAGGTTAAGGTTACGGACGGAGTTCCTACAGAAGTAGTAAGAGCTGACTGGAGCAGCGTTGCAGCTCCTGTTATCGAGAACGTTGCCCTTGATGCAGAAGATAATGGCAAGATAGTTATTACCGTTAAGGCGGTAGTCGGAACAGATGGCGGAGACAGGCTTGAGCTTGACTGCCTTGATTCAGATGATCAGTTAGTTACAACAAAGAGATCTTCAGCTGAAAAGGATGAGTTTGAATTTGCGTTTGCTCCTACAAAATCAGGAGATTACCATTTTGTTGCAGCTCTTATAAGAGATGATGAAGAGACCAAGAAGACAAGCGATGACGAGAAGATCAGCTTTGTTCTTCCTCTGACAGCTCCTGCATTCAAGAGCGTTGTTAATAGAGGTAATGGCACACTGCAGGTTAAGTTCTACTCTGTAGCAGAGGCAACAGGATATACAATCGTTGCAACAAATAAGACAAACGCAGATGGCAAATCTTCAAGAGATACATACAAGCCAAGCGAAGTTGTAGACAATGTTAAGACAGAGTATTCATATACTTTCGTTGGACTTGATGTTGGAGATACTTACGAGATTTCACTTACTGCAACAAGAGACAGAGAAGAAGACGGTAAGACAGTAACAGATACATCAAAGGCTTCAGCAAAGGATGTTGTAGTTACAAAGAATGCTGAGCGTGAGTGGGTATTCTCAGCGTTCGGACAGGGTGTTTCTTTAGGTAGCAACTGTGGATA
The DNA here is from genome assembly GCA_017634825.1 of Butyrivibrio sp. Lineage (GTDB taxonomy): Bacteria > Bacillota > Clostridia > Lachnospirales > Lachnospiraceae > Butyrivibrio. The sequence continues at coordinate 15,044 of JAGBMP010000100.1, forward strand.
CACAGAAAATGCTGACGGAACAATTACTGTATGGAATACAAATAACAAGGGTAAACTGGTTCCTGCAAGTACAGACGGACTTTGCTACTATTACACATCCGTTCCTTCCGATATGAACTTTACATTTACTGCTACAGCAACCATTGATTCCTGGGCATTTACCAACGGCCAGGAGGGCTTTGGACTTATGGCTGCCGACAGAGTCGGAGTAAACGGCGATAGCAAAGTGTTCTGGAACAACTCCTACATGGCTTCCGGAACAAAGGTTGAGTATTACTATGATAAAGAAAAGGGCGATGCTACTTTTGATGAGACAGACGCCAAGATTACAATGAAACTTGGCCTTGGCGCTCAGGAGAAGAGCGGAGTCACAAATGACAACCTCGCAAGGCTTGAGGCAAATGATACCGAAGCTGTTAATAATGAGTTCTCAAGCAAGATGTTACCACTTGAGACTTCCTGTGCAGCAAACGGAACAGGAACATACAATATCTTCGGAAAAGAGACTTCAGGAACAGTCGTGGGAACAGTAGCTGATCCTATCACCAAGGTAAGGCTTCGTATTCAGAAGAACAACACAGGATACTTTGTAAGCTATCTTGATGATAACGACAATGTACTTTCAACAAGGAAGTACTACGACACAGAAGCACTTTCAAAGCTTGACGCAGAAAATGTATATATTGGTTTCTTTGCATCAAGAACCTTCAAGGCAACTTTCAGCGATGTAGAACTTACACTGATCAGTCCTGAGGATGATGCTCCTGCAGAGGAGAGACCTATTGAGTACGTGGCTCCTAACTACAAGGTGGTTTCAGCAACATACTCAAACACAGCTAAATATGAGCTTATGTTCGTAGGTAACGCGGATGGTGCTCTTACAATTACAGATGCTTCAGGAAAAGAGCTTGTTACAGCTCAGTCTGTACTTGCTGATACACAGTTTACAGTTACTACAAAACTTGTAAGAGGCGACAACAAATTTACAATTAAGTTCATTCCTGACGAGTTCTTTAACCCTGAAAATGATGAGTATAAGAAACTCTCATCATATGAGATGGCTGAGTTTACTCATACTGTAAGATATGCAACCATCAATAACGATGAGAAGGTTTATGTTTCACAAAACGGTAAGGCAGACGCAGCAGGAACACAGGCCGAACCTGTAGATATCTACACAGCAGTTAAGTATGTCCAGCCTGGTCAGACAATTGTCCTTGCAAGCGGAACCTATAATCTGACAAAGACTGTAACTGTTGACAGAGGAATTGACGGAACACCTGATAAGCCTATCAGAATGGTTACCGATGGCGGAAGAGCAATCTTCGATTTTGGATCAAAATGCGCGGGATTCATCTTTGCAGGTAACTACTGGTATGTAAGCGGAATTGACTGCACTAAGTCTTCCAACGGACAAAAGGGTATTCAGGTATCCGGAAGTCATATTACTCTTAACAATATCCGTACATACGAGAACGGAAACACAGGTATCCAGGTAAGCAGATATCTCTCATCAGACAGCAGAGACCTCTGGCCTTCATACGACCTTATCCTCAACTGCACATCATACAGCAATGCAGATGCAGGTTACGAGGATGCGGACGGATTTGCTGCCAAGCTTACATGTGGCGATGGCATTGTATTTGACGGATGTATTGCTTACAACAACGCTGATGACGGTTGGGACCTCTTTGCCAAAGTAGAGACAGGCTCCATCGGACAGGTTACAATCCAGAACTGTGTAGCATTTGATAACGGCTACGGTGTTGACGGAACTAACGAAGGAAACGGTAACGGATTCAAGATGGGTGGTTCAAGCATTGCAGGTAACCACAAGCTCATTAACTCTGTTGCATGGTGCAACAAGGCTAAGGGTATTGATTCCAACTCAGGTCCTGACATTCAGGTTTACAACTCAACATCCTTCAACAACGGCTCAAACAACGTAGCTCTTTATACAAACGACACAGCTAATACTAACTACTATGTAGACGGAGTAATGTCCTACAGGACAGAGAACACCGGAACAAGCGAGAATATCAAGCCTAAGGGAACACAGGATACAAACAACATCTATGGAACACTGAACTTCTTCTGGCAGGATGGAAAGTCCTCAAATAAGGATGGCCTTACTGTAACAGATGACTGGTTCGTATCACTTTCAGCACCTAAGGCTGATGCACAGAATCCTATTGCAGTTGCTGAGAGACTCAGAAATGCAGACGGTTCAATTGATCTTGGCGACTTCATGAAGCTCTCCGAGACAGGTATTGCAGCTCTTGCAAATGCAGGTCTTGATGCAAAAGACATAGTGGCTGACCTCGGCGGTGACTACGAAGCAATTCAGTATGAGAGAGATATCAATGGCTCATCTGAAGCTGCTGAGAAGGACAAAGAGAATCAGGAAGATGAAGAATCAGGAAGCTCAAGCTCAAGTTCGGGCAGCTCATCCGGATCAGGAAGCGGATCAAGCTCAGGCAGCGGATCTTCAAGTGATTCAGGAAGTTCTTCAAATGAGTCCGGCAGCAGTGATTCAAGCAGCACAAGCAGCTCAAACGGATCAAGCAGCACCGGTAGCAGCACTTCAGGTAGCAGCTCAACGTCCGGTTCTACTACAGGTTCTACAACAGATACAGAAACCGGAACAACTACAGGTGGTGGAACAACAACCGGAGGATCAACAGGAACCGGCACAGGAACAACAGCCGGCGATTCAACAGAAAACGGTACAGGAACATCTGCAGAGACTACAACCGGCGACAACACCGGAAATGCTGGAAATACAGGCAGCGGAGATAATCAGACTGTAGACAACACCACAGGCGGTACTGACAACCAGCAGACAATTACTGACGATCAGACTCCTACAACAGATACACCTGATTCACAGAATAAACCTGTATCACCTGTACTTCCTATCGCAGGAGCAGCAGTTCTTGTAATTGCAGCAGTTGCTATCGCTATTAAGACAGGATTTTTAGCAAGGCTTCTTGCAATACTTCATATCATTAAGTAATGCGGTTTTGCATTTACTGCACACCTTTCATAATACTTTCAGAAACGGCCCCGGAATAACCCTTCCGAGGCTGTTTCGCTATACACAAAAGGTATGCTATAATCAGTTATTATGATGAAATTTGAACTGATAGCCCCATGCCATTTCGGCCTGGAGGCAGTGCTTAAAAAAGAAATAATTGATCTGGGATACGACATCACAGAGGTTGCAGACGGCCGAGTTACCTTTGCAGGGGATCCGGACGCTGTTTGCCGTGCCAACATCGGTCTCAGGACAGCAGAGAGGATACTTATCAAGGTTGGAAGCTTTCACGCTGAGAGCTTTGAGGAGCTGTTCCAGGGCACCAAGGCACTTCCCTGGGAAGAGTTTATTCCAAAGAACGGAAGATTCTGGGTCAAGAAGGCAAGTAGTGTGAAGAGCAAGCTCTTTTCCCCGTCAGACATACAGTCCATCATGAAGAAAGCCATGGTGGAGAGGATGAAGGGGAGCTATCACACGGACTGGTTTGATGAAAACGGAGACGACTTCCCGGTTAGAGTGTTCCTTATGAAGGATGAGGTTACTGTGGCACTTGATACCACGGGAGATTCACTTCATAAGCGCGGCTACAGAAAGCTTGAATCCAAGGCGCCTATCGCTGAGAATCTGGCTGCGGCGCTTATTATGCTAACGCCTTGGAGAGGTGACAGGATACTTGTGGATCCTTTTTGCGGAAGCGGAACCATTCCGATCGAGGCTGCCATGATGGCTGCCAATATCGCTCCGGGCATGAACAGGAATTTCACGGCCGAGAGCTGGACTCACATAATAGACAAGCAGAACTGGATTGATGTCAGGGATGAAGCAAGGGATGAAATCCTGACGGATGTTGAGACTGATATTCAGGGCTATGATATCGATCCTGAGATGATCGAGATTGCCAGAATAAATGCCAGGAAGGCCGGCGTTGAGAATATGATCCACTTCCAGGCCAGAGACATAGCAGATCTAAGCCACAGGAAGAAATACGGCTTTATCATCGCCAATCCGCCTTATGGCGAGAGAATCGGTGACAACAAGCTTCTTCCCGAGCTGTACAAGACTATAGGAGAGAGATACAGAGTTCTTGATTCCTGGTCACTGTACCTGATCACAGGGTTTGAAACTGCTGAGAAGTACATCGGCAGAAAAGCGGATAAGAACAGAAAGATATACAACGGAATGCTAAAGACCTACTTCTATCAGTATATGGGTCCCAAGCCTCCCAGGAGAAATGCATAGACATGACTAACAAGGAAATGAAAAAAGTTGCCATCAAGGCTTCTGTTTTCGCGATTGTTTCCATTTCCCTGATGCTCTACAGATCGGCGACCAAGCATATCATGATCACTGATGCGGCGGGAGTACAGCTTGAGAGGGGCAGTTCCGAAAATGCATATACACTTTTGGTTGATAAAAATGTTCCACAGGGTAAAAGCGATGTGCTGATAATTCCTCTTCCAAAGAGCGTCAGCTCCGACAACATCGTGCTGGAAGACAGCTATATGGACCATCAGTTAAGGATATATATCGACAGCAGAGAAGAGGGCTTTTATAAAGACAATGCCATTGTGACAGACCTTGATATCATTGAGGATGCTGTGTGCGTAGCGCAGAATGACACGGGAAGTGTGTGCCTGGATTTTGATCTTGATAATCTGTATGCCAACGAGAGTACTTTGACAGAATCAAGTACCATTGAGGTTAAGTTTTTAAGGCCCGCTGAGAAGTATGACAGGATAGTCGCGGTGGATACGGACGCAGCGCTCTCGGAGACAGCTCTTTTGCTGAAAAACATTGCGTCCCGGGATCAGAACAATGATATTAAGTTCTACTATACAAGTCAGGCTGGGGAAGATGTAAGCATTGAACAGAGGAAGGCGCTGGTCAAGGACTGCCAGGCAGATCTTCTTGTTGGACTTTCTTTAGATGATTCGGGAAATGATGAGGGACTTACCTGTTACTACAACGACAGGTTTTTCTTAAGAAGACTTAACAACGCACAGTTTGCGGATATGGTAGAGAGGAACTGCGCAGTGGCAAGCGGCGCGCAGGCGTTTGGAGTTATGCCGGCAGAGGAAGATGAACTGCTTTCTGCTTCAAGTATACCGTCGGCAAGGCTTAAGATCAGCATTGCTGCCGGGAACGATGAGAATGAAAATCCTGTCGTTAAAACTGATATGAATAAAGTGGCTGAGGGCGTTTATAACGCTGTTTTAGAGGCTTTTGAGGTGATGGAATGAGAATTGTATTTGCAACAGGAAATAAGGACAAAATGAGGGAGATTCGCCAGATTTTAGGGGGTATAGATGCAGAGGTACTCTCCATGAAGGAGGCGGGAGTTTTCGAGGATGTTGTGGAAGATGGCAAGACCTTTTCCGAGAACGCCAGGATCAAAGCTGATGCTATCTATAAGCTCCTTCAGGAAAAAGAGCCTGAGCAGGCAGCGCAGACTGTGGTCCTCGCTGATGATTCGGGACTTGAGATAGACTATTTAAACGGTGAACCCGGCATTTACTCTGCAAGATATCTGGGAAAAGACACTCCGTACAGCGAGAAGAACAGGATTATCCTTGAGAGGCTCGAGGGAGTTAAGGATGAGGACAGGAGCGCAAGGTTCGTATGCGCCATAGCAGCAACACTTCCCGAGGGCAAAAAGCTCGATGCTCTTGGCAAGATGGAAGGAAGAATTGCTTACAGCATCGCCGGAGAGAACGGCTTTGGCTATGATCCTATTTTCTTCCTGCCGGAATACGGCAAGACAAGTGCAGAGATATCAGGTGAGGAAAAGAACGCCATAAGCCACAGGGGTAAGGCACTCAGGGAGATAGAGGCTCTTCTTAGAAAAGAGCTTGAGAAATAGGATGCGGTGGTAATTGATGCAGAAGATTTTGGTGGTGAGTGATACTCACGGACATGACAACAATTTTTATGATGTGCTGGATATAGAAGAGCCGGTGGATGGCATTATTCATTGCGGTGATTTTGAAGGCTCGGAGGGGAAATTTGCACTTGCAGCAAACTGCCCTGTATATTTCGTTGCCGGAAATAACGACTTTTTTGCCAGCCTGAGTAGGGAGATTGAGTTTGACCTTGGCGGGCATCACTGCTTTGCTACTCACGGCCATCACTATCTGGTTTCCATGGATCTGGAGAACATTAAATCCGAAGGGATTTCCAGAGGGGCTGACATGATATTTTTCGGCCACACACATAAACCCGTCGCAAAATATGTGGACGGTGTTTACCTTTTTAACCCCGGAAGTTTATCCTATCCCAGGCAGGAAGGAAGGCGCCCAAGCTACCTTGTGATCACGCTAAAAGACAGTGGGGACGTGGCTTTCGAAATAAAATATCTTTAATTAAAAAATTGTGTTGACAACTAATTCCGTACCGTTATATAATAGCTATTGCGTTACGGCTTAAGATGTTAAGCTTGCAGAACGGGGTGTGGCTCAGCTTGGCTAGAGCACCTGCTTTGGGAGCAGGGGGTCGCAGGTTCGAATCCTGTCACCCCGAGTTGAGCAGAGCACTTGATGAGGTATTTTCGAATCTAGTGCGAGCCATGGGTGGACACTTGGCGAGGCTTTTTCGAGCCTAGTGTAGCATCCCAAGATAAGCCGTCAACTGAATATACACGCGGGTGTAGTTCAATGGTAGAACACCAGCCTTCCAAGCTGGATACGTGGGTTCGATTCCCATCACCCGCTTCGGGTAAGCAGAGCATACCCGTTGAAATGTGTCCGTAGCTCAGCTGGATAGAGCAACGGCCTTCTAAGCCGTGGGTCGGGGGTTCGAATCCCTTCGGGCACATTCATTTTTTTATGGTGGCTATAGCGTAGTTGGTTAACGCGCCAGATTGTGGTTCTGGAGACCGAGGGTTCGAGTCCCTCTAGCCACCC
>JAGBMP010000101.1 GCA_017634825.1 Butyrivibrio sp.
GACATGCAGAAATCCTTGAAGGAACAGGAAGCACTGCTTCTGGATAAGAAAGAGCACATCACAAGACTGATCGATGCCATCAGGAAAACAAATGATTCCGGGGACGAGGAGTTTTGGGATAATCTCCGCCATGTCATAGAGCTTACAAGAGACAGGGAAGAAGTCATTGAGCAGTACAAGAGCGACACTAACCTGAAAAAGAGAATATCCATTCACGACTACAGCACTGCTGACACCGAGTGGTTTCACTGGCTCTTTGAGAGAGAGCAGATAAAGGCCGGAATGAAGATCCTGGACATCGGCTGCGGAGCTGCGACATTTTGGAGCCGAGTTGCAGATCTTTTGCCGAGAGACCTTGAGATTCATCTGGTGGATTACTCGGATGGAATGCTCGCAAGTGCAAGAGATGTGGCAAAAGAGATCCTGGATAAATATCCTGAAAAGAACCTTCGCTTCGTGATTGAAAAGCGCGATGCTGCGGATTTCTCGTACCCCACATCGGGCTTTGACCTTATAATGGCAAACCATATGCTCTACCATGTGGCGCGCGAGAGCCGACTTGAATTATACAAAAAGATTAGGAGCTTGCTTGCAAAGGGCGGAAGATTCTCCTGCACGCTGATCGGGCAGCAGCACATGCGTGAGCTTCATGATTTTATAAATGAGTATTATCCAAGCGTGAAATATCCTTCAAGTGGATTTGACATCTGGCTTGAGACTGCCAAGGAAGAGCTAGTTCCATACTTTAATGTAATGTCAGTTGAAGAACAGAAAAATGATCTTTATGTGCCGGACGAAGAGCTGATCCTTAATTACGTTGCTTCTTATTCCGAGGAGGCTAGTAAGCTGGTAAATAGCGACAAAGAGTCTTTTTACAAACATGTTCAGTCGAAGATGGATGAAGACGGATATTTCTTCATTCATAAATCGACGGGCGTAGTAATGTGTACAGCTGAAGAATCAGATGAAGGTAATAAGAACGCGGCTTCAGAGACTGAGCAGACAGCACCGGATGATGAGAACGTGGTGCTCCCTGAAAGGCTAGAGCGCACGACAATATATGAAAGTGATTATGTATGTCTTTATACAGACAAGGTCAAGCTCCCAAGCGGAAATGTTATTGATAAGTATCATCAGATCCACTATCCGCACGAAGCAGTCAGCATCGTTATATTCAACGAGAAAAATGAGATACTGATGATCCGTGAAAAGCGATATACTGTTCATAGACTTGAGTGGGAGATCCCTGCAGGCCGGATTGAGGATGGCGAGACAAAAGAGGAAGCGGCAAGAAGAGAAGCTATGGAAGAGACTGGCTGTACTCTGAAAGACCTGAAATTCCTGTGCTCGCAGAATCCGACTAACGGAATGTCAGACTGCACAGCGCATGTATTTGCTGCCAAGGTCGACTCCGAGAGCAGCATTCAGGATGTGGACGAAGTCGCCTACAAGCAGTGGATGCCCATTTCAGAGGTAAAAGAGCTTTTGAAGAAAAACAAGACCAAAGATGGCATTTCAATTCTGGCGATTCTGTTTGCGCTGGAGTTCTATGAATATTGATGTGGGGATGATGAATATGGTAATACACCCGATTGAACCTGTTTATGACAAGGATTCCAAGATACTGATCCTAGGAAGTTTTCCTTCTGTGAAATCCAGGGAGGAAGGCTTCTTTTATGGGCACAAGCAGAACAGATTCTGGAAAGTGATATCTGCGTTATTTAATGAAGAAGAGCCAAAGACTATAGAGGAGAAGAAAGCGCTATTACAAAGGAACCATATCGCGCTGTGGGATGTGATAAAATCCTGCGACATCGTTGGATCATCGGACTCCAGCATCAGTAACGTTGTTGCAAATGACCTTTCGGTTATCCTTGATGTGGCAGATATCAAGGCAATCTACGTCAATGGCAAGACTGCGCTCAAGTATTACGAGAAGTATACTGAGCCAGTCATCAAAAGACCTGCCATCTGCCTTCCGTCTACGAGCCCTGCGAACGCAGCTTGGAACATAGATAGGTTGCTTGAGGCGTGGAGCCCTATCAAGGCATAGTAGGTACTCTTTGTCGCAATCTGTGGCAAAAGGGAAGGTTATAGCCCCCAGGACATGATAAAACACAATCAGAGAAGGAGCATAAATGATAGGACTTGGAACAATAATCAACACCGTCGCAGTTATCGCCGGCGGACTCATAGGACACTTCGCCGGAGGACTGTTCAAGCAGGAGCAGCAGGAGGCGCTTAACAGAGTATGCGGAGTGAGCGTACTGTTCATCGCAATTGCCGGCGCCATGGAAGGAATGCTCACTGTAGATGGAGCCACCATCACAAGCGGAAAGGCCATGCTTGTGGTGCTGTGCCTGACAATTGGTGCGCTGATCGGCGAGCTGGCAGGAATAGAAAACCTGTTTGAGAAATTTGGTGAATGGCTCAAGATAAAGACCGGAAACGCCTCAGATACAAGATTTGTCGATGCATTCGTAACAACCTCACTTACCATATGCATAGGAGCCATGGCCATCGTCGGCGCAATACAGGACGGCGTTCTTGGCGACTACACAACTTTGGCAATCAAGTCTGTGCTGGACTTCATCATCGTAGTAATGATGACATCCTCAATGGGAAAAGGAAGTGCATTTTCTGCAATTCCCATATTCCTCTTCGAAGGAACCATAACAGTTCTTGCAAAACTCATCTCGCCCATTATGACTGACCTGGCAATAAACTACCTCTCGTTGATTGGTTCAATCCTCATATTCTGCGTAGGTATCAACCTCGTCTGGGGCAAGAAACTAAGAGTAGCGAATATGCTCCCGGCAGTAATACTTGCAGTCATCGCCGCATATCTACCTTGGCAGTTCTGACATATATCAGCAATCAATAACGGACAGCGGAGTTTACCTCCACTGTCCGTTTTCATAATCCAGCACCTTCGCAGTCTGCCCTGCACTGAGAAGTGAGTCGCCGGCTTCATTGATTACGCACTTCATGCCTGGGAATCCGTTAAGATATGCAGTAATTGCATTGTGCACATGCACGCCCTCCACATCCGGAACCTCCATCGCGCAGTACATCGGAATGGTATTATCTCTGTTATACAAATATATTCCAAGTCCTGTCGCGTTAAAAGAGCTGACATCTTCCGCAACTTTAAACGAAGCATATCCGAATCTCTTGCCGTCAGGATTGATCCATTGTCCCCTGTCCGGTACATCGTAAGGAACCTCGCTCTGATACATGATACAGGTTCCCTCATTGCCGTTCCACATGGTCTGATAACCGTTAAAGTGTTCCACCATCAGCGCATACATCGTGACATTATCGCCATTTATAATGATGCCATTCTCGCAGGTGTTCATATCCCAGCCCACGTTGTCGCCGTGATCGGCTCTCCAAACCCAGAGGTTATCGCCAACAACATTATCAAGATCAATCGTGATGCAGGCTTTTGTCTTACAAGGCTCATCGGAAGCTATTCCGCCGACCCTGAAATACACATCTGCGATCAGAGAAGGCTTAGCCCCCTCCTTAGCCCCGAGGCGAACCAGATTCTCAGACTCTGCAGTTCCGGCATCAAACAACAGTCCTGCCAGAATCAGATCATCAGCATTTTCAGAAACAACGCATTCATTCCCGGCAGCAGAGCGCAGTGTTGCAAGTCCCATTCCTAAGAGAATTGTTCCTGACTTCTGCACTTTAATCGCCTCATCAAGCTCGTAAATTCCGGGTGTAAAAAGAACATTCTTCCCATCCGCCAGCGCCTCGTTAATACTCTTAGCCGAGTCCACATTCTCTTTTGCTACATAGAAATCGTTAAGAGGCAGGACTTTTCCTTCCGGAGCATCACCTTCCCAGGCAAAAGACATACTTTCTTCTTTCCACTCCGGAACAAAAACTCCAAGTCCATCCTTCTCGTCATATACAAGAAATGGCTTCTCGCGAATTACCGGCGTCTTCTCTACAGCAGTATATGAAGCTTCTGGCCAGGTCTTATCAGGTACGCCTAAAGGCTCATCGCCCAGCATCACGATGTTCCAGTTCTGGCCGGTCCATGAGCTGTAGCTGTTGTTCCTTGAAAGCCACTGCTGCTGAGTTCCGGAATCCACCAATCCTGTAACCTTTGAGTCTGCAAGAAACCCGCCGCTGGCCCAGCCGTAATCATCATGAAGAGTGAGATTTCCGTCAACCTGAACTCTTCGCATACCTGTTGCCTGGGACACAGCCCATACTGTATCTGACTGCATCTCGATGTTCTCAATGCTGCGCCAGAAGTTACAGGTTGCATTGTGCAGACCCTGAGGGTTTGACAGCCACCTGGCATAGGTGTTTGCTGAAGCAATCTTGGTATCAGTCGGAAGAACTCCAAGGCCGGAGAGCTGAGTATAAAAGCGACATCAGCGGAAACATTGTAAGTCCCCGGCATGAAGTACACTGCATACCTGTTATCTTCAAACTGAGCAGTTTCCTGAAGGCTGTAAATTCTATCAAGTGTTTCCTGTATCTTGGTCTGTTCCTCTTCAGGAGTAAAGATATAAACATTTTCTCCCAAAATATCAGTGTGATAATCTTTGATCTCCATATTATTCTTTCCGCATCCCACAAAAAGTCCTGTAAGTGCAACAAGCCCCAATAAAACTAAATATTTCTTTTTAAACATAATAAAAAAGTCCCCTTCTTATACAAGAATAGTGAAAACAACTCTTGCATAACAGGGGACATTTTATATTAAGGTGTCATTTTATCAATAATATAAACAGAATCTAAAGTCTATAAACCAATACTGAAATAAATCATAAACAACTGAATTTCTGTTGCGTATGATTAAAATTATGATTATAGTCTTATTTGGATGTAGTTGAAGACGACTTTTTTGATGGAAAAGGAGCGAAACAAATTCATGGAAGAAAGAAGAAAAATAAACCGAGTAGCCTACACTGCAAACAGCATCATCGTAGACAGAGAGACACTCGAAAAGTACTACGGACAGGTTAAGAACATCAGCCCTCTGGGAATTGCAATTGATGTTGAGGGAAATACACCAAAGCTCCTTGGCAAGGATGTGATCATTGTAGCTGAGACACTTATTATGTACGCAGACGTTGTCAGAGAAGATGAGATGGAAGATGGTAAAAGAACTGTAGCATTCTCATCAAGGAAATTCACAAACGAAGTACTCGGTTATCTGTTCCGGCAGATCGGTATTGAGGCTGAGGCTTAAAGCTCTTTTATATATAGGAAACAATAATTAGTTTAAAGATAAAAATTCGTGTGAGGATAAAGATTTATGAAGAGAAATACATTAGACAAGCAGATTTTAAAAGCACTTACAATCGGACTTAGCGCAAGCATGGCGCTCCAGCCCGTTACAGCGTTTGCTCATGATGTAAACCCTGATAATTCGCAGGATCTTCCACAGAACCCTACAACAGAAGATGTGCAGGAAGTTACTCAGGAAACACCTTCTATGAATACAGAGGTTACTGATTCTATCGATACTGCACAGGAAGCAGTTACCGATGCTATGGATCAGGCTACTATTCAGGAAGGTGAGCAGGAAGCAAAGAAGAGTGCAATTGACAACAAGCTTGAGAAGGCTGAAGAAGCACTTAAAAATATTGAAAAGACAGTTACTGCTTATGATGAGCTGAACAAGGCAGCTACTGAAGCAGTTAATACATATGAAGAAGCAACCGGAGAAGATGCGGTAGACTTTGTTGAGATACTTGCAGATGATGCAGAGGATAAGGCAGAGGATGCAAATACAGCACTTAATGTAACTATAGAGGATGAGCCAGTAGCTAAGGCAGCAGCAGAGGATGTTATCGGCGCAGCAAATGCTACATACAGCTCACAGGCAGCAGCAAACGCAGCAAAGGCAGATGCTCAGACTTATGCTGACAAGGCACAGTCAGCAGCAGAGGATGCACAGGCAGAAGCTAAAAAAGCAAAAGAGGCAGCAGATGATGCCAAGGCTGACCTTGACGCTGCAGAAGAGAAGCTTAATGATGCTACTGAGGCAAAAAAGGCTGCAGAGAAAGCAGTTGCTAATGCACAGGAAGAACTTAAAAAAATAGTTGTAGAGTACGGCCTCGGAACAGTTGACGAGGCCGGAAACATTACAATAGATGAAGATGCAGTGTTTGACGGCGATGTAGAAACAGCGCTTGAGAATGCCAAGTCAGCACTTGATAAGGCTAAGAGGGAAGCAAGGACTGCAAGCAAGAATCTTGCATGGGCTCAGGCAATAAAGGCAAATGCTGATGTAGCAGCAGGCTGGGCTACATTCATGTCAGATGTTGCCGATAAGAATGCAGAGTATGCTGCAAAAGAGCTTGAGAGAGCAGAACAGGTTGCATCTGACCTCCAGGATAAGGTTGACGCTGCACAGACAAAGTATGATCAGGCAAAGACAGATGTTCAGGAAGCTGAGCAGAAGGTTTCTGACCTTAAAGAAGATCTTAACGACGCAATCGAAGCAAGAAATGAAGCAGCAACTAACTTCAAGAATGCTGTAGATGATGTTAAGAGAGAGAGAAGAGAATACAACGAGGCTTTAGGAAATAAGGTTAAAGCCCAGAACGCATATAACGATGCAGTATCAAAGAGACAGCAGGCATGGTCTGACCTTCAGGATGCAATCAGAAAGTATGGCGAAAAATCTAATGAAGCTAAGACAGCAAAGAAGGAACTGGATACTGCTGAAGCTCTTGTAAGCAGCACACTGGCTACAAAGAATTCAACAGCTGCTACACTTGAGAGAGAAACTTCCGAGCTTGCAGCTGCAAACGATGCTCTTACAGCTGCTCAGGGTGCTAAGGATACAGCTGATTCAAATGTTTCAACTGCAGAAGGCGCAGTAGCATCAGCAACAACTGCGCTCGAAACAGCTCAGAGTGCATTTAACACAGCAGATACTAATCTGACAAATGCCAATAACCTGGTTACAACAAGAACACAGGAACTTGAAGCTGCAAATGCAGAGCTTACTGCGGCACAGCAGGCTCAGACAAATGCAGCAGGCGCATTTGCAACAGCTCAGGGCCATGTGAACACTGCACAGAGTGCTTATGATACAGCAAAGGAAGCAGCAGATCTGGCACAGGCAGCTTATGACAAGGCAGTAGCTGACAGAGATGGTAAGAAGGCAGCATTTGATACAGCAGATCAGGCAGCACAGGCAGCACTGAATGAGAAGAATGCAGCACAGGCAGCTTATGAAAAGGCAGAAGCAGAGTACGAAGCCGGTTCAAAAGAGCTTGCAGCAGCAACTGAGGCTCTTGATAAGGCAACTGAGGCACTTAATAAGGCTAATGCAGCTAAGACAAAGGCTGAGGGCGAGCTTGAGGTAGCTGATGGTGCAGTAGATGATGCCGATGGCAAGCTCAAGACCGCCAATGAAGAACTTGGCAGGAAAGAACAAGCTAAGACTACTGCTGATACGCTTCTTAAGAATGCCAAGAAGGATCTCGAAAAAGCCGAACTCATTGTTGAAGTAAAGAAGATTGAATACGAAGAGATTGCTGAATATGACAGAAAAGACAAGCATGGCCACAGAGTTAATGATGAAGATGCAATCAAAAAAGCTGATGATAAGCTTGCCAAGAATCTCATAATCTTCAAGCTCTATGAGGAAGGTTTTGAGAAGAAAGATATCTCTGTTACCCAGCAGGACGATAAGTTTGTTGCTGTAGTTAAAGACGCTGATGGTAAAGAGTACACAAAGACATTCTCATATACCGTAGAGGAGAAGGAAAACTATAATGATCTTGACCTCTCTTCACACTGGCTGATCATCCAGGAAGAGACAGAGAAGATGGGTCTGGTTCCTAACGATGTTTTTGATCATAATGAGGATTTATATTATGTACCTGAATTAACGGCTAGGGGTGACGGCATTCAAACTGGTAGACAGCTTGATGTCAGTGAACTTTCAGTGTTTGACGGCCTTAAGTATTATGATACAGAATATGAAAATGGGTACATACTTAGAAGATATTATAAATTAGTACAGCTGGTGGTTTTAGGAATACCAACGCCGGTTTATGAAAACAAACATGTGGGAAGTGTTATTATTCGTCCTAATGCACCTGTATACAGGACTGAATACACTGAGGGAATGGTAACCGAAACAACCCCTTACTACTACGAGTCGCAGTTCTATGAGTTATCATATGAGTACAATAATGGAACTATTGCAGATGCAAAAGGAAAGGTAAGAGAGAAACAGCAGGAATATAACGCAGCTGTTAAAAATTACAACGATGAAGCCAAGAAAGTACGTGATGCCAAGAAGACCCTCCTTGAGAAGGAAGGCGTTGTAGACGGCCTCCAGTCAGAATATGACAAGGCAGCAGCAGAGTTTGGAGAAAATTCACCTGAAGCTAAGAACGCGAAGAAGAAGCTTGATGAAGCCAAGGCAGCAGTAACAAGAGCAGAGGGAATTCTTAATCAAAAGAACAGCGCACTTGAGACAGCTAAGTCAGATCTTGATGGTGCAAACTCAGCACTCGCTGATGCACAGATAGCACTTAATGCTGCAAATGAAAGACTTTCAAATGCAACCGGTGCACAGGCTACAGCTAATGCTAATCTCAACGGAGAGAACGGAGCTCTTGCTCAGCAGTCAGCAGCACAGATAGCATGGAATACAGCAAACGGCGATCTCAATACTGCAAAAACAGACCTCAGTACAGCAAATTCTCAGCTTGATGCAGCTAAGGAAGAGCAGAGATTAGCCAATATCGCTCTCAATGGAGAGAACGGAGCAGTTGCTAAACAGGCAGCAGCTCAGGATGAATATGATAAAGCAGTTATTGCAGCAAGCGGTGCAGCAACAGCATACAATAACGCTGTTAGCGACAGAGACGGCAAGAAGGACCTCGCTGACCGTGCTAATTCCGCTAAGGATGAAGCAGAGAGGAAAGTAAAGCAGGCTGTTGAAGATCTCGCAATAGCCGGAGCAACAGAATTTGTTGATTACTTCAAGCTTCAGGCAGCTAAAGATAATCTTGCAGAGGCTCAGAAAGAGCTTGAGAGGGCAGCAGCTGAAGTTATCAGAACCGGCCTTGAACTGGCAGATGCTGAGGCAGATGTAGTTGATACATACCTTGCACTTCAGCAGGCTAAGGCTGAGAGAAATTCCAAGTACTATGACCTTTACAATGCAGCTGTAGCGCTTAATAAGGCACAGCGCCAGAAGGATGCAGCTGACAGATATGTAGAGTTCGCTGAGGTTAACAAGTATGTTGCTGATCTCGCAGCAGATCTTGCAGATGCAAACGAAGAAGCTAAGAAGAGAGCAGCAGCAAACGCAGCAGATGCCCTTATAGCAGCTCAGGATGCAAATGATGCAGCTCAGGATAAGCTTGCCAAGGTTAAGAACGCTTATGATAAGGTTCTGGCAATGGCTAAGAAGCTCAAAGAGCTCAAGGCTCAGGAAGGCATTAGCGCAAATGCAGTTGATGCACTTGAGGCTGAATACCAAAGAGCAAAAGATGCATACCAGGCAGCAGCTCAAAATGCGCAGGATGCACAGACACATGCAGATGAAACACAGAAATATGCTGATGCAGCAGTAGAGGCACTTGCAAATGGCAGCTTCAGAGTTGTGATCCCTTCAACATATTATGAGCAGGATGAGAATACTGATACTGATGATACCTTCATCACAAATATTGCGAGAGCAGCAACAAACACAGCAGCTGCAACAACAGTAGAGGCAGCAGCTCCTGCCAGAGTTCTTGGCGCAGCCAGAGGCGGATCGGCTACTGAGGTTGGTACAGGCGAAGCAGTTGATGCAACAATCGTTGATGCTTCTGAGACAATCTCTCCTGAGAAGGAAGAAAAGACCATCGTTGATACAGTAGCAATTGAGGACGAAGGAGTAGCTCTTTCATCATCAATTCCTGAGGAGGCCAAGAAGGGCTTCCCATGGTGGATACTTGTTATCCTTGCATCTATCACAGGTGTTTCTGTAGAAGAGTACTACAGAAGAAGACAGGAAAAGATTCGCGAAGAATCCGCAAAGAAAGACAACTAATTACATCCAAATACATCCTACACACGATGAATACACCCCGACTTGCATATCAGGTCGGGGTGTATTTATAATTAATATTTAGTAAATTACGGAGGCTGGGTTTAATGAAATACAGACAATTGATTGCTCTTACAACCGCTACGGTACTGGCTTTTAGCACTGCAGCCTGTGGGGCAAAAGGCATAGAGGACGCCCCGGCAGGTATACAGATAGAAACTCTTGCACCGGAGGCAGAGGTGCAAGATAGTGTTGACCGGCCACAGCAGCAGGCTCAGGAAGCCCAGGCCCCGGCTGAGGCAAAAGAATCAGAGAAAACCGAAGAAGTAAAAGCGTCGCAAGGCCCACTTAAACCGGAGCTTGTAGCCGGCTCTGCACCGAAGCTCCCCATAAGGGTCAGCTTCCCTGACTGGAAGGGCTACACCGACAACACCCTTGCCATGAACTGCATGTACAGTTTCAAAGGTTACCACGGCCAGGGAGAGCTCTTTTTAACCATATCGGGTAAAGTTGAGAGCTTTGATATGTTTGTAAACGGAACGCCGGTAGACACCGGCGAGATCACGTCACTCGGCGATTGGAGGATAGACATTTCATCCGTAACCAAGAACGGCGAGAACACGGTGCAGGTATCAAACATCGTTCCTTCAAGCGAAAAAGAGGCTGTGATCGTTGGCATTCCTTACCCGGAAGTCATATCCGGAACTCCTGAGGAGGAAGGCATTCACCCTGAGGCTCTGAAGCTCATCTCAGACCTTATAGAGACTGACATCGAGAACGGCTTTACCAGCGCTCAGCTCGCTGTCGTAAGAAACGGAAGACTGGTCTATGAAAACGCCTGGGGCAAGACCAACACTTACCAGCCAAACGGCCTTCCAAATACAGACAGTCCAAGCGTCACAACGGACACGCTATATGATCTTGCTTCCGTGACCAAGATGTTTTCCGTAAACTATGCAATACAGAAGCTCGTCACGGATGGCGAAGTGGACCTTGATGATAAGATCACGAGGTTCTTGGGGGATGAGTTTGTTACAGAAACCATTCAGGTCACCACCGATTCCAAGGGCGATCCCAAGGATCCTGCGAGCCTCATCGACCTTGATACGCTCAAAAAGTGGAAGTCAGAGCTTACCATAAGAGAGCTTTTAAAGCACCAGGGAGGATTCCCGGCAGACCCTAAATACTGCGCGCCCAAGCTCTACAAGAACGGCCTAAAACCCGGAGAGGACTATCCCGAAAATCCGCTCTTTGCAGGAAACGTGCCCTCTGAAGAGACCAAGCAGGCAACCGTCGAAATGATCTGCAAGACGCCTCTTGACTACGAGCCCGGTACCAAGACTATTTATTCCGACGCAGACTACATGATACTTGGACTTGTGGTTGAGAAGGTGACAGGACAAGACCTTGATACTTATCTTAAAAAGACCTTTTACGAACCTATGGGCCTTACCCATATAACCTACAATCCGCTAAGGAACGGCTTTTCAAAGGATGACTGTGCAGCGACGGAGCTTAATGGAAATACCAGGGACGGACTCCTTAACTTTGAGGGCTACAGAACTGAGACCATTCAGGGAGAAGTCCACGATGAAAAAGCCTTTTACAGTATGGACGGAATAAGCGGACATGCGGGGCTTTTCTCCAACGCCACAGACCTTGCAAAGCTTGCTTCTGTAATGCTTACGGGAGGGTACGGCGAGCTAAGTTTCTTTTCCCCGAATATCATAGACATGTTCACTTCACCAAAAGAAGAGGACGCAGCAAAGTGGGGACTTGGCTGGTGGAGACAGGGCGAGAACCAGAGAGTCTGGTATTTCGGAACACAGTCGGAATCGGGAACCTTCGGACATCAGGGCTGGACGGGAACCATTGTCATGATCGACCCTGAAAGAGATCTTGTTATCGCATACCTGACCAACAAGAAAAACTCCCGTGTGACCAATGTTAAAAAGGATGCCAACAGGTTCGACGGCGACTGGTATACCGCTGCAACACTTGGCTTTGTGCCAGAGATTTTGTCCATAGGAATGGATGCGGACGTGGACATCACGGAGCAGCTAAAGAGCCTTACAAAAGACATGGCGGCTTCTGCCCAAAAGATCCTTCCCAAGGGAGTGTCCATCGACAGCTCCCACCCGGCGGCTAAGAGCGCCAGGAGCAAACAGCAGCTGGCGGAACTATACAAATAGGTGCTGCTAAAGTATAATTAGTCTGTTGTTTTAATGATTAACCGGAAAAAGGTATTGTAGATATGCAGTTTGTTTCTTTAGGCTTTTTGATTTTTCTGCCCTTTGCGGCAATCGTAAATTTCATTATCCCGCGCAAGTTCAGATATATATGGCTTCTTGTTATCAGTGCAGCGTTCTACATCAGTATTGATGTGAAGGCTGCAGCTGTTATGGCAGGAACTGTAGTAATAACTTATTTTGCAGCTCTTTTGATAGAGAAGGCTTCATCAGGTGCCGATCAGCCTGCGTCAAAAAAATCTGCGATTATACTGGCACTGGCTGTGACAATTGAAGTTGCAGCTATGCTTGTGCTTAGAAGCGGCAAGATACTTGGTGCCATCGGTATCTCTTTTTACATGTTAAAGGCAATCGGATATCTGGTTGATGTTTACAGGGGAGATGAAAAGGCTGAGCACAATCCGCTTATGCTGGCATTATTTGTCTCTTTCTTCCCGCAGGTTATCAGTGGACCTATAGAGAGAGCGGGAAATATGTTGCCCCAGTTTGCATATCCTGTCACAGTGGATTTTGACAGAATGAGGGATGGCTTTTTGCAGATCCTGTGGGGTTATTTTCTAAAGCTTGTTATTGCAGACAGGCTTGCAATCTATGTGGGTAGCGTTTATAACGCTCCGGAGAATTGTCCGGGAACAATAGTCGCTATCGCAACTGTTTTATATTCTTTCGAGATTTACTGCGATTTCGCAGGATACTCGTCCATCGCCATCGGAGTAGCTAAAATACTCGGAATAGACGTAATGAAGAACTTTGACAGCCCATATATGGCTAAGTCCGTTGCGGAGTTCTGGAGAAGATGGCATATATCTCTTTCAACATGGCTTAAAGACTATGTTTACATTCCTCTTGGCGGAAACAGAAAGGGAACATTCAGGAAATATCTCAATATTATCATTGTCTTTATAGTCAGCGGAATCTGGCACGGATCAGCTCTTACCTTCCTGATCTGGGGATTGCTTCATGCTCTGTATCAGGTCTTTGGATACATCACAATGCCGGTAAGGGACAAGATCGTAGAACTGCTGAAGATAGACAGGGAGGGCCTCTCTCACAGAACCATCAAAACAATCCTCACGTTCTTCTTTGTTAATCTGGCATGGGTATTCTTTAGGGCATCATCTCTTGAGCATGCTGTAGCCATCATAAAAAAGAGCTTTGAATTTACACCATGGGTTTTCACAGACCAGTCGCTGCTTGGCTATGGATTTACTCAGGGTGACTTTAAGGTTACAATGATCAGTCTTATCCTGCTGATAGCAATGGATATTCTGAACTTCAAAGACATTGCGATCAGGGATAAGATCTTAAGCCAGAGCATCTGGTATCGCTGGATCATTATGATCGGAGCAATTCTGGCAATTCTTATCTTTGGAATATGGGGCGCAGGATACAATGCGTCTAGTTTTATATATCAACAGTTCTGAGGGATCAAATGAAGATTAAGATTTCAAGCATTATAAAAACAATAGCATTTCTGTGTGTCACGCTTGTCTGCGTGTTTGCAGCAACAGTCGTGCTTCGCAGCAAGGAAAGTGAATATAAGTATAAGAGCTTTTTTGAAAAATCAGACCAGATAGATGTTTTGTTCATGGGATCTTCCCATGTTATCAACGCACTCAATCCTGCGGTTTTATATGAGAAGCACGGGATCACATCCTACAACATGGGCGGACACGGTTCAATTATGCAGGCTACTTACTGGGAGCTCATCGAAGCGCTTCAGTATTGCAATCCCAAGTGTGTAGTTGTCGATTCATTTATGCTTCAGAAGAATTATCAGTATCTGGATGAGATGGATGAGAGCTATTCCGATGCGGACAGACAGAGTTCTATTTCGCAGCTGCACCTTAACATGGACTGCTGGCCACTTGATAAGCTCAAGATTGCAATTGTAAAAGACCTTATCAAGGACCCTGAGATACAGAAGCAGTTCTTTGCAGACTTCTATGTGTACCATAACAGGTGGGAAGAGCTTGACAGCAATGATTACAAGACTCTTTTCGGACATGCGGACAAGAACAATCTTTTCGGAGCAGAAATGCGTTACGGCATTGAGCTGACTCCCGGAATATATCCTGATCCCGAGGACAAGAACGGACTTGGCGGACACACGATCGGAGAGGAATATCTTCGCAAGATAATTGATGAGTGCCAGCGCAGGGGAATAGACATCTATGTGACGTTCCTTACCTGCAGCGCAACAACTGATGATAAAAGAGCTATCGACAGCGCGCAGATCATCTGCGATCAGTACGGAGTTCCTTTTATCAACATGCAGGAAATGGGTGTTGTTGATCTTTATACGGACCTTAACGATACAGGGCATATGAATGCACTGGGGGCTATCAAGGCTACCGAATGTATAGGAGATATCATCGCAGAGTCCGGAGATCTTCCTGATCACAGAGGCGATCCGGCTTACAGCGATTGGGAGAAAAGCGCTGAGGCGTTCCGCAGCAGCATCGTAGATAAGGAGCTCAATTCTGAAAGTATCTATCAGCAGCTTGATTACCTTACCGAGAGTGATGTCAGCACGATCCTTTATATCAACGACGGATCACAGGCCTTTGGCGACAATCAGATGCAGAGACTGATACATAATTTTACCGTAACGCCGACGATATACCATACTGATGGACCATATATCATGATCAATGATGTTGCATCAGGCAAAGTATATGAGGCGAGTGGCCAGGAAGTACTGGATGGTGTCAGCACCAGTATTGGAACTTTGCATTACATTCCTGTAGAGCATCTGTTCAGACTTCTGTACGCCGATGAAGATCCTGATACCAACTACCTTTATGACGATTCAAAACTTGATTATGATATCCAGATAATTACTTACGATAATGAGACCGGGGAAGTTCTGAGTCACAACTATTACAAATCATACGGAAGTAACTATACGAAAGGGTAAATGAGAAGTATTTATTGCCATGTCAACCAAAACTAAAATCTTTTTGCAGTATGTAGTATATTCGATACTTTTTATACTTGTTTCCTACATGGTTTTCAGATTCTTTCCTGAGAATAACAAGTTTCTGATAAACCATGCGGATACGTGGAGACAGTATATAAAGGCTGTAGCTTACAATTCCAAGTGGATGCGCGGCTTTATATATCACCTGTTCAAGGAAAAGAGTCTTTTGCCTCAGACACTTTCTTACGGAATGGGCTATGGTAACGACATTTATCCTACACTTCAGTACTATGCCATCGGTGACATATTAAACATTCCTTCAGTATTTGTAAAAGTTGAGAATATTTATATTTATATTCAGATCACCACTATTTTAAGACCTTATCTGGCAGGTATAGCCATCTCTTTGTATCTGAGATACGTAAGGCCTGAGCTGTCCTGGATTTCCGTTATGTGTGGCATGTTCACATATGCCTTCGGTACATACTTTATGTACTACGGAACCTGGCATCCGTATTTTGCCAATCCACTTATCTATCTGCCACTGGTACTTCTGGGAGCAGAGAAGATATTCAGGGAAAAGAAACCCCTCACTTTTATAATTGCTATTTTTCTTTCTGCTATAAACAATTTCTATTTCTTTTATCTGATAGTTCTTATAACAGTGATCTATTGCATAGTAAGGGCATTTTTCCTGTATGGAAAAGACTTCTCGACCCTTTTAAAGACTGTCGGAACATTTCTGCTTAGCGGAATTGTTGGAACAATGATGTCCATGGTCATTCTGCTTCCGGTCCTGTTTGCGTTTATGCACAATTCAAGATCTGATCAGGATATTATTTTTCAGATGCTGTATTCTCCCGCATATTATAAAGAGCTTGCAGCCAACCTGATATCCTTTGTCATACATGGTGAAGCTGAGACACAGCTTGGATTTACAATACTCATCATTCCGGCTATGCTCTTTATTCTGTATAAAGGCTTCCTCGATAAGAGAGACAGGCAGGCAACTGTTTTTATGGTCATTATGGCAGCATGCTTGTGCATTCCTTACGCCGGATATGTGTTCTCGGGCTTTGCTTTTGTATCAAACAGATGGTCCTTTGCCTGTGCTGTTTTTGCAGGCTATGCAATGGCAGTATTTACGGATGATCTTGTAAGAAGCTTAACGACGAAATTTTCATTTAAGTTTAAGAACCCAGTGATCACTGTTTCACAGGTTGTTGTTTTTGCATTGACGATCTGTCTTATCGGCAAGAACGCCTATGCAGGATATTCTCCTGAAGCCGGCAATATGGTTGGAGACTATCTGGACATGGCATCCACCGAAGATATGTATCTTCAGCTTCAGAGCACGGAAGTTCAGGTGGTGGAAGAAGCTGCTGTTCAGGATGGTCTTGATGCTGTTAATGATTTCTACAGGTACAGCGGAAGAAATCTTGTCTGGAATGCATCACTTCTTGATGGTATTACTTCGACACAGTTTTTCTGGTCTCTTGATGACAGAGGAGTGTCGGATTATATAAGGGACATGGGAGTAACCGATCAGGAGAGTCACGCATATTATGCTCTTGATGACAGGGCCATACTTAATCTCATGGGCGGTGTGAATTACTTCTCATTAAGATTTAATACCCCTGAGGAAAGGGCTTTTGTTCCCTATAGCTATTATGAGGATTATGACAAGTATAACTTTGCAATCTTTAGAAATGACCGGGCTCTGCCTTATGGTTCAACCTGTAATAAGGTGATCCCAAGATCTGATTTTGAGAACATGTCTGTGATAGAGAGGCAGGAAGCGCTGCTTTACGGAATAGTCCTCGATGACAAGGATGCGGAAGGTTTTGAAAAAGCTGAGCCGGTATTTACATCATCCTCTGCTGAGTATAAAATTACAGCTTCTGAGGGAATAGAGTTTTTTGACAACGGCTTTAAGGCAGAAGCAGGCTCCGGCATGACCATCGAGTTTGAAGGCCGAGAGAATGCTGAGAACTATCTGTTTTTCAAGAATCTGAATATAGATGCGGATACGGGCGTTGTTTCTTTGGTTGTTAATACTAAGTTGTCTGATGGAACCGAGATCAAAAAGCAACTGGATTATCAGACCAAACAATCTCAAAACTATAGCGGATGGCATGACTATATCATCAATATGGGATACAGCCCGGAGCCAAAGAGCTACTACACTATAACCTTTGGAGCAGGCACCTACACTTATGATTCCATGGAAGTGCTGTTCCAGCCGCTTGATGGGCTTGATGAGAGGCTTTCTGCTTTCACACAGAATACCCTGGAGAACCTTGATCTCCACAAGAATCCCATCAGCTATGCGACAAACAAAGTTACCGGTGATATCAACCTTGAAGAACCCAAGATAATGCTTTTGTCCACTCCGTATCTTAGTGGCTGGACTGCTTATGTAGATGGAAAAAAGACAGAGCTGCTGCGCGCCAATACCATGTTTACCGCGCTGCCTTTATCTGAAGGCTACCATGAGATAGAGCTAAGATATCACACTCCCGGTTTACTTGCAGGACTTATCCTCTCAATACTTGGAGTTGTGCTTGCGATAGTTGTAAAACGTGTATATGACAGAAAAGGGACGTCTTAAGACGGCCCTTTTTTTAGCACCTTATATTTGACCAAATAGTAAGTAACTTCCACAAGACAGCAGCTCATCCATCCGACAGGATATCCAAAGCCCACGAGTTTGGGCGTGTTGGCTATGTAGTGAGTCAGGATATAAAGGTAAGTCTGCCTGAGTGCTACAAAGGTCGACAGCATTATCACCATCGGTCCCGTGGAATCTCCGCGTCCACGAAGGCTGCTTGCCAGCGTATGGTTTACGCAGTTGAACATCAGGAAAAAGACATTTGTATGAATGAACAGTGCTCCATAGTCAATAACTGCCTGCTCGGCTGAGAACATCCTGATGGCGGGCCTTGCGAAGATGTAGAGAAGCAGGGCAATAAAGCCGGTGGTCAGAACGCCCATTATGATAACCGTTCTGGTTCCTTCATCAGCTCTTTTAACCTTACCGGCCCCGATGTTCTGGCTGACAAAGGTCGTGGCGGCCATGGCCATACTCTGAAGAGGCAGCATTATGAAGGAGTCGAGCTTGTTATAGCTGCTCCATCCGGCCATGCAGTCTGAGCCGAAGTAGTTGATATAGGACTGGACAAAGACATTTGAAAAGGCCGTGATGAC
>JAGBMP010000017.1 GCA_017634825.1 Butyrivibrio sp.
AGCGCTCTTTGTGTCCGGGAAATTGGTAACCACAGCATCAAAGACCTCTTTGGCCTTATCAATATCACCACTGTCATTGTAAGCATTTCCCAGATAATACAATGTGTTGACGTTGGTGTTGTCGTACTGATAAGCCTTAGAGAGGTTGGCAATTGCTGTCTCGTAATCCTCACTCTTGTATGCTTCATAGCCTGTATTGTAATAGGACTTGGCAAGCTGAGGTCCAACCTGGGACATCAGATAATCGTAGAGTGAAGTAAATTCCGAAGACACATCTGAACTGATGACATCAAGGTCTATGCTGGCAAGAGCTTCTGCCATTCCCTCGTAGTCCTGTGAATCCTCCATGTAGATGTTAACTGCCTTCATAAGTGAATTCATGGCTGCAGATGTTGAATCCACGCCTTCATATTCTGTAACGGTAGCTCCGAGCTTGTCGATCTCTTCCTGAAGAGATGCGATCTGCTGCTCATAAGCTACTATCTGTGCTGACTTTGAATCTGACTCCTCGCTTATCTGAGTAATCTTTTCCTGGTTCTTGGTATTGATGCTCTGAATGCGCTGAGGAAGTATAAGGAAGCATGCTACTGCAACTCCCAGTACTATTCCAAGAAGGATTCCCCAGATGGAATTACTTCTTGCGATAGCAGATTTCTTGACAGGCTGAATGATCATCTCATTGCCGCTGTTGTATCTGATCACGTCATCACTCTCAGAGGAAGCAACGTCAGATACGAGCTTGCCACTCTCACCCGGAAGCAGCATTGAATCGGCTTCCTTTAAGTAGCGCTTGGCCATGAGATTGCCCGTGTCGAGCTTAAGTGCTTTCTGAGACTCGATCTTGGCTCTGTCAAAGTTTCCGTTCTTTAGGTATAAAAGCGCAAGCAAAAGATGCGCTTTAACAAATCCGGGATTTAATGAAAGCACCTTCTTAAGCTGGATCACTGCCAGATCAAGGCTGTCCTGATTGCAGTAATTGAGCGCTATATTGAATTTCTTGATGGTCTGATTGATATTATCGAACTGGCCGGGATTACTTCTGACCATGTCCATGTAGCTGTCGGCCAGGTTATCCTCAGGCTGAAGGTTCTTGCTGATTACCCACTCGGAAAGGGCAGGTACAGCCTCACCGGTCTCATAGTAGACAAGACCTAAAAGGTTTCTTGCATCAATGTTGTTCTTGTTGAGCTTAAGACTCTGGCGAAGTGACTCCACAGCTCCTGTCATATCTCTTACTGTGGCCTTTTCAAGTCCCTCGTTGTAATATCGGTTAGACAAACTTTCGAGCTTTTTCTTGGTTGTTGCCATTATTACTTAGACCTCTTTGCAGTATCTGCTTCTACTTTTGCATCTTTCAGGAGCTTGACCAAAACATCGGACATATCATCGATATCCTGGTTGTAGATTATCTCCTCTGCATCCTCAATCTCGAGGCTGGGTCTGAACTTTTTAAGCTCTTCGTCAAAATTTAGCATTACTTTTCCCTCTAAAAATACACGATCAAATGACTGACTTTATCTGCCCTGCCAGGTAAAGCGACCCTGCGGCAAATACATAGTCACCGGATTTTCTCATAGCTATTACATCTGTTACAGCATCCCTCACGTTGCTGTAATA
Organism: Butyrivibrio sp.; assembly: GCA_017634825.1. Lineage (GTDB taxonomy): Bacteria > Bacillota > Clostridia > Lachnospirales > Lachnospiraceae > Butyrivibrio. The sequence goes on from JAGBMP010000017.1 coordinate 1,618, forward strand.
CTTGATAGGCAGGCCGATAATGCCCAGCTCATCCTTGCAGTCCTCAAAGGCAATCTTAAGGTCTGATGTGGATACCGTCCTGCTGGTCTCAAGAGTTGCCACATAGATGGAATCAAAAAGGCCTCTCTTAAGAATCTGATATATGATATCCTTGTACTGCTTGTCGCCTACGATGCCAAAAAGCAGCATCTTACGGCCGTCACATCCAATGTCCTCAACGCTGTCGAGGAAGGCCTCGATTCCGTCAAGGTTGTGAGCTCCGTCCACATACACACCGGGTCTCATCTCTTCCATCCTGCAATCCCACTTAGAAGTAAGAAGCCCCTCCCTGATATCCAGTTCGGAAACATTAGCTCCCTTATCTCTTAGCACCTCTAAGCAGGTAACAGCCACAGCTGCGTTCTGAGTCTGGTATTTAGCCTCTGTGGAGAGCTTTAAATCAGCATATTTATCATAAAGGGAATTATATGAAAAAGCAATGTATTTGTTGCCACTCTCATCCCTTGTGATATCTACGTTTTCTATGTTTTTAGGTTCTACTGCGATGGCTCTTGAATCAAGTTCCAGGGCTTTTCTTTTGATCACGCCGGTGCTCTCAGGTCTTTTGTCAAAAAAGACTACGGGAACTCCGCGCTTTATGATGCCTGCCTTCTCAGCAGCGATCTCCTCGATGGTTGTGCCCAGATACTGCATGTGATCGAATCCTATCTCGGTTATGACTGTAAGGATAGGGTTTTCCACGGCGTTTGTGGCATCAAGTCTTCCGCCAAGTCCCGTCTCAAGTATGAGATAGTCCACAGGGTAAACGTCATACAGTATCACTGCCATAAAGAACAGAAATTCAAAGTAGGTGGGAAAATATCCCTCCTTGTCAAACTCCATGACTCTTCGCAGGGTCTCGATAAAGACTTCCACAAAGACTCCCTCTGAAATGGGCTTACCATCAATGGCAAAACGCTCATTGACAGCCACCAGATGGGGAGAAGTAAACATTCCGACAGTATAATCCGCTTTGGTCAGCACGGAAGAGAGGTAATTGCATACCGATCCCTTTCCGTTGGTTCCCGCAACGTGGATAATCTGAATGTTCTTCTCCGGATTTCCCAAATACTCAAGGAAACTCCTGGTGTCTTCTATGGTGTGCTTATCGCTAAAGCTCGGAATCTGATTTAAAAACCTGTCACACTCTGAAATTGTAATCTTGGCGTTATTATCGGCTCTCTCAAGGAGCTCTCCGATCTGCGCCAGTAGCAAATCGTCCATATGTAACCTACTTGCCGCCAATCACTTTGAAAGCTGAGCAAGTCTTTCTGTTATCTGATCGTATGTCTGCTGATATTTCTGCTGTTTCTCTTTCTCCTCAGCGATCTTCTCAGCAGGAGCCTTAGAGAGGAACTTCTCATTGCTGAGCATGCTCTGGGATCTCTTAAGCTCACCCTCGAGCTTTTTCTGCTCCTTGGTAAGGCGCTCTATTTCTGCAGAGATATCTACAAGATCTGAGAAAGGAATATATACAGTAGCATCTGCAAGTACTACAGATACTGCGTCATCAGCGATTCCGTCCTTGCCGGACTGGCAAACAGACTCTGATGCATAGGCAAGTGCCTCGAAGAAGAGCTTACCTGTTTTAAAGATATCAAGAATTTCCTTGTTATCACTTACAACAAATACCTTGGCCTTTCTTGAAGGAGCTACGTTCATCTGTGTACGTACGTTACGGATTCCGCGAACTGCCTCCTTGATAGTCTCGATAGCCTTCTCATCGGCTGCAAAATTCCACTCTTCCTTATATACAGGCCAGTCTGAAATCATGATGGATTCTTCCTCATCCTGAAGAGTGCAGAAGATTTCCTCTGTAACAAATGGCATGTATGGGTGAAGAAGCTTAAGTGCATTTATAAGTACGGTCTGAAGTGTCCAAAGTGCTGCTTCATGAGATGCCTCGTTGTCTGAGTTGTAAAGGCGAGGCTTAACCATCTCAATGTACCAGTCGCAGAACTCATCCCAGATAAAGTCATAAACCTTCTGAACTGCGATACCCAGCTCGAACTTCTCCATGTTCTCGGTAACCTCTTTTACAGCCTTGTTGAGCTTAGAGAGGATCCAGTGATCAACAGGCTCAAGACCTGCAGGCATTGGCTGGTGAATTGCAGAAGGAGCATCTTCCTTCATGTTCATCATGATAAATCTGGAAGCATTCCAAACCTTGTTGGCAAAGTTACGGCTGTTCTCTACTCTCTCGTTGTAGAAACGCATGTCGTTACCGGGTGCATTACCTGTAACGATGGTAAGACGAAGTGCATCTGCGCCGTAGTTATCAATAACCTCAAGAGGATCAATACCGTTTCCAAGGGATTTACTCATCTTTCTTCCCTGGGAATCCCTGATAAGACCGTGGAAAAGAACTGTCTTAAACGGGTAGGTTCCCATATGCTCATAGCTTGAGAAGATCATTCTGATAACCCAGAAGAAGATGATATCATAGCCTGTTACAAGCACGTCTGTAGGGAAGAAGTACTTAAGGTCCTCAGTCTCATGCGGCCATCCAAGAGTCTCAAAAGGCCAGAGTGCTGATGAGAACCATGTATCAAGAGTATCGGGATCCTGAGTAAAGTGCTCGCATCCGCACTTAGGGCAAACCTTAGGTGCCTCTTTTGATACAATAACTTCTCCGCACTTATCGCAGTAGTATGCAGGGATTCTGTGTCCCCACCAGAGCTGTCTTGAAATACACCAGTCTCTGATATTATCTGTCCAGTTGTAGTAGATCTTGTCCATTCTCGGAGGAATAAGCCTTATCTCGCCCTCTTTAACTGCCTTTACAGCAGGCTTAATAAGCTCATCCATCTTTACGAACCACTGAGCCTTGATCATAGGCTCTACTGTGGTGTGGCAGCGATCGTGAGTTCCAACGTTGTGAGAGTAGTCCTCGATCTTAACTAAAAGGCCCATCTCATCAAGCTCTTTTACAATTGCATCTCTGCACTCATAGCGGTCCATACCCTCGAACTTGCCACCGTTTGCATTGATCGTGGCATCGTCGTTAAGGACGTTGATCTCAGGAAGGTTATGGCGCTTTCCAACCTCAAAGTCGTTAGGGTCGTGAGCAGGAGTGATCTTAACTACACCTGTTCCGAACTCCATATCTACATAAGAGTCCTCAACAATAGGAAGCTCTCTGTTAACTATAGGAAGAAGAACCTTCTTGCCCTTGAAATCTTTATATCTGTCATCCTCAGGATTAACTGCAACAGCAGTATCACCAAGCATTGTTTCAGGTCTTGTGGTTGCAAACTCGATAAACCTGGTTGTAGATACCGATCCGTCATCTTCGATGAGAGGGTACTTGATGTGCCAAAGATGTCCGGCCTGCTCTTCGTACTCAACCTCTGCATCGGAAATAGAAGTCTTACATACAGGACACCAGTTTACGATTCTGCTTCCTTTATATATGTAGCCTTTCTCATGCATCTTAATGAAGACTTCGGTAACTGCCTCATTGCAGCCCTCGTCCATGGTAAAGCGCTCTCTATCCCAGTCGCAGGAAGAGCCGAGCTTTTTGAGCTGGGATACGATGGTTCCGCCGTACTCTTTCTTCCACTCCCATGCCTTTTCAAGGAATTTCTCCCTGCCGAGCTCTCTCTTGTCGATGCCCTGTTTCTTGAGCTCGTCAGTGATACGAACTTCAGTAGCAATGCTGGCATGGTCTGTTCCGGGCTGCCAAAGTGCATTGTAGCCCTGCATTCTCTTCCATCTGATAAGAATGTCCTGCAGAGTCTGGTCAAAGGCGTGGCCCATGTGGAGCTTACCTGTGATATTTGGCGGTGGAATTACGATGGTAAAAGGCTTTTTAGTCTTATCTACCTCAGCGTGGAAATATTTCTTTTCCTCCCATTTCTGATAGAGGCGATCCTCTATTTCCCTGGGATTATAGGTTTTTTCGAGTTCTTTCTTCATTATATTCTCCTCATCTATGGTAAAAAATAATAATAATCAGCTGTGCTGTGCTTCGTCAAGTGACTTCTGAGAAATTATTGCCTTATGGAGCAGGACAACCTCTCCCTTTTTGTGCTCCTTGACATCATACAGCGCGTTGTCGGCAGCATACATGTAATCCCAAAGCTTATTGGTCTCGCTCGGTACCGAGTTCCTTATGCCTTGGGAGATGGTGACGACAGGTCCCGACGGATAGCGCCTGCTGTCAATCTTAAGGGATGCCACCTGATCACGAAGGGATGTGGCACATTCCATTATCTCCTCATCCGTCATGTTTTCATATATCAAAACAAACTCATCACCGCCGTATCTGTAAGCATGTACAGTCTTTCTCACGGTGCAGAGGTTGCTTATGACCTCGGATATCTTCTTAAGACACAGATCACCCACCTGATGACCATAGGTATCATTGTATAGCTTGAAGTTGTCCACGTCCAGAATTTCCACTGCAAGTGAATACTGACCGGCGTAGGCTTCCTCAAATGCCTTGTCCGCATACTTGTTAAGCCCGTATCTGTTGCCAAGGCCGGTAAGCGGATCTGTTTCAGCCTGCTTGATCAGCATGATGTTTTCTTTTTCTATTGAAGAGAGTCTGTTCCTTATATTCATAAAGAACTTATAGTTGACGATACTCTCTTTTTCCTGCTCGAGAGATGCGTTGTAATAGTCCAAAAGAGCCTGATTCTTCTCTTTAGTCTCTTTCATCTTCTCGTAAAACTCTATTCTGAGCTTGGCATGTCCCTTGGCAAGATTTGGAATATTGAGCTCTTTAAGGCTTCGCTCCGAGTTCTTAATTATCCTCTTGACCTCTCCGTATCTGCCCACTTTCATAAAGAATCTGCAGACAACGTAAATGTCTTCCATACTATCCAGCGGGAACTTGTTGTTCTGGAGCTGGTAGGAGAGCATATCCGAGTACTTCTCGTAGAGTTCCATCTCACCGAGATAGTGATATCCACGCATCTTGATATCAAGTACTGGAAGATCCTGAAACAGATCAAGGTTAACACCGTCAGCCTGTTCAAGCTGCTCTATGCCCTGAAGGCACTTTTCAACCGAATCCTTCTTGTCCAGGAGGATGTAGCAGTCAGCCTGAAAGCAGTAACAGTAAAGAAGGTTTCTGTAATAGAGACTGTCCTTCTTGTTCTTGCGAATATCTCTGTAAGCTGAACGGATGTAGCCAAGGGCCTGTCTGATCTCACCGTTGTCGTAATATATCTGTCCTATGTTGAACTTAAGAAAGCCCGGAATACTGCTGTTCTTATCAATATCCTCACAGTATTTAAGACCGCTCAAAAAGAAATCAAGAGCAAGCTCGGGATTGCCGTGATTGAGCGCATCAATACCAAGGAGGTTGTAGCATCTTGCCAGATGCTCATTGTCTCCACAGGTCTGAAGGCATTCGATTGCCTTGAGAAGATTGGTATTGAACTTGCGATAGTCAGTACTTAAAAGATAATAGGCATCAGCTACATAATAGTAGCTGTAGCCCAGAAGATTTATATTATCAATTTCCTTGGCACGTTTGAGAAGCTTGTTGCATGCACCTATAAGGTTACCAGACATTTTGGCCCTTTCGGAAAGCATCTCTTCATTAAGAAGAACTACATCCTGACCATAGTCCTGTATCTTCATACCCTGCTCCTCCTTCTTACGACATATTAGAATTTATTTTACAACAACTCTTTAGCACTATCAAGGAAGTTATTTTCATTGCGAAAGTGCCCATAAATACTGGGTTATAGCGTTTTTATCGACACTGGTGTCATTATTTTGTATGGTTTACATATATGTATTGACTATTCTGGTCATACACCTGATTTATACCCTCAGCCGGGGTTATTTTATCAGCCGATTTAGAATGCCTATTTATGCGGTATTTTGAAAACTGTTTTCACAATAATCCCCAATTTCCACAGAGTTATCCACATGACTCAGGTGTCATTTATCTATGTCTTTTGTATCATTTATCTGATAATTTAGTGTATTTTTTCGCATCTTGAGACAAAAGGGCTAAAATTATGGTTTACATAAATTTATTGATTTCGGATTTATGTAAACTTAATTTCCGATTTTTTATGATTTTGGAGTTTTTTGAGGGTCTGATTCTGCTTCAAATCCGCTCCAGAAGCGGGATATCTCGCTATTGACCGAAGTGGTCGAAACAGACTTATATCCCCTCCATTCTCTTGGGAAAAGAGCCTTATAAGTAGCCTGAAGGAACCTGTCATCAAGAAGTGCAACAACGCCAACGTCCTCGCTGGTCCTTATTACTCTTCCGGCTGCCTGAAGGACCTTATTCATTCCGGGATACTTGTAGGCGTAGTCAAAGCCATCAAGGCCCTTTTGATCAAAGTAATTCCTTATGACTTCTCTCTCATTGCATACCATTGGGATTCCCGTTCCCACAACTATGACGCCTATGAGACTATCATACTTAAGATCGATACCCTCACTGAAGATTCCGCCCATCACACAAAAGCCAAGGACGTTTTTGTCCTCCACAACTTCCATGTCCATGTGGATTATCTCAGACAGATCAAGACTGTTCCCCTCAGAAAACCTTCCCAGGAAGTCTTCTCTGGCTTCCTCGGTCATATAGCTCTTTTGCACAAGGATATCTGTCGTATCGGGATCGTAGAAATTATCCTCGTAAGCGATATAAACCTCCTCAAGGAACTGGTGCGAGGGGAAGAATATCAGATAGTTTCCGCTTCTGGCACTGACAACGCTGTGGATGTAATTAGCAACTTTGTAATACATATCATCGCTTCTCTTGGAATATCTGCTGGTCACATCTGAGCCGATGAATATTCCGAGTCTTGCAGGGTCAAAGATTGACTTGGCATAAATCTCGAAGTCCTTGTCATCTCCGCCAAGAAGCCCCTTGTAATACTGAATGGGCAGAAGTGTTGCAGAAAAAAGTATTGAGGATACGCCCCTCATCATGCAGGCAGAGAGATTCCTGGACGGGTCTATGCACGCAAGTCTTAAAAGGAAACTTCCGTCCTCCGCGTATTCTCCGTAGATTGTATAATGGTCGTCCAAGAGGTCATATATGGTAAGAAATCTTGATATATCAAAGTAAAACTGCAGTATTTCGTCCCTAAAGGGTCCTTCCGAGTGGTCTTCAAGGTATTCGTTCATGACCGAAGAGAGTCTGTCCAAAGGCTGGATAAATCTCTCTATTGAGCCATATACCTTCATTTCATCGCATTCTCTTTTAAGTTCCAAAAGAGCGCTGTTACACTTGGTCAGGGCCGATACGATTCTCGGGTGATAGTCTTTGATTTTGTTCTTGAGGTCCAAAAAGCTCTCTTTTCGAAGGACGGCACTGTACATCTCCCTTCCTCTCTCAAGAAGGTTGTGGGTCTCATCCACCAAAAAGGCATAGTCGTGCCTTATTCCGTCAGCAAAGAAGCGCCTTAAATATACAAAAGGATCGAAGACGTAGTTGTAATCGCAGATTATGGCATCGCTCCAAAGGCTCATGTCCAGAGACATCTCAAAGGGGCATACTTCGTGCTTTTTGGCATACTCTGTAATGGTGTCCCTGTCAAAGTTATCCTCATGGGTGAGCATATCAAATATGGCATCGTTGATGCGGTCATAGTGCCCCTTGGCGTAGGGACATGCCACCGGGTTACAGTTCCTGGTGGCTTCATCGATAAAGCAGATCTTATCTCTTGCTGTTATGGTCACTGTCTTGAATTTAAGGCCCTGAGATAATCGCATGATGTTAAAAGCCTCTTCGGCCACAGTTCTTGTTATGGTCTTGGCTGTCAGGTAAAAAATCCTAGAGACCTTCCCCTCTCCCATGGCCTTTACAGTGGGAAATACGGTGGAGATGGTCTTACCTGTGCCTGTCGGCGCCTCCAAAAACAGCTTTTTCTTGTGGACAATGGTTCTGTAAACCGCAGCTGCAAGGTCTTTTTGCCCTTCTCGGTAAGTAAACGGGAAGTTTACAGCCTTTATTGACATGGTGCGCTCAAGCCCCCAGTTGCACTCAAAATCTGCCCATTTCCTGTACATCTCGATAAGGTCAAAGAACCACTGTGTTATCTCAGCATATGTAAAGGTGAAGTCGAAGAACTTTTTCTCCTCTGTGTCCATGTTGCAATAAGTCATCCTGACGTCAACTTCCGGATAGTGACGATCAAGAAGATACATGGCCGCATAGCATTTGGCCTGAGCTAAATGCACCGATACAGGCTCTTTCATCTTGGCAAGTTCCCTGTAGGTGCCCTTTATCTCATCGATCATGGGTGCATAGCGCTCTGTAGGAAGGAATGAACTCTGTCCCATCTCAAGTGTGCTAACCGGCTGATCCATATACCTGTCCAGAATTCCGTCAGCACGGCCTTCCACGATCAGATCGTACTTTTCATAGCTCTTTTTATATAAAAGAGGCTCCTCGGCGTGGTAATCAGGTCCCATGCTCTTCTGGATCATACGGTGGATCCTTCCGCCTTCCTGCATGGCATCGGCACTTGCCTGATGTATTCTATTGTCTATGTCACCGGACCTTAGGATAAATTCAACAAGGCCCCTGACTGATATTCTGATTTCCATAAAAAAGCTCCCTATGGTATTTCACTCAAAGATTATACCATAGAGAGCCTCCTCCTATTTCCCTATTTAACTGTGCATGCCCTGTCAAATTGCCATGGCGTTCAGCATTGTCTCAAAGTTCTTGTTGTATCCTCTGTACTCGACTGTAAGAGGCTGTGTGAGATCAAGACCAAAAACGCCCAAAATCGACTTGGCATCAACAACATATCTGTTGTAATAGATGTCCACATCAAAATCACACTTAGTTGCCGCATCCACAAAATCCTTAACCTGAGCAGGCTTGAGATAAATGTGTTTTTTAATCATTTCCCCTAACATAAAACATCACTCCTTACTACCATAAAACATAAAAATGATACAAAGCTCGAAAACGTTCCCGAACTTTTTTGATAATATTATATTTTTGAACCCGGTTTGTAAATAGAAGTCTGTGACCATTCTGTGAATTGTTTTTGAAAAAAATGTTGTTGAAAAACAGAACCCCGAATTCAACTTTTTCTTGCATTAATACGCTAAAAGTTATTAAATTGTAGGAAGAAATTAAAATTTAAAGAGGAATAATAAGATGGAAAACCTTAAGATCCCAAAGAACTACAAATCAGCTCTTGATCTTCACGACACACAGGTTGGAATCAAGACCGTCAAGGACTTTTTTCAGGGAATGCTTGCAACAAGGCTCAATCTTCAGCGTGTAACAGCGCCCCTGTTTGTAACTCCCGAGTCAGGACTTAACGACAATCTTAATGGCGTTGAGCGCCCTGTAGCCTTTGATATTCTCAATGAGAATGAGCGTCCGGCTGAGATCGTGCACTCTCTTGCAAAATGGAAGAGATATGCTCTTAAGAAATACGGATTTAATGTTGGCGAAGGTCTCTACACAGATATGAACGCTGTAAGGCGCGATGAGATCCCTGACAATACCCACTCAATCTTCGTTGACCAGTGGGACTGGGAAAAGGTTATAAATAAAGAGGACAGAAACCTTGATTTCCTCAAGGAAACAGTCAGGAACGTTTACAAGGTTCTCAGAAAGACCGAGAAGTTCATGTCCATTCAGTATGACTACATCGAGGAGATCCTTCCCGAGGATATCTTCTTTATCACGACCCAGGAACTTGAGGACATGTTCCCTGACAACACTCCCAAGGAGCGTGAGTACTTCATTTCCAAAGCCAAGGGTGCTGTATGCATAATGCAGATCGGTGATGAGCTTGCTTCTGGTGAGAAGCACGACGGAAGAGCTCCGGACTATGACGACTGGGCACTTAATGCCGACATCATCGTTTACTACCCTGTTCTTGACATTGCTCTTGAGCTTTCAAGTATGGGAATCAGAGTTGACGAGGAGTCACTTAAGAGTCAGCTTGAGAAGGCAGGATGCACCGAGAGAGCACAGCTTCCTTTCCAGAAAGCAATTTTGGACAAAGAGCTGCCTTACACCATCGGCGGTGGAATCGGCCAGTCAAGAATTTGTATGTTCTTCTTAAGAAAAGCTCATATCGGAGAGGTCCAGTGCTCTATCTGGCCTGAGGATATGGTTGAAGAAGCTACCAGGAACGGAATTCAGATACTGTAAGATAACAAAAGCCCGGCACTTTGAAAGTGTCGGGCTTTTTTTGACTTATTTATACTGCCTGGGCAGTTTTTACTACGCCCTTCTCAAGGGCCTCATTCTTAATTCTGTTAAGTGCAGCTCTTACTGCAGGAATAAAGAGAACTACCATTGTAAGAACCGCCTCAGCTGCAAGATAGCTTCCGTTATAAGCTACTGAATAGCCAATCGGTGACATTCCCTCAGGTGTATAGTCTGCAAAGAATACAACTCCGGAGAGCACTGCAAATACGAATCTTCCAAATACACCAACCAGATATCCCTTGTACATTCCAAACTTAGTGTTGTGGAAGAATCCGGCAAGACCGAGAGCTGTGAAAGCAAGCACATAGTCGCACAGAAGCTGAGGAACACTGATGATATAAGGATCAACGATCATCTGAAGAAGTCCGTAAGCAAATGCTGAAGCAAGGCTTACTCTGGGTCCGTAGAGATATCCGATATATGTGATAAAGAACATGCTGAATACTGTAACAGAACCACCCATAGGAAGCTTAAAGAGCTTAACGTTTGATAATACAAACGCAAGAGCAAGGCAAAGAGCTGATACTGTGAGCTGCTTAACGCTGAGCTTTCCTTTGCCATCAGCATTTACAAAGTAGCTGATACCCAAAAATGCAAGGATTGCAAGAACAACCACCAGGATATATCCGCCTGTTGTGATGTTGTAAGATGTGTAGCCGTCTTCAACGACCTTTTCAAGAAATAAACTCATAAAAAAATCCTCCCTTTATATGACCGTTATCTTGGGAGGTTTCCTGACGTTGATATTCCATAAACATTAAAAGCACAGTATAATGTACTCTGACGTCTATGAGTTATCGTTGCTTCCCTACGCCGGTATTATCCGGGTCAGGTGATAAGGGTTAGTCGTGCATTGCACGAGCACTCTCAGCATAGCTCCCCTAGCGGTTTATTTTTAATTCAAGTCAATTAAACTATTATGCCCAAGGATTGTCAATAGCTTTTTATGAATAACAGAGCATTTACTTTAAATCAAATAAAACTCCATGCCATATGGGCTCTTATCGGGGCTCTGTCAGCCCTTGTACTGACTCTTATATTTAATGCCACAGGTCTTACAAACCTTGAGTCCTTTCAGGGGCCTGAAAGCCGCCTCTACAGTATATCAAGCGAGACAGCCATACTGATCATGATGTACTGCTTTGCTACTCCATTGGTGGAAGAGATACTGTTCAGGTACTTTCTCTTTAACTTCCTGAACAGACACATAAAAAGAGCTGCCATCGCAATCATCCTGACAGCAGCCCTGTTTGGCATTTATCATCTTCACCCCGTACAGGCCCTATACGGTTTTTTGATGGGGCTTATCATTACCTACAGCTATTACAGGCATAGGACTTTGAGCATCCCTCTGGTGGTGCATATCGCAGCCAATGCTTTTGCCTTGGTCTATACTTTGCTTTAATCCAGCTTAATGACACTCTCAAGGGTAAAGGAGTAAATATATACTTCCTTTACCTTTTTTCTTGTGGCAGCTTCCAGAGCCCTCTTATAGAGCTCAAGCTGCACAGCATATCTGTCCACAAGCGCCTTGCCATCCCTGACCTTATCGGTCTTGTAGTCAAGAAGCACTATCTCGCCGTTCTCTATAAACCAGGCATCTACAATTCCCTGAACCAGTACCATCTCATCTTCCGGAAATCCCGGATCAAGCTCTTTTGCCGAAATTCCCATCATGAATGGCTTCTCACGCATGAGCTCGCCTCTGCCAAATGCTGCTCCCATGCGAGTTCCAAGGTCCGTCAAAAGATATGTCCTTATATCCTCCGGTTTTACCACCTCCCGGTACTCATCAGGTATCAGGCCTTTCTGAGCCGCTTTCGCAATCCAGTCTCCAAGGCCCTCTGCAGATGTATCCGCAAATGCATCACCATCCAAAAGCTCCATAACCCTGTGGTAGGCACTTCCGCGCTCTGCGCCGGTAAGAGTGCCCTTAGGCTCCTCATCTGCAGCATACGGAGCAGGAACCACCCCAAACTCATCCTCATCCACCATGGCCTTCTTCTTGAGCTCAGATACAGTAGTCTTGGTGAAAAGACCTTTCAGATCAGCGTGAGGGTACTTTGCAAAGAATTTTGCCTTAAGGCTCTCAAGGAGCTCCTCATCGATGTTTCCGCCATTTTCCAGAGCCTGTCTGCGCATAGTTGCCTTAAAAGCTCCGACCCTTATGCCGTCAAGAAGATCCTTATCTCCCACGGAGCTTATCTTAAGCACCGGCGCTTCACCGGCGCCTATCAAAAGCGCATCATAGTCCTGTCTTGGCAGCTCATACTTATCAAGAATTCCTCCCATGGAAGGATGAAGCATGAGTGATGGAAGTAACATGGAGAGATAATTACCCGCGCCTACTCTCATGGAATATGGAAGTGCCTCATCTGCAGCTCCCAATACCATTAAGTCTTTTAGCAAAGATTCCAGAGTTCCTGCAAGATTCCTGACGTAGGAGGTCATGATGAGCTTCTCCTTGGCTCTTGTAAGGGCAACGTAGAGTACTCTTATCTCCTCCCCAAGGTTATCGGTTCCTATCTTGCCGGCTATGATCCTGCGCTTTAATGTATCGTACTTAACGCGAAGGTCAGTATTTATGCTCTTCACACCTATGCCCAGATCCATGTCGATTATGAGATCGCCATAGGTATCTCTTTTGTCAAAATCTTTACTAAGGCCTGCCACAAAAACAACCGGGAACTCCAATCCCTTACTCTTGTGTATGCTCATGATGCGCACGACATCTGAGTTCTCGTCAATGGTTCCCGCCTCGCCATAGTCCACCTGAACAACCTTGATGTGCTCTATATAGCGGACAAAGTGGAAAAGTCCCCTAAAGCTCGTCTTCTCGAAGTCTGCTGCCTTGTTAAGAAGCATCTCAACATTGGCTCTTCTCTGGGTTCCGCCGGGCATAGCCGTAACTATCTGTTCGTAATCCGTATCATCAATTATGATCTGCAAAAGGTCATGAACAGGCGTGTAAGTTGACATGCGCCTGTACTCTTCAAGAGTATCAGTAAACGCCTTAATCTTGGCCGAGAGGTCATCTGAAAGCTCAAGGTCACTGATAAGGCCATCATAGAGCGTCTCTCCCCCTAACTGCTCTTCGCATTTATTCATCGCTATGCGGATAAGAGCAAGCTCCTCATCACTAAAACCGCCAATGGATGAGTGCATGACAGCTGTCAGTGGCACATCCTGCCTGGGGTTGTCGATAACACTGAGAAAATCCAGCAAGATAGCAACTTCCGAGGCATCAAGATATCCGCTCTTGGATTCAATATATGTGGGAATACCCTGACCTTCCAGGACATCCTTAAAGGTTTCATCCCATCCCGAAGGAGCTCTTAAAAGGATCACTATGTCCTTGAACATAAGAGCACTGTTCTCTTCTCTTAGCTTATTGATTCTCTCGGCTATGAAAAGAGCTTCCTTCTCCTTGGAAGACATATCCCTGATGCCCTCTTCGTCCGGCGAATCTTCATCAAGGGTATCTGCTCCGTCTATGAATATCATTTCAGGTGATACGTCAAAGTCAGGTTCCTCAAAATCCCTTCCGCGTACAAGTCTCGCGTCTTCATCATACTCAACGCCGCCCAGGTCTTCTGCCATCAGCCTCTTAAAGATATAGTTGGTTATATTAAGAACTTCGCTTCTGCTTCTGAAGTTCTTGTGAAGATCGATTCTCCTGTCAGAGGCTTTTTCATCGCGGTCGTAGCTTCTGAATTTCTCCATGAAGATCTCAGGTCTTGCAAGTCTGAACTTGTAGATGCTCTGCTTTACATCTCCAACCATGAACCTCTCGCTGTCTCCGGCAGCTTCTCCGGAGATTGCCTTAAGGATCATCTCCTGGACATTGTTTGAGTCCTGGTACTCATCGATAAGGACTTCTTTGTAATAGTCCCTGTACTCAAGCGCAACCTGCGTGGGCTCTTTGGTATCCGGATCCACCAAAATCTGCAGAGCAAAGTGCTCCATATCGGAGAAATCTATGATCTGCCTCTCTCTTTTAAGTTCATCAAATCTGGATTTAAATAAAAGGGTAAGCCTGCACAGTTCCTTGACTGCCCTGTCACACAACTGCATGTTTGCAAGAACCGCTTCAGAAGGAAGGGCAAAGTAATCTGAAATGAGCTTGCCTATTCTTTCCTTAACATCTCCGCGAAGGTCCTTGGCTAACTCCCTCTTATCCGCATTGACCGAAGGGTCCCTCTTTGTGGAGAGTCTGTCGAACGTAATCCCGCGAAGGCCGTCAAATAGTGCATCATAGGTATCATATCGCAAAGCTGCATAAATACTGTCTTTTTCAGCTTCAAGCTGATCTCCGTACATGTATGGTCCGTCGGGCTCAAGGCACATCCTATAGGCCCTGTCTATCTTATCTGAGCACTCCTTAAGGGCACTCTTTGCATAACGCATGCACTCTTTTACCCAGGGAAGTTCGTCGAAGACTTCGTCTGAAAGTTCATAGTCCGACGCTCTCTCCCTGATCCATTCCTCAGGCCATGCGCAACTGACAGAAAACTTAAAGAGATCATTAATAAACTCCACAGCCCTTTCATCTCTGCTGCCCTGACTGAAATAATCCATGAAAAATATGAAGTCGCTGTCCGGGGCCTGTTTGGCAGCCTCATATTCCTCCTCTATCATGCTGCTCATGACTTCTTCCTGTAAGAGCTTAAGCTCTCCCTCATCCGCAACTCTAAAGGACGGATCAAGTCCAATGGTGTTAAAGTTGTTCCTTATTACGTATTGGCAGAAAGAGTCAATAGTTGTTATCTGGGCATTATGTATCAGCGTCTCCTGCTTCTGAAGATGTTCGTTGTCAGGGTCTTGTGCCAGTTTCTCCTGTATGGCTGCGGTGATCTTCTCCTTCATCTGGGCAGCTGCTGCCTTGGTGAAGGTAACCACCAGCAGGTGATCCACATCAAGGCCGTTCAGGACCATTTTTATGATACGCTCAACAAGGACAGCCGTCTTACCGGATCCGGCGGCTGCTGATACAAGTATGTTGCAGTCCCTTGCGTCAATGACTGCCTGTTGTTCTTTTGTAAATTCCACTCCCATATATCTTAATTCCCATTCATTATGCGCATCATTGCTTCGTCTGAAGTTATATCAAGCTTTCTCTTTTTGTATCCGCTTATGCGCTCGTCAAATCCGCAGATATGCTTGTAATCGCAGTAAGTACAGGACTGCATTTTGGTATCCCCATAAGGATTGACGGAGATATCACCGTTTAAGATATTCCTTCCAAACTCCTTAACCTTCTTGTTAACAAAGCCCGAGATAGCTTCATACTCATCTGAACTTGCTGTCTGAGACCTTGCACTTGGTGTTCCGTCCTTTTTAAGTTCCACCGGAATGATGTCAGACTTAGTTGTAAAGCCGGTATCCAGTTTCCTGATAATGTCCGTATTATCATTAACCAATCCGGTCATTTTCAGCTCTGAAATTATCTCTTTATTGATATCATCTGTTACTGTATCCGCTTTTCCCTCAATCATTGGGTCTTCCACGTGATAGTACAAGATTGCAGCAGGGATCACTTCCTTGTCCGGATGTTTTTTCTTCTCACCGGCGGCTGCAACATTCATATACATAACAAGCTGAAGCTGAAGGCCGTAGTAGAGGTAAGCCAGGTTAAACTTGTGCTCGCTGGACTTAAAGTCCATTACCTTCACATAGATCTGATCACCTTCATTACATAGATCAACTCGGTCAATCTTTCCCTTGAGTTTCATTTTCTCTGTTATGTTTTTCTTTTCATCTTCTGAGAGAGCTACATTAATTTCATCAAGACTTCCTGCCTCCTGAAAACTCATCTCAACATATGCAGGGTTGAACAAGCTGCTTGTAATCTGGTATTTAAGCGTATCTACGGTTCTTGTAAGGATCTTCCTTATGCGCTCTATCATGTGCTGATTCTTGGCGCTGCTCCTTAAAATGGTATCTCCGTACGCATCTACGCATTCTGTTAAAGCACGATTTAATATTTCGTCAGATTTTTCCTTGGAAAGTTCTCTCCAATCAATATCTTTTGTTATTATTTCTCCGGTATACTTCTCAAGTACCTGGTGGTACACGTTTCCAAGGTCAGAAGCCTCGAAACTGTACTCCTGCCTGTCATTTAAAGTAAGTCCGTACTGTAAAAAGTGTGCGTAGGCGCAGCTTGCATACTTCTCAAGCCTGCTGACACTGTTCTCCAGGGTTGCACCATAAAGAGCTAGAGCCACAGCCTTGGCAATAGGTACAGACTCATAGTGAATAAACGCTGCCTCAGTCAGCTTCTCAACAAGTTTGTTGTCCTTGTTCTCAGACAGCACCTTCCTCAGGGTAAACATCTCCCTCTCCTGCAGGCTTGATAGCCTTCCTGAAGCATATTCCCTGACAAGCTCTGAATAAGCATCCATTCCGTCATCTATGCTCACCATCTGAGCTTCAAACCCATTCTCCATGGGTCTTTCTATTTCAAGATTCTCAAACATCTGCCTGAGCTTAGGTATAAGATAGGCCTGCCTCAAGCTCTTTCCGTCATTGCCCAGCTCTGCAAAGGATAAAAACAGCTTATCCGTGGGCTTAGTCAGGTTCATATAAAGATAGAGTCTCTGGATATACATCTGCTGCCTCGGAGATGGGGCAAACTCAATATCCGTGCCAAGGTCCTGTAGGAACTGCCTGTCTATGTCAGACAGGATTCCTCCGCTTCCTGCATTTGACGGGATATTGCCGTCGTTAACGCCCACAAAGAACAGGACTCTGACCTCTTTAAGCCTAGTCCTCTCAATATCTCCGACTATGATCCTGTCAACGTCCTGTGGTATCGTACCAACTGATATTTCACCAAAGCCCGCGCTGAGCACCTCCTTGTACTCAGCCATATCAAGCTTCTCATCACCTATAAGAGCATTCATCTGCTCCAGAAGCAGCATTACCCTTGTATATATCTGATCGTATTCTTTGGCCTTTTTCAGGTCTCCATTTTCCTCAAAGGTATTTCTGTACTCCTCAAGCTTTTCTTTTAAATTTCCGGCCTCTACGACGCTTATAAGGGCATCAGTGATCTCCTTTACCGTTCCGCCCTTTGCATCGAATAACGGCTTTAGGTCGCTGCTTATCTTCTCCCGCATTAAGTCGAGCTTCTCAAGGAGCATCTGGTCCTTCTGTTCAAGGTCCTGCTTTCTTGATTTAAACTTCCTTGGCATTCTGCGAAGAAACCTGTCTTCCCACTGCTTCCTGCCCTTGATCCCAAGAGCTCGTACATAGTTCTCCAAAAGATCCGTATCCCCGGCATCAAATCCGGTCATACCACTTCTCATGTAATGGAAAACATCCTCGTACCTGTATCCTGAAATAACGATATTCAGGGCGCTGGTTATATACTCAATAAAGGGATTGAGCATCAGGGAGACATTTGTATCCACATAAACCGGTATTCCAAACTTCTGAGCCTGTCTTGTGATAATATCCCCGTAAGTATCAAGTGATCCGCACACAAGCGCAATATCCCTGTACGCATAGCCCTCATCTCTCACAAGATCCGAAATCTTGATCATGGTCTGACGTATCTCTTCAGAAGGTGTCGTTGTCTGATACAGGAATATGGAATTGTTCTCCCCCTCATATTTCTCCGGATTATAGCGGAAAAGAGCTCTCTCAAGAAATGCCAGCGGAGCATTGTTTTTAAGCCTTGCAACAGGCTCATCCCGGTAAAAGACATCTCCAAAGCTACCTTTGCCTGCTGCCTCTTCATGCCTTAGCTTTCTAAAGGTCTCAAAATCAGGTACGTTGGAGCCATTTTCCTTCTGCACCTCAAATTCAAGCTTCTCAAGATCCCGGACGGTCTTTTTGCTGAGCATAAAGAGCTCCTGCTCCTTATAGTCATCTGCATAAGGATCCTGATCCGGGCTAATGGTAACGGAAAAAACAACCTCCCGACAAAGCGATAATAACTCTTTGATAACCCTGTACTGAATAGGTGTAAAGCCGGTAAATCCGTCAAAAACGATGACGCTGTCCCTGATAAGGGCAGAGTCAGGCAGAGCCCTGCACAGGATATCAAGAGTTTCCTCTGCGATTATAAACTTTCCATCAATATACTCAAGAAAGCTCCTATAAAGAAGCCGAAGGTCCTTGAGCTTGGCATTTAGTGCGCCTTTCCTAGAGCTCTTTTCCTCAAGAACGGAAAGTGCCTTATCATCGATACCGTACATCATAAATTCGGAAATTGTGGACTTGACCTCGTCCAGATATCCGCTCTTATGCATGTTCCTGCCTATCACAGGGAGCCTGTCTCCCAGCATGTCCGAAACGTGCCTCAGCACCAGGCTCTTGCCCACGTCATCGAGCACAGAAAAAGAGCCATGGCCCGTCTCCTCAAAAACTCTGTGGGAGAGCCTGCCAAAGCTCAGTACATCTATGTTCATGATGGCC
>JAGBMP010000102.1 GCA_017634825.1 Butyrivibrio sp.
ACTCCCGACGGATACTCGGTTGCCAATATGGTACTGGGGGGACTTGCCAGTGAGGATAACCTTTTATCTGCTTTTGAAGCAGCTGACATTGAAGATGGCAGAACTTCCGATGACGTAAGGGAAGATTTCAAAAACGGACATACCGGTGTGGTTTCTTTTACCTATAACGGTGTACAGGGGACCTTGTACTATGTTCCGGTGCACAGGACAAACTGGATGCTGACATACCTTATCAGAGAGAGCGTTATCAGTCAGCAGATCGATGAGATATCAGAGGGCATCATAAAGAGGAGCCTTGTTCTTGCACTTTTGACTACCTTCGTCTTGGTGGGTGTATTCTCCATGATGCTGGTTCAGACCAGAAAAGCCACCAAGCTTGCCATGGAAAAAGAAACCTCGGAAGTTATGCAGCAGGAACTTGAGGAGAGGATCGCACTTCAGGATGAGCTTCTTGAGCAGGAAAAGCAGAGGGCAAGGCTCGACAGGATGATCACCGCTCTTGCTTCTGATTACAGGAGTGTGTACTACGTCAACTTAAACAAAGATTCTGCCACATGTTTCAGCAATGATGATGCTCATGGTAATATCCGCAAAGACGATGTATTTGTCTTTTCTGAGGGCTTTACGGAGTATGCCAATAATTTTGTTACAGAGGACTACAGGGAGCAGTTCCTTGAGTTCATTAAACCTGAGAATATCAGGAAGGGATTAAAAGACAGCCCGCTTATTGCCTTCAGATATCTGGTCAAAAAGGATGGAGTCGAGAGTTATGAAATGCTCAGAATGGCTGATGCAAGAACCGAATCTGCGAGAAATCAGGACCAGGTAAATGCGATAGGTGTAGGATTTTCGGATATCGACGAGGAGATGAGGGATTCTCTTGCCAAGAATCAGGCTCTTTCAGATGCTCTCAAGACTGCTGAAGAGGCATCAAGAGCAAAGACCGTATTCTTATCAAGCATGAGCCATGAGATAAGAACTCCCATGAATGCCATCATAGGCCTTGATTCCCTTGCCCTTAATGAGCCTGACATATCCGATACAACCAAGGATTATCTTGAAAAGATCGGAAGCAGTGCTCAGCACCTTCTCAGTCTTATAAATGATATTCTTGATATGTCCAGGATCGAGTCCGGACGTATGAGCCTTAAGAATGAGGAGTTTGCATTCTCCAAACTCATTGAGCAGATAAATGTAATATTCAGTGGACAGTGCCAGGAAAAGGGCCTTGAGTATAACTGCCACATAAACGGACACTTAAATGATTACTACATCGGTGACAACACCAAGCTCAGACAGGTCCTTATCAACATTCTCGGAAACGCCGTGAAGTTCACTCCTGAGGGCGGAAGCGTTGAGTTTACCGTGGAAAAGACAGGTGGATTTGATGACAGGTCCACAATCCAGTTCAAGATAAAAGATACCGGAATAGGTATGAGCAAGGAATATCTTCCTAAGTTATTCGATGCGTTTACTCAGGAAAATGCAGGAACCACCAGCAAATACGGCAGCTCCGGTCTTGGAATGGCAATCACCAAGAGGATCGTCGAGATGATGAACGGTGAGATAAGCGTCGAGAGTGAAAAGAATGTAGGAACAACCTTCACGGTTAACGTTACCTTAAGGGATTCCGAAAGGCTGCTGGTGGATGATAACGATGATCTTGAGGTTCATCCCGAGGATATGAAGGTTCTTGTTATAGATGATGATCCTCTTGCCTGTGATCAGGCAAAGCTTGTCATGAATCAGGCGGGGATTCACTCAGAGGCTGTCATGTCGGGAAGCGAGGCTCTGGAGATGGTAAAACTATCCCAGGCCAGACAAGAGCCCTACAATCTTATAATTGTTGACTGGCAGATGCCTGAGATGGATGGCGTTGAGACAACCAAAAACATTCGCTCGTTAATAGGTGCGGATACAGCTGTGATCATACTGACAGCCTATAACTGGGATGATATCTACGAAGAGGCTATGGAAGCCGGTGTGGACAGCTTTATTGCAAAGCCACTGTTTACCGAGAATCTTATAAATGAGTTTAAGAATGTCCTTAAAAAGAAAAAGGTCGCAGCAGAAAGCGTTAAGAAAGCCAATCTTGAAGGAAGGCGCGTGATCCTGGCTGAGGATATTGAGGTCAACGCTCATATCATGATGAAGGTTCTGTCCATGAGAAAGATTGAGGCGGACCATGCAGTCAACGGAAAAGAGGCTGTTGAACTGTACAAGAACAAGCCGGAGGGCTACTACGATGCAATCCTTATGGATATGAGAATGCCGGAGATGGACGGCCTTACAGCTACCAGAAATATCAGAGCTTTGGACAGGGGAGATTCAGCCACCATACCGATAATTGCGCTGACTGCCAATGCCTTTGATGAGGATGTTCAGCAGAGCCTGCAGGCGGGACTCAATGCACATCTGAGTAAACCGGTTGAGCCTGCAGTTTTATTTGAAACATTGGAGAATCTTATAAAAACGTGATCAAAAAAATCAAAAAGTGTTGACATGACCTTTTTGTTGTGTTAAATTATATCAGTGTTTGAAAACAAAGCAGAGTATCCACTCTCACCCTGCGGCACAGCCAGTAGCGGTTAATATCTTTTCAAATCCTAGCCGGGCGCGAGGATTCTGTAATTGATCATCAGTGGATACATTTGCGAATGTATCCACTTTTTTTATTCATTTGGAGGGTAAAGCCATTAGCGAGTTATTTATTAACGAACAGATCAGAGCTAAAGAGGTCCGTGTAATCGGTATTGAGGGAGATCAGCTTGGTGTTATGTCAATTCAGGATGCCAGGAAGATCGCAGAAGACGAGGGTGTTGACCTTGTCATGATAGCTCCAACTGCTAAGCCACCTGTTTGCAGAGTAGTTGACTATGGTAAGTTCAAGTATGAGCAGCTTCGTAAAGAGAAGGAAGCTCGTAAGAAACAGAAGACTGTTGAGATCAAGGAGATCAGACTTTCTCCCAACATTGATACCAACGATCTGAACACTAAGGTTAATGCAGCCAAGAAGTTCCTTGAGAAAGGAAACAGAGTTAAGATCACACTTCGTTTCCGCGGACGTGAGATGGCACATATGGGAGCCAGCGTTCACATTCTCACAGATTTTGCAGAGGCACTTTCTGATGTTGCGGTTGTAGAGAAACAGCCTAAGGTTGAGGGACGTTCAATGACCATGTTCCTTGCCGAGAAAAAGAACTGATCATTAGCCATAAATATTTGGTTAAAGATAAATATGATATAGGTTAATACAGAGAAATCCGTATATCATAACTAAGCGTAGAGTATAGGAGGAAATAGCAATGCTGAAGATGAAGACAAAGAGAGCAGCTGCCAAGAGATTCAAAGTTACAGGCACAGGAAAGCTCATGAGAAACAAAGCGTATAAGCGCCACATCTTAACAAAGAAGTCCACAAAGAGAAAGAGAAATCTTAGACATGCCGGACTTGTTGACGCTACAAATGTAAAGACAATGAAGCAGATTCTTCCTTACGGCTGAGAGAACCTGGCGAGGTTTTTCACGAGTCTGGTTCGAACGTGTTACGCGCTAGCGTAACTTCATTGTTATTATTTTTGATAGTTAGATTATATAGGAGGATTTAAAGATGGCAAGAGTTAAAGGCGCATTAAATGCCAAGAAGAAGCACAATAGAGTACTTAAGCTCGCTAAGGGCTATAGAGGAGCAAGATCAAAGCAGTACAGAGTTGCTAAGCAGTCTGTTATGAGAGCACTTACTTCAGCATTCGCTGGACGTAAGCAGAAGAAGAGAGATATGAGATCTCTTTGGATCACACGTATCAACGCTGCAGCAAGAATCAACGGTCTTTCATACAGCAACATGATGCACGGCCTCAAGCTTGCAGGTGTTGACATCAACAGAAAGATGCTTGCTGAGCTTGCAGTTAACGATCCTGATGGATTCAAGACACTTGCAGAGCTTGCAAAAGAGAAGATCGCATAATAATATTGGAAACTTTTATTGAATAAATAGTTTTTTAATAGTAAAATTAAGGAGTCTGAAGATATAAATTCAGATTCCTTTTTTATTTGACTAATTGTTAAACGGAGGCGATACTATGGCACTTGAGAATTTACAGCCAAAAGAAGTATTTACATTTTTTGAGAAGCTGTGCAGCATTCCGCACGGCTCATATAACGTACAGAAGATCAGCGACTATCTCGTTTCATTTGCAAAGGAGAGAAACCTGGAAGTTACTCAGGATAAAGAGCTTAACGTTATCATCAAGGCTCCGGGAACTGCAGGATACGAGGATAAAGAGCCTGTTATCCTTCAGGGCCACATGGACATGGTGGCAGTTAAGGAGACATACGCAGATATTGATATGAAGACAGAGGGCCTTAAGGTCACAACAGACGGAGAATATGTCTGGGCTGAGGGCACCAGCCTTGGAGGAGATGACGGTATCGCAGTTGCATACTGCCTTGCCCTTCTTGATTCAAAGACAATTCCTCATCCACCACTTGAGGTTGTAATAACAACCAATGAAGAGACCGGAATGGAAGGCGCAAATGCAATTGATCTCTCAGACCTCAAGGGCAGGAAGATGATCAACATCGACAATGAGGTTGAGGGACAGTTCATCACCAGCTGCGCAGGAGGAGCAAGATTCTACTCATACCTTCCTGTTAAGAGGCAGGCTTTCAAGGGTATAAAGCTCAAGGTGACAATTGACGGCCTTAAGGGCGGTCACTCAGGAGAGATGATAAAGTGCGGAAGAGGAAATGCCAACGTTATCCTCTCAAGAACTCTTTTGGAGGCAAATGATGTATCTAAATTCGCAATTATCGATATGCGCGGTGGCGTTGCCGATAATGCAATTCCTGCATCAGCAGTAGCAGACATTGTTGTGGCAGCAGAAGATGCATCAGCATTTGTAAAGAGTCTTGCAGGAACTCTAGGTGACCTTAAGGGAGAGCTCGAAATCAAAGACCCTGATGTTATGATCAACGTTCAGGACAAGAAGGCCAATGATGCATCTATAGCAGATGAAATCAGAAGCATCCCCGAAACCGAGGAGATGGCCATAACAGCAGAAGATTCCTTAAAGGTGGTCTCACTCATCGCTGTAATGCCTGACGGAGTACAGGCCATGAGTGCTTCCGTAGAGGGACTTGTCGAGACATCACTTAATCTCGGAGTTCTGAGCACAGAAGAAAATCGCGTAATACTGGAGCAGTCAGTAAGAAGCAGCGTTGAGACATCCAAGGAAAATCTCCTTAGAAAGCTTGAACTGATATCCGGCGGCTACGGAGCAGAGACCGTTATCAACAGCCGTTATCCCGGATGGAAGTATAACCCAAATTCTGACCTCAGAGAGCATATGGTAGAGGTTTATAAAAAGATGTATGGCACTGAGCCCAGGATTGAAGCAATCCACGCAGGTCTTGAGTGCGGAATCTTAAGCGACAAGATAAAGGGTCTTGACTGCATCTCGATCGGACCTGACATGGATGATATCCATTCACCCAAGGAGAGGCTCTCAGTTAAATCCACAGCAAATGTCTGGGAATTTTTAAAAGAAGTTTTGAAGTGATAAAAAGGACAGTTGAAAAGGAGGCGTTACATGAATACCATCAGAAAAAGCATAATGGATGCTGTTGTTGATCTTTTCAATGAAAAGGGAATGAAGTTCACCATGGATGACATATCCAAGAAGCTCCACATCAGCAAAAAGACCATATACAAGGAGTTTGATGATAAGGACGAGCTCTTTTACGCAACTGTTGACTATGGCTTTGCTGCCATTAAGCAGAAGGAATCAGAGATCATTGCGGACGATTCCTTAGATCTTTTGGATAAGATATCCAAGGTCATTGTATGTCTTCCCGACAACTACAGGAATATCGACTTCAGGCAGGTTTATCAGCTCAGGGAGAAATACCCTGTTGTTTACAGCAGGATTGCCGGCAAGATCGAGACCGACTGGGAAGAGACCGAGAAGCTCCTCGCAGAAGCCATGGAGAAGGGGCTTATCAAGAACGTGCCTATCCCTGTAATCAAACTTACCATCGAGGGCGCCATTGAGAAGTTCCTCAGCACACAGGAACTTGCAGGAACTCAGGTTACATATGAGCAGTCCCTCAACAGCATGATAGATATTATTATGAACGGACTTCGCGCCTGAGCGCCTTTAGGAGGAAAACAATGATCTACGCTGACGGACAGATATTTCTTTTACAGACCAAAAACACATCCTACATTTTCAGGAAGACTGAGACAGGACATCTTGAGCACATCCACTTTGGAGGTTCCATCTTTTCTTCGGAGACCTACGCCCGCCTCAAGACGGAGATAGAGCTTGAGAGTAGGGATAAAGAGCTCCTTGAAAAGACAGTTCAGGCCATGGCTCCCAAGCATTTTAACGGCGGCGGCAACATGAACTATTATGACGATGAGCATGAAAAGCTCTGCCTTGAAATGCTGGGCCTTGAGTTTTCATCCTTTGGAAAGGGCGACATCAGAGAGCCTATGATAGAGCTGTCCTATCCCGATGGCAACACCACGGTAGATATGCTCTTTGACGACTATGAGATCAGAAAGGGTAAAAGAGCATTAGAGACCCTTCCATCTTCCTACGACGATACAGACAGCGCACAGCAGCTTATCGTTAAGCTCTCCGACAAAGGATATGGCGCTAAGCTTGACCTTATCTATACCGTATTTCCCGACTGTGACGTGATCACAAGAAGCGCAGTCCTTACAAACGACGGAGAAGGCGATATAAGGGTTGAGAGACTTCTTAGCACCTCTGTTGACTTCTATGAGACAGGGCTTAAATTTACATCCTTCCACGGCAGATGGGCCTATGAAATGGGTAAATCAGAGTCTTTATGCAAGGCCGGCAAGGTAGTATCGGAAGAGCTTGCTGCCGGAGAATCCGGTTCAAGATCCAATCCCTTTGTTATTGTCAGCAGCCCTGATGCAGATGAAAACAAGGGAGAGTGCTACGGCTTTAACCTTATTTACAGCGGAAATCACTACGAGGCCCTATCATCAAACGGCTGCAGCATAAGCCGATTTGTTACAGGTATTCAGCCAACCGGATTTTCCTGGGTACTTTCAAAGGGAGAGAGCCTTGAGTCTCCCGAAGCTGTGATGGCTTATTCCGGCAAGGGCTTTAACGGAATGAGCATGGGCATGCATGAATTTGTAAGAAAGCATGTGGTAAGGGGCTCATGGCGCGACAAGGAGCGCCCGATCCTCATAAACAGCTGGGAAGCCAACTACTTTAACTTCAACCAGGGCTCACTTTTGAATCTTGCAAAAGAAGCAAAGAAGTGCGGAATAGAGCTCTTTGTAATGGACGATGGCTGGTTTGGCGAAAGAAACGATGATCACAGATCACTGGGCGACTGGGAAGAGAACAAGAAAAAGCTGCCCGGCGGCGTAAAAGAGCTGGCAGATAAGATATCAGATCTTGGAATGCTCTTTGGAATCTGGGTTGAGCCTGAGATGGTAAACGAGGATTCCGATCTGTACAAGGCGCATCCCGACTGGGCTGTAATGGTTCCGGGACATGCCCACTCCAAGGGAAGATTCCAGTTAAACCTTGACCTTACAAAGACTGAGGTTCAGGACTACATCATAGATTCCATGAAAAAGGTCTTTTCCTCAGGAAAGATCTCTTACGTAAAGTGGGATATGAACAGGATATTCTCAGACCGCTTCTCGACAGGGCTTCCTGCGGACAGACAGGGCGAGTTCCAGCATAGATATTACATCGGACTGTACAGGATCATGAAAGAGCTGACAGAGAGCTTCCCTGATATTCTCTTTGAGGGGTGTTCCGCCGGCGGAAACAGGTTTGATCTTGGTATCCTTTCCTACTTCCCACAGACCTGGGGAAGTGATGACACAGATGCCTTTTGCAGGCTTGATATCCAGAGGGGGTACAGCTACGGGTATCCTGCAAGTACTGTTGGTGCGCATGTTTCAGCCTGCCCTAACCATCAGACTCTTGGAAATGCAACTCTTGAGACCAGGTTTGAGATCGCTGCAGCAGGTTGCTTTGGCTATGAGCTCAATCTCTGCGACATGAATGACTCTGATAAAAAGATAATTTCAGAACAGGTGGAGTTCTACAATAAGTGGAGAAAACTCTTCCAGTTCGGCGATTACTACAGACTTCCCGACGATGGATACATGATCGTTTCAAGGGATAAGAAAAAGGCCATTGCCTTTGCGGTGGAGAAAAAAGCTACTCCCAACTGTGATTACAGGTGCATAAGGACTCTTGGCCTTGATGATTCAAAGATCTACAATATTTCAAACAGAGTGGTTCCGCTTAGCGTAATGGACTTCGGAAGCCTTGTAAATACCATGGCTCCCGTACATGTTAAGCAGGATGGTATCATTCACCACCTTATTGATAAGTTTACGAATTTCACCGGAGAAGAGCAGAAGGAAACAGCTACAGGAGCTTCTCTTAAAAACCGTGGCCTCTCACTTAACGGCTCCTTTGCGGGAACCGGTTACAGTCCCGAGACCAGGATCATGAGAACCGGAGATACAAGGCTCTATCTCTTTGAGGAAGCTTAATCGCTGTAGCTTACGTCCATGTTTGCTATTACTTCGAAGTCGGGATAAGCTTCTTTTACAGCATTTACAGCGTTTTTAAACACATCCGTTTTGTTTGGTACGAAATCGATTACCAGATCAAAGCGGATGTTCTTTTTTTCAAAATCAACAAAGAATCCGTGCATCTGAAGGACGTTATCAAAGGAGGAGACGATCTTCCTTACGTTGTTTCTTACTTCGGTGATCTTGTCATCCTTGGTGTTTACTGAGTAGATGCCGATGGATACGATGGACACGTTGTGCTCTTCATAGACTCTCTCCTGGATTTCTCTTGTTATCTCATCAATCTTGTCAGCAGTAAAGGTGTCGGGAATCTCGATGTGAACGGATGCCATTACACGGTCAGGGCCATAGTCGGAAAATATCAGATCGTATGCGCCCTGAACACCGTCTACATCGACGATTGTCTTCTTGACTGCTGTTGATACCGCTGAATCAATACGCTCTCCGAGAATCTCGCTTATGGTGTCCCTTAGCATTTCAAAGGCGGACTTTATCATGATGATGGCGATGATGGCTCCGAGGTATGCCTCGATGGAGAGATTTGTAAATATAAAGATAAAAGCAGCAAGCAGTGTGGCTGCGGAAATGACGGAGTCAAATCTTGCATCGGTGCCTGATGCAACCAGGGATTCTGAGGATACCTTTTTGCCTGTGCTTATGAAAAACTGACCGAGAAGGAGTTTGACCACAACGGCCACAGCCACGATGATAAGAGTAACGGTGCCGTACTGGGCCGGCTCAGGATGAAGGATTGATTTGCAGGACTCAACCAGAGATGTGATACCTGCATAGAGCACGATTATGGAGATTATCATGGCGCTTAAATACTCGATCCTGCCATAGCCGTAAGGGTGCTTTTTGTCGGGAGCCTTTCCTGCAAGAGCAGTTCCTATTATGGTGATGACCGATGAGAGGGCATCACTTAAGTTGTTTACTGCATCAAGAACGATGGCGATGGAGCCGGATATTATACCTACGATCATTTTAAAACCGGCCAGAAGTATGTTTACCACGATGCCGATTATGCTGGTTCTGATGATGACTTTGCCTCTTGTAACTATCTTCGAATCTGCCATTTTTCTTTTACCTCACAATTGCTTTTCTATTTATGAATTGTACCATAGTTTTGGATGGGGCATACCACAATAATACAAAAATATGATAGAATTAATAGAGTATGGGCGTATTTTCTTATTTTGAGGGGCAAAAATGAAAAAGAGCATCACAGCAGGTCTTTTAACCTTTATTGCAGCACTGGCCGTCACAACAGTCATCGCAATTGTATATATTACAAGTGCAGCAGGTAACAGAAGGGAAAGGGCTGAGTTTATTGCGGAATCTGTTGCAGACAGAATAGAAGCTGAGATCCAGAGGCGTGATTACATTACCCGAATGCTGGAGATTGAAGTTTCCAGCAGTAAGGAAGGAATCACCCCTGAGAAGTTTGCCATTACCGCCGATGAGGTGTTCAACGACTACATGGATATCGTTGACATCACTTTGGCACCGGGAGGCATCGTCAGCTACAAATATCCGCTGGAAGGCGGCATAGCGGAGGGGGAAGATCTCTTTTCCGACGGCGTAGACGGCATCTATGCGGATTACAGCAAGATGAGCGGACTTGGCATAATCATGGCGCCGGTGACATTATCCGACGGAAGCTACGGCATCATACTCAGAAGACCTATCTATATGGGCGAAGTATCAGAAGAAAACTTCTGGGGATTTGCTTCAGTTAAACTCAATCTCTCAAACTTTTTGTCCGAAGTAAATATAAGAGCTCTCGTTGACGAAGGTTACGAATACAAGCTTATCGGTGATAACCCTATCACCGGCGAGAACCGTATGATCATGGAGTATTCTGAAAAAGAGCTGGCATCTCCCGTATCGTCAATGATAAATACGGTAGGTGGTGGCTATTGGACACTTCTTATTTCTCCGACAAACAGTTGGATGAATCTCTATGAAATAATAGGTGCTCTGGCAATCGCCATTGTTATCAGTGTCCTTGCGGCTTTGGCAGCAGCAGCTTATGTTTCGATGAAGGCATATT
This sequence comes from Butyrivibrio sp., assembly GCA_017634825.1. Classification (GTDB taxonomy): domain Bacteria; phylum Bacillota; class Clostridia; order Lachnospirales; family Lachnospiraceae; genus Butyrivibrio. Next base: position 10,661 of record JAGBMP010000102.1, read on the forward strand.
CCAAGGAACTTGAAGTTCTCTCTTACAGAGATGCTCTGACTAACATCAACAACAACAGAAGTTATCAGGAGCACATGGAAGAGCTCAGCAAAAAGAAGCTTCCCTACGGCCTTATATTTATGGATCTCAATGACTTTAAACAAGTCAATGATACCTATGGTCACGAAGCCGGAGATACGCTCCTTAACATCGTTGCCAAGAGGCTTCAGAACAGTATAAGAGAGAAGGATAAGGCTTTCCGTATCGGCGGTGATGAGTTTGTAGTGGTTATCCACGGAACTCATGACAAACAGTTCTATGAGGGCGTTATAGAAAGAATGCGTCATAATGTGGCAAGGGATGTAACCCTTAACAACGGTATCATCCTTAAAGTGTCCATTAGTGCCGGATTTGCACGCTGTCCTGAGGATGGAGCCAAGTTCGAGGACGTTGTAAAGAAGGCCGATGACGAAATGTATCAGAACAAGAGAGCCTTTAAGGCTCAGAGGAAGGGTGGCAGCCGAGCTGGGGCGGCGCCATCGGTAAGATAAATAAACGGGGAAAGGTAATAAAATGGCGGGAGGAAATTTTGACACCATCAACAGAATCTTTGACACCTTTGCGGTAACTTCAAGAAGCCGCTATGTCTATGTATATGACATGGAAAAGAACATATCCAGGTGGTCACCCAATGCTGTTGATTATTTCGGTTTAACCGGGGAGTATGTCTACAATGCAAGTTCGGTATGGGAGATCCGTATCCATCCCGACGATATAGACAAGTATAAGGAGTACATTAATGCCACTTTTTCCGGCCGGAAAGTTGATCCAAACTTTGAGTACAGAGCCAGGAACAAGAACGGAGAATATGTAATCTGCTCTGCAAGGGGCGTTGTGATAAAAGACTATGTCGGAAGGCCTGTCTTTTACGCATGCTCTATCATAAATAAAGGTATCGTTGATAACAACGATCCGATAACTCTTTTGCCAAATCAGTATGAGATGCTTAACTACATGAGGCAGCTTAAGGCTCAGATGAAAGAGTATATGGTCCTCATGATCAATTACATTGATTTTGGAGGCATCAACAGAAGATACGGCTATACCATGGGTAATACCATTTTAAGAGCAACAGCCCAGAGGCTTGTTGATGAGGGTGGGAACCTCGGAAGAGCCTTTAGGGGCGATGGAACTACCCTTGCTTTCATTTCGGATTCCATGAATATCGATGAGATCAAGAAATTCTACGGGCGCATGAGAACCTACGCCAGGGAATCTCTTATGGTTGATGATAAGAAAGTGGGAGCAGAGCTTGCAGGTGGCGTTATCGTCTCAACAGATCACAACGTAGATGAGCATTCCATCTACACCAGCGCCAAGTACGCTCTTGATTATTCCAAGACCCAGAAGCACGGCAATCTCATTATTTTCCATAACGATGCACTGGATAACAACAAGAGCAGCATTGAGCTCGTAGATGCAGTCAGAAACAGCGTTTTAAATAAATTTGAAGGGTTCCACCTTGAGTATCAGCCAAGAGTATCCTCTGTGGGCGGCAAACTTGTCGGAATGGAAGTCTTTGTAAGATGGAGTAAGGAGCCTTACGGAGAGGTACTTCCTTCTGAATTTGTGCCCTGGCTTGAGCAGGACCCGGTGTTCTATTCGCTGGGTAACTGGATTTTGGAGAAGGCACTTACGGACGCCCTTGAGATCAGGAAGAATAACAAGGATTTCTATGTCAGCGTAAACCTGGCATTCATGCAGCTTGAGAGATCAGAGTTCAGAACAACTCTCCTTGATATCCTGAGAAAGACAGGTTACCCTGCAACAGGTATCTGCCTTGAGATGAGCCAGTCCAGCAGCAGACAGCTCTCCATGGAGCACTTAAAGAGCCAGATTGAGTTCATGAAGTCCTGTGGTATCAAGATAGGAGTTGACTGTTCCAGCTTCTCAGCGCTTGATATGGTAAAGAGTCTTCCTGTTGATATCGTGAACCTCTCACCGACTCTTACAGGAGTTGTTGCAGATAACCTCACTGTCAAATACATGATCGAATCCATCACCTATTTTACCCACAGACTGGGTATCAGAACATGCTTTTCAGGCATAGAGGATCAGGCGACGGATGCAATAGCAAGGCAGTACCCTGTATCTGAGCTTATGGGTTACTATTATGGAAGACCTTGCAGAATAGAAGATTTTAAGAAACTTGAGCTGCTGGGACAGTAAGCAGGTCCTGCAGCCCGGAGGAATAGATGAGCAAGTTGTTTCGTTTCGTACAAGATGATGATGTGCTTAAGTCTTTTGAGGAGTTCAAGAATTCCGTGCTCCTTGAAAGGCCTGTAGTTATTGCGCGCAACGGGGACTATACACTCTTCCTCCGCAAGGTATCCGACGATGAGCTCGAGCTTACAACCGAGAACACCAAGAAGAGCCAGATCATTGCCAGCAGGACCTATGTGGTCTCTGATACGACAAAAGAGCTTGTGGCAAGAGGTACAAGGCATGCCTGCCAGAAGATGTCGGAGCTTTCTGATGAGGACGTAAACAGAAAGAGGCTTCAGATCTGGAAGTGGTACATCATGGACTGGCAGCAGAAATATAAAACCAGCTCAAAAGAGCTTTTTGAAAAAGAGCTTCACTGGCAGGAAAATGCCGGTGACAGCATGCAGGATATCCTGGATATGGAGTCCTTCCTCCACGGAGATTACCTAAACCTTGGAAATACTCTATCTCTCATAGACAAGTATCTGGCTGATGATGAGAAGCACAAGGAGGAATTTCGTAAGTTTGCCATCGAGGATATCATGGAGATGACAAGCGAAGATACCAAGGACAGGTCCCTTGCCGAAGCGGAGCAAAAGAGGCAGGAGGACGGTGTTAAGAAGCACACCTACAGATTCACCGTCAGCGTGGAAGCAAGCGATAAAGAGCACGCAAGAGCAGCACTGCTGCGGTATCTGGCAGGAGACGACAGAATAAAGGTGCAGAAATAATAAAAAATGTCTAAACCACTTTATAAACTTTTAATGGTTTAACGTAAAAAAGTGTGGCTTATTCTCTATCTTTTAAGGGGTATAAGAGATATAATGTACCCATTAAATGAAATTTTATTGTGAAAAGTTAAGGGTTGAGGGGCCTTTTTATTTCACCGGTCATTTCATTTAAAATCTTATTTCTTATGAGATGGAGGAATTGAATATGAGACGTTCCGCAAAGAGCAGACACAAAGTTAGCCAGAGCAGCATCGCAATCATGGCAGACGCAATCAAGGCAAAGGAGCAGAACCTTTCATACGGCAAGTTCAAGGCGCTAGACCTTCTTGGAGCCGGAAGTATGGTGGATGAAGACGAGACATCAGAGTATGCAGTTCACAGCTCAACGCTGGTTCGCAAAACTGTACACGCTGAGGAAAAGAAAGCAGTTGCTTACGTTAAGGTAAGAGCAGTATAAACCTTAAGAGCACAACTGAATACAGAATAAAAAATGGGAAGGACCTTTAAAAGGTACCTTCCCTTATTTTTGCTTATTTACTTGGAGAGCTTGCTCTCTCTGTAGATGATATCTGTTCTCGCAGGGCCGTTACTTACCATTGTGATAGGATAGCCGATGTGCTCTTCGATGAACTCGATGTACTTTCTGCAGTTCTCAGGGAGATCTTCGTAGTTCTTGATTCCTCTGATGTCGCATTTCCATCCCGGAAGAGTTTCAAACACGGGCTTTGCCTTGTCAAGGAGGTGAGTTACAGGGAACTCTGTTGTAACCTCTCCGTCAATGTCGTAGCCAACGCATACAGGAATCTCATCGAGGTATCCTAAAACGTCAAGTACTGTGAAGGCAACATCTGTTGTGCCCTGAAGTCTGCAGCCGTACTTACTTGCTACGCAGTCATACCAGCCAACTCTTCTGGGACGACCTGTTGTTGCGCCGTACTCGCCGCCGTCACCACCGCGTCTTCTGAGTTCTTCAGCTTCATCACCAAAGAGCTCTGATACGAAAGCACCTGCTCCTACAGCTGATGAATAAGCCTTGGATACAGTTACGATCTGCTTGATCTCATAAGGTGGAATACCTGCACCGATCGCACCGTATGCTGCAAGAGGTGAAGAACTTGTAACCATAGGATAGATTCCGTGGTCGGGATCCTTCATGGTTCCGAGCTGACCCTCGAGGAGGATTGTCTTTCCTTCCTTGATTGCCTCATCAAGATAAAGAGATACATTTCCAACATACTCTTTAACCTGTTCTCTCCATTCCACAATCTGATTAAAGAGAGCTTCCTGATCGATAGGATCTGAGTGGTAGAGATTAACAAGAAGTACATCCTTGATCTCAGCGATCCTTGCAATCTTCTCTTTGATAACATCATCGTCCTGGAAGAACTCGTTTATCTGCCAGCCGATCTTGGCATACTTATCTGAATAGAAGGGAGCGATACCTGACTTGGTTGAACCAAAGCTCTTGCCTGCAAGTCTTGCCTCCTCAAGTGTATCGAAGAGTACGTGATAGGGCATCATGACCTGTACTCTGTCAGAGATCATGATCTGTGGCATCGGAACGCCCTTTGATGTGATCTCATTAAGCTCTTTCATGAACTTTGTGATATCAAAGGCAACACCGTTACCGATGATATTCATAATGTGCTGGTGGAAAACGCCTGAGGGCATTGTGTGAAGTGCAAATTTGCCATAGTCGTTTACAATTGTGTGTCCAGCATTGGCACCACCTTGGAAACGGATAACAACGTCCGCATTGTCCGCGAGGGTATCTGTGATCTTACCTTTTCCCTCGTCTCCCCAGTTGGCACCTACAACAGCTTTTACCATAATAGAAAGCCTCCTCATTACTTATATAGAAACTAAGTTTCAAACCACATATAAATATATCCTATTAACGCGCAGAAGTAAAACGAAAGTTGCAAAAGTGACTGAAATGTTTATGTTTTTTCTTTATTTTATAAATATTTATACAATATTAAGATTCATTTGACGTAATATCGTTTAAAATATAAGGTACAGATTGTTTACAATATCGATTCTAAATTATCAGGAGGGTGTTATGGCTAATACTGATCCAAAAACCAAGGAATTTGGCGGAAGTGAGTTTAAAAGGCTTCCTGTTTCTGACAAATTTAAGAAGGTATTTAACAAGTTCAGGAACAATCTTGTCATTATCTTTGCAGTTGTCCTTATAATCGATCTAGCAGCTGTCATGAACCTCAGAAATATCTATTCGGTGTACTATGAGCAGAACACTCAGCAGGGAGAAATAAGGATCACGATCCAGGCTTTGGCCAAGTATTATCTGTGGGCAATGAACGCCATAGATGAGGCAGACAGGCAGGAGCAGCTTGCCGGTGTTCAGGAAAAGATTGATGAGATGAATGATGGCCTTACAACCCTCAGCAAGGTATATAAGGGTGATCTTTCCACAGCTTATGCGCACGTTAAAGCTATAGACGATTCCGATGAGACCCTTAAAACCCTTATGAGCTCAGGCGCCTCTCAGGAAGAAATTTATTCATACTATGTCGGTACTGTAAACGAAGCCATAAAGGTAGTCGTAAAGGATTTTAAGGAGATAGGTCTTTCTGCCAAGGCTCAGGCCAGGACTGCTTATTACGGATCGGTAGTAATGGTAAGCGTTATGACACTTATCGCACTCTTCATAGTTGTATATGCAATTATGTACTCCAAAAAGGCCAGAACAGCTCTGACAAAGAGCGTTTTGGGACCGATAGAAGCCATCTCTGCTGCTGCGGATGATATGGCAAAGGGTAAGCTTGAGATAAATATTGAGACCGATTCCGAGGACGAACTTGGAAAAATGGCAGACAATCTGCAGGAGTCAACTTCTGTTATTGCCAATATCGTGACAGACATCGAGGATACATTAAGAAGAATGTCCGGCGGAGACTTTTCTTCAGGGTCACAGAATGAAGACCTCTACATAGGAGACTATGAGGCAATTAAAAATGCCTTTTCCGATATTTCAGAGAACCTCTCCAGTACACTTTTGGAGGTTAAGAACTCTTCAAGCCAGGTTTCCCAGGGAGCAAGCAATATGTCCCAGGGCGCATCGGATCTTGCAGAGGGTGCTACGGATCAGGCTGCAGCAGTAGAGGAGCTTACAGCTTCCGTAAATTCCATTACGGAGCAGACCAAGCAGCTGGCTGAGGTTGCCGAGAAGAGTAAAAATATGGCGACTTCCGTTATGGATAACGCAGAGCTCAGCGCCCGCAAGATGCATCTCGTTACTGATGCCATGACCAGAATAACTGAGGCTTCCGCAGAGATCGAGCAGGTAACAAACTCCATCGAAGCCATTGCCAAGCAGACATCACTCCTTGCCCTCAATGCTTCTATTGAGGCTGCAAGAGCCGGTGAGACAGGAAAAGGCTTTGCGGTTGTTGCTGACCAGATCGGTAAGCTCGCAGACCAGAGTAGTGAAGCTGCCAAGAATACACATCAGCTCATTGCAGACACAATGGATGAGATTAATAACGGTAATTCGGTTGTGTCAGAGACCACAGAGGCTCTTGATGCCATGAGAGACAGCGTAGAAGAGATCACAGCCATGATCGTTGAGACCGGAGATCTGGCAGGCCAGCAGGCTCAGAGCATGGATGAGATCGATAAGGGAATAGAGATGATATCCAATGTTGTGCAGAACAACTCGGCTACGGCACAGGAGTCCAGCGCTGTATCCTTAGAGCTCTCGGAGCAGTCAGAGTCCCTGAACAACCTGATCGGACAATTCACAATAAACGGCTGATCAAGGTCAGCCTTTATAAGACACTAAAAGCCCTTTGCGTATGGCCCGGATCCTGCGCGAGGGGTTTTGTCTTATCATAGAAAGCCTCTGAGTGTATAATTAGTCTTGGAGGAGAAAAGATATGAATATAAGACGAGCAGAGAATAAAGATATAAAAAGAATCCTTGAGCTTTTGGGTCAGGTTCTTGAGATTCACGCAAAGATAAGACCCGACATCTTCGTTTCGGGTACGACCAAGTACAGCGAAGATGATCTAAAAGAGATGATACTTGATGACGAGGAACCTATTTTCGTGGCAACAGATGAGAGCGATACGGTTCTGGGCTATGCGTTTTGTCAGCTGAAGAACCCCGCTTTTACCAGCACCATGGTTCCTCATAAATCTCTTTTCATAGACGATCTGTGCGTTGATGAAAACGCCCGCGGACAGCATATTGGGGAAAAGATATTTGAATATGTCAAAGACGAGGCCAAAAGGCTTGGCTGCTATGAAGTCACCCTAAATGTATGGAAAGGTAATGAGTCTGCAGAACATTTCTATGAAAAGATGGGAATGACCACGAAAGAAAGAATGATGGAGATTATTCTTGATGAGAGAAAGATTTAAAGACTATCTTAAAAAGCAGATTGAAACCTACCAGGGAATAGCATTTCCCATAAAGGCAAGCCCTTTGGAGCGCTTTTTTACAACCAAGGCAGACGTGATGAAGCTTCATCCCAATCCCGATGATGAGTTCACAAAACCTGAGGTAGGACCCAGCGATCGTATCATTTCGGAGTATGAGCAGTTTTTTAGAAGAAATGTTGATCTTTATAAGGAAGAACCTCTTATTATCGAGAAAATGCATCCCGACGGATATATGCTTATAAACGGCCATCACAGATGGGCTGCCTACTACACCATTGGCAGGAGGAGAGCGCCGGTTAAGCTGGTAAACCTTACTCATGATGCCGATATCAAGGAAATGCTTAACGGTGCAGTCCATGACAAGATAGTTTCTTTTGACCTTGACGAAGTTGTCTTTACGACAGGGTACGACGGCAAGCTTGAAAAGAAGCTTATGTTTCCTTTTAACCGTTTCTTTAAGGAAGACATAAGGCTTGGTATTCCGGCTCTTTTCCATTATCTGTCCAAGTATGGCTATGATATATGGGTATTTACCGCCAAGTACTACTCCATGGACTACATCCGCAATTACTTTAAACGCTATCATGTGAAGGTTAACGGTATTGTGACCGGTACTGAGAGGCAGAAATCCATCAGCTCTATGAGTAAGACCGATCTTGATAAGATGATCGCCGAGAAGTACAAATACACCATGCACATTGACAATGATTCTGTTGTCAGGATCAATACCGTCACAAAAGAATTCGAAGATTTTGAGATAGACAAAGAAAAGGGGAACTGGGCCGATCAGGTCATGAAGATTGTCGGAGGATTCAATGAAAAAAAGCAGGAATAATGAAGAAAAGATGAGGGTATCCTTTGATCTTGATGAAGTTCTTTTTGTGTACCCGAAGACCCATAAGACTGAGCCGGAGCTCAGGTTTCCGTTTAATAAATATTACAAGGAAAGACTGCGCCTGGGAACGCCTGAGCTGATCAATACCCTGCAGAAGCTTGGGTATGAAGTGTGGGTTTACACATCATCTTTTCGAAGTGAGAAATATATAAAGGGGCTGTTTAAACACTACGGTGTTAAATTTGATGGTATAATCAACGGGAACAGGCATCTTAATGAAGTTCAGAAGAACAGCTCGCAGCTCCTTCCGCAGAAAGTACCCAGCAGATACAGGATATCCCTTCACATCGATGATGAAGCCATCATCTGCACGCAGGGCAGAACATTTGGGTATGAGGCCTATCAACTGGACGGCCCTGATGATGACTGGAAGGAAAAGATAATAAAGTTTGCCGGAGAGGTAAGACACAGAAAAGAGCTCCGGGAGGGGATAAACGATGAAGACCAGGTGGACGGTAACTAAAAAGAGTGTACTGAGCATAAGCATATTTGCGCTGATACTCAGTGCTCTTATGTGCATCAGCGGATCTTATATATTTAATCGCGCAATACAAAAAGAGTATAACGACAAGGGATATGTTATAGCGAATATCATCCTGGATGAGATAGATCACGATAAGATAGCCGAATATACCACTACCTGGAGAGGTGATGACTATTATAAAGAAATGTCGTCTTACCTAAGAGGTATGCAGCAGCACACGGGCGCGGCTTATATTTACATCATGGTTCCCTATGAAGACGGAACCATGCGCTATATCTACGATCCTGACACCTTTATGGGGGATACGGATCCCATAGCTGCTTCCTTTGATGAGATATGGACGGCTTATAAAGAGGGAGTAAGGCCCCAGAGTTATCTTGTCAGAAAGTCCAAGAAATACGGATATTTAACTTCCAGCTGTATGCCGGTTAAGGACAGCAGCGGAAATGTGGTGGCTCTTTTATTTGTTGACACATACATGGAAGTTATTCTGTCAACACTATACAGCTATATCTTTTACATGATAGTAATAGCTCTGATACTTCTGGCTTTGTATGTTGTCTTTAGCTATATTGCTCTGAAACAGAATCTGATAGGGCCTCTGCTCACCATAAAGAATAACGTTAGCAGCTTTGCCAGGAACAATGCGCAGCCCGACAATACTCTGGATGCCATTAAGACCAGGGATGAGATGCAGGATCTTGCCGAAGAGATCAGCAGCATGGAAAAAGATATTGTGAATTACATTGACAGTATCAAGACCATCACAGCTGAGAAGGAGAGGATCAGCGCAGAGCTGGACGTTGCAGCCAAGATCCAGTCGGATATGCTGCCCAGTGATTTTCCTCCTTTCCCGGACAGGAAAGAGTTTGATATCTATGCGACCATGGACCCTGCCAAGATAGTAGGAGGAGACTTCTACGATTTCTTTTTCCTGGATGATGACCATCTCGTTATTGTAATGGCTGATGTTTCGGGTAAGGGTATTCCGGCAGCTCTTTTCATGGTAAATGCCAAGACCAGTATCAAGAACAGGACCCTGAACGGAGGCAAGCTCTCTCCATCACAGGTGCTCTATGATGTCAACAATCAGCTGTGCGAGGGCAATGATGCAGAGCTGTTTGTAACAGTATGGCTGGGAATTCTGGAGATCTCGACAGGAAAAGTTGTGGAAGCAAATGCAGGCCACGAGCACCCGGCTGTAAGAAAGGCAGGAGGAGAATTCGAGCTTGTGAAATACAAGCATTCACCTGCGGTTGCTACGCTTCCGGGCCTTAAGTTCAGAGAAAACGAGTTTACCTTAGACCCCGGAGACAGCCTCTTTATTTACACAGATGGTGTCACAGAAGCTACCAATTCCGAGGATAAGCTCTTTAAAACTGACGGACTTCTTAGGGTTCTCAACAGTGAACCCGATGCGGATGCAAGGCGCATGTGCGAGATTGTTGCCGAAGGAATCGATGAATTTGTGGGCGATGCTCCGCAGTTTGATGACATCACAATGCTTGGTTTTAAATATCTTGGCAATAAATAATTTATAGTGTATTATATTCCCTGGCATTAACGGATTTTATATTTATGCGAGGAATATGTACCATATGAATGAGAAAAAGGAAACAAAAACATATAAGAGGGTGCTTGCCTGGGTTGGAATCGTTCTGCTCGTAGGCATGTACCTTCTTCTTTTATATGAAGCACTCACAGGTTCACCGGATACCTACAATGTATTTATTGGCTGCGTTGCAGCGACCATCGCTGTGCCGATACTTCTGTGGCTCCTTATCTGGGCTATCGGAGTATTTACCGGAAGACATACCGTGGCCTCTCTCGATGCCATGACCAGCAACAAGCAGCATGACAAGTACGGAAATGTAGTGCCGGATGGTGAGATCGATACTGTTGTATTTGATATAGGAAACGTGCTCACAACCTTTGCCTGGGACAAGTTCCTTGAGAACAAGGGATATGATAAAGAGATGGTAGAGAGAATGGGCAAGGCATCTGTAAACAGTGATGACTGGGTTCAGTTTGATATAGGAAACCTTACTACGCAGGAGATTGTACAGAGATTTGCGGACAATGATCCTGAGATAGGTGATGAGCTAAAGAGTGCTTTTTCGGATATCAAAGATATCGTTATAAAGAGAGAAGAGACTATACCATGGATAAAGGCGCTTAAGGCAGCAGGCTACAGGGTACTGGTTTTATCCAATTTCAGCAAGCAGGCTCTTGAGGGCTGCAAGGATGCCATGGCTTTCCTTGACTATGTTGACGGAGGAATCCTTAGCTACAGAGATCATGTGGTTAAGCCGGATCAGGCAATATATAAGCTCCTTATGGAGAGATATGATCTTGTCCCGGAGAAAACAGTGTTTATCGATGATACGCCGGCCAATATAAAGACTGCAAGAGAACTTGGATGGCACGGCATTGACTATAAGACTTATGACCAGGTTGTGGAAGAACTTCACGGCCTTGGTGTCAGATATTAAGTTGCAGGGGAAAATCATCTGTACTTTTTTTGTGGTAATTGATATAATGATTTCTGACGAATCAGTTTAGAAATGGCGCAAAGCCAGAAGGGGAGCGGTGTTCAATGAGTTTCGAAAATGACGGAAGTGTCAATGAGAACAGCGTAGAGGACATAGTTTTAAGATATCGCCCGGAACTTGACAAGATAGTTCCGTATTTGAATTGGCTTAAGGACAATGCAAGCAATGAAGTGGCTCAGAGCTACAACAACTCTGAACTTAAGTCCATGCCGTTTCCGATCTATGATTCTTCACTGCTTTCTTTTGTAAAGGCAGCGCAGAATACAAATCTTATGGATCGCAACTATGTCTATGTATATTCAAGACATCGCTTGAATTCGGCTAAGGATGAGCTTTTATTCATTCAGGATGCGCAGATTACTGATATCGATGATCTTGCAGGTATCCTGTCCAAGTATATCCTTACCGGTATGACCAAGGGTACCGTTTGGGCAGAGGGAGTCCGTAACGGTGTTCTTTACAACGTGGTCAAGAAGATGGATGAGCTTGTTAAGTTTTGGGCTGTGAAAACTTGCTGAGGTTTTGTCGAAGCTAGTTTGAACGTGTCCTGGTGAGCGCAGCGAGGCAGAACTTCCTTGTGATAAAGTGAAAAGGTTTTTGGAGGAGAGATGGGAGAGAAGTCAGTCCAGAAGAAAAAGTACATTCTTGAGAAGGCCAGAACAGTCTTTTCCGAAAAAGGTTTCAAGAATGTAACTATGAAGGATATTGTAGACGCCTGTGAAATCAGTCGTGGGGGTCTTTATCTCTATTTCTCCAGCACAGAAGAAATATTCCTTGCAGTTCTTGCAGACGATTCCTCAGAGGATGATGAAGAGGCAGTGGCCCTCGCACTTTCCGGTGATGCATCCGCCGGCGATATGCTGGCTCTTTTCCTCAAGGAACAGAAAAAAGAAATCCTTAGAAAAAAGAATAATCTCACTGTTGCCACTTATGAGTTTTTCTCTCTTCATAAGGCGCAGTCAAAAGATAATCCGCTGAAGAACCAGTTCGACACAGCGGTGCGTATTGTTGAAAAGCTTATAGAAAATGGCGTACAAAGCGGCGAATTCTATTGCGAGAACCCTGTTGGCTGTGCTCGCAATCTTATGTACGTGGTGGAAGGCCTCAAGATCGCCTCCAAGACCATCGGCGTTACAGAAGAAGCCATTGACAGAGAGCTGATGTATGTATTAGAGGGGTTAGTGCCCGATGAATTAAATAATTAATTTGGTTTAAAAAGTGCTTAGATGATTCTAAAGCACTTTTTTAATAAATAAGTAGTCAGGAAAGAGGAGATTTTATGAGCGCAGTAAGACGAATTTATGTGGAAAAGAAAGCCCCCTTTGCCGGAAAGGCTGGGGAACTGAAGTCTGAGATCAAAGGCTACCTGGGAATAAGAAGTGTAGAACAGGTAAGGATCTTTATCAGATATGACGTGGAGAACATATCTGATGAAGTATTTGAAAAGGCCTGCAGGACTGTATTTTCTGAGCCCCCTGTAGACATTCTTTACAGGGAGGAGATCGAGATTCCGGAAAATGCAAGAGTGTTCAGCATTGAGGCACTTCCCGGACAGTTCGATCAGAGAGCTGATTCCGCAGAGCAGTGCGTGCGCTTTATTAAGGGCGATGAGAAGCCTGTTATAAAGACAGCTGTAACCTACATGCTGATCGGCAATGTATCTGACGAAGAGCTTAAGAAGATCCAGGATTACACCATGAACCCTGTTGATTCAAGGATCGCAGCAGATGAAAAGCCTGAGACACTTGTTGAGAATTACGATGAGCCTGAGGATGTGAAGATCCTTGACGGCTTTAAGGATATGCCGGAAAAAGAGCTTGAAGAGCTCTATAAGTCTCTTGGCCTTGCCATGACCTTCAACGACTTTAAGTGGATACAGCAGTATTTCGTATCTGACGAGCACAGAGATCCTACAATGACTGAGATCAGGGTTCTCGATACATACTGGTCAGACCACTGCCGTCACACCACTTTTGGAACAGAGCTTGTTGATGTGGAGTTTGGCGATGGATTCTACAAAGAGCCAATCGAAGGCGCTTACAAAGACTACCTTGCAGCAAGGGATGAGCTCTATAAATCCGATGACAAGAAGAAAGAGAAATTCATCTCCCTTATGGATATTGCGCTCATGGGAATGAAGAAATTAAAGGCAGACGGAAAGCTCACAGATATGGAAGTATCTGAGGAGAACAACGCCTGCACAGTTGTTGTACCTGTTGAAGTTGACTACGGACAGGGACCAAAGACAGAGAACTGGCTTGTATTCTTTAAGAACGAGACACACAACCATCCTACAGAGATCGAGCCTTTCGGTGGCGCTGCCACATGTCTTGGCGGTGCTATAAGAGATCCTCTTTCAGGAAGAGGTTATGTATACCAGGCTATGCGTGTAACAGGTGCTGCCGATCCTACAGTTCCCGTTGCTGAGACCATGAAGGGCAAGCTCTCACAGAAGAAGCTCGTAAGAGGTGCTGCTTCAGGTTACTCATCCTACGGTAACCAGATCGGACTTGCAACCGGCTACGTTAAGGAAGTTTACCATCCGGGCTATGTTGCAAAGCGTATGGAGATCGGTGCTGTAATGGGCGCTGCTCCTCAGGAGCACGTAATAAGAGAGAGCGCAGATCCAGGTGATATCATCATCCTCCTTGGCGGACGCACAGGAAGAGACGGCTGCGGCGGAGCAACGGGTTCTTCCAAGGCTCATGACTCTAAATCACTATCCAGCTGCGGAGCAGAGGTTCAGAAGGGTAATGCTCCTACAGAGAGAAAGCTTCAGAGGCTCTTCAGACGTCCTGAAGTTAGTGAGCTTATCAAGAAATGTAACGACTTTGGTGCCGGCGGAGTTTCGGTTGCCATAGGTGAATTGGCTCCCGGTCTTGATATCAACCTTGACCTCGTACCCAAGAAGTATGCAGGCCTTGATGGAACAGAGCTTGCCATCTCAGAGTCACAGGAGAGAATGGCAGTAGTTGTTGCCAAGAAAGATACAGAGCAGTTCCTTGCCTATGCTGCAGAGGAGAACCTTGAGGCTGTAGAGGTTGCGGTTGTAACCAAGGAGCCAAGACTTGTCCTTAAATGGAGAGGCAAGAAGATCGTAGATATAAAGAGAGAGTTCCTTGATACCAACGGAGCTCATCAGGAGACCAAGGTCAAGGTAGATATTCCTTCCAAGGAAGATAACTACTTTGAGACCATCGCAAGCGAGGGTGCCAAGGCTGCGCTTGCAGAAGGCGATGTTAAGAAGGCATGGCTCTCAGAGATGAAGGACCTCAATGTATGTTCACAAAAAGGTCTTGTTGAGATGTTCGACTCCTCCATCGGAGCCGGCTCAGTCCTTATGCCTTACGGTGGTAAGTACCAGCTCACAGAGACCCAGACCATGATCGCCAAGCTCCCTGTTCTTGCAGGTAAGACAGATACAGTAACCATGATGAGCTACGGCTTTGATCCATATCTTTCAAGCTGGAGCCCATACCACGGCGCAGCCTTTGCTGTAACAGAGTCCGTGGCAAGGATCGTTGCAAGCGGCGGTGACTACAGAAACCTTCACTTCACCTTCCAGGAGTACTTCAAGAGAATGACAGAGGATCCCACAAGATGGAGCCAGCCTTTCACAGCACTTCTTGGTGCATTTGAGGCTCAGCTGAAGTTCGGCATCGCATCCATCGGTGGCAAGGACTCAATGTCAGGTTCCTTTAACGAGATAAACGTTCCGCCTACATTGGTTTCTTTTGCTGTAGACGTTGCAAGCCTTAAGGACGTCATCACACCTGAGCTTAAAAAGAGCGGCAATAAACTTGTTCAGTTCATCCTTCCTAAGGATAACTTCGACCTTCCTGATTACGAGAAGGTTTGCGAACTCTTTGGCAAGGTAAAAGAGCTTATGTCAGCCGACAAGATTGTTTCGGCTTACGCAGAGGATGCTTACGGTATCGCAGCAGCAGTAAGTAAGATGGCCTTTGGTAACGGTCTTGGAGTTAAGATTTCAGATAATATTTCTGCAAAAGAGCTTTTTGCCAACGATATGGGTAACATCATTGCAGAAGTTCCTGCAGAGTTTGCAGCTGATGCTCTTGCAGTAAGCGGAGCAAGGCAGATTGGTGAAGTAACAGATAACGCTAAGTTTGAGGCATGCGGAGCTGTTATCGAGCTCTCAGAAGCTCTTTCAAACTGGAAAGAGAAGCTTGAGAAGGTATTCCCTTCTACAGTTTCAGAGGATAAGAGCGAGGTTAAGTCAGACCTCTTTAAGGCAGATAGCATCTATGTTTGCAAGAACAAGGTAGCTAAGCCTACAGTATTCATTCCTGTATTCCCGGGAAGTAACTGCGAGTACGATTCTGCAGAGGCCTTCAGAAGAGCAGGAGCTGAGACAAACGTTAAGATCTTCAGAAACAGGGATGCGCAGGACATCAGAGAGTCTGTTGCAGAGTTTAAGAATGCTATAAACAATGCGCAGATCATCATGTTCCCCGGCGGATTCTCTGCAGGTGATGAGCCTGACGGAAGTGCCAAGTTCTTTGCGACAGCCTTCCAGAACGAGGAGATCAAGGCAGCAGTTGAGGACCTTCTTGATAACAGAGACGGACTTGCACTTGGTATCTGTAACGGATTCCAGGCTATGATCAAGCTCGGCCTTGTACCTTACGGTCATGTAACAGGACAGACTGAGAATTCACCTACACTTACATTCAACACCATCGGAAGACACATCTCCAAGATGGCTTACATAAAGGTTGTTTCCAACAATTCACCATGGCTCTCAGGAGCAGAGCTCGGCGGAGTTTACACAAACCCTGCTTCTCACGGTGAAGGAAGATTTGTTGCACCTGATGATGTCCTTAAGGATCTCTTTGCTAAGGGACAGATCGCAACACAGTACTGCGACCTCGATGGCAACGTAACAATGGACGACGAGTGGAACATCAACGGCTCCTACATGGCCGTTGAAGGTATCCTTTCACCCGACGGTCGCTGCCTCGGCAAGATGGCTCATTCCGAACGTCGCGGCGATGGAGTAGCCATTAACATCTTCGGTGAGCAGGATCTGAAGATATTTGAATCAGGCGTTAGGTACTTTGAATAATACGCAGCTGCCGGGCCCACATAATTTATATGTGAGTCTCGGCATGCCGGACACTGCACTGAGCCCAGGGCATCAATCGCTGCGTGCTTGGCACTTACGATTGATTGGTCTCAGCTCCGTGGCATGAAATCGCCTCACATATAAATTATGTGGGCCCGGCAGCTGCTTACGTATTGGAAGTATTAAGTGTCTGATTCATAGGTCAGATGTTTGCTCAGAATGAAGTATATAGATGGCTTCATTTGTGCTTGTAATGAGTTAGTTTGTTTATTTTTGGAGGTTTTGTTTTAATGAAAGCTTTTTTGATCTTAGAAGACGGAACGGTCTTTGAAGGGAAGCATATCGGAGCGGATAAGGATGTTGTGTCCGAGATTGTTTTCAATACGTCGATGACCGGATATACGGAGGTTTTTACAGATCCATCGTATGCCGGACAGGCGGTATGTATGACTTATCCGCTGATCGGTAATTATGGTGTATGTCTGGAGGACATGGAGTCTGAGAAGATATGGCCTGATGCGGTAATTGTTAGGGAGATGGCCAGGGTTCCTTCGAATTTCAGATGTGATATGAGCCTGCAGGAGTTTTTGGAGAAGTATGAGACTCCCGGTATTGAGGGAATCGATACCAGAAAGCTGGTAAGGATCCTCAGGGAAAAGGGTACCATGAACGGGTACATCACAACCAATGAGAATGTGACCTACGACAGCATTAAGGACAAGCTCCATGCATATACAACAGGAGACGTGGTATCCAAGGTTTCCTGCAAGGAAAAGGTAAGGCTTACGGCACCTAACCCGAGAGGCGAGAAGATTCCGAAGATCGCCAAGGAAGAAAACGGTAAGGGCCTTAAGGTTGCTCTTCTTGATGTTGGCGCCAAGAGGAATATTTCAGATGCGCTCCTGGCAAGAGGGTGCGAGGTTACAATCTATCCTTACAACACTACAGCAGAGGAGATCCTTGCTGATAAGCCCGATGGAATCATGCTTTCAAACGGCCCGGGAGACCCCAAGGAGTGTACGGGAGTCATTGAAGAGATCAAAAAGCTTTACAATTCAGATGTTCCGATCTTTGCCATCTGCCTTGGACATCAGCTCATGGCTCTGGCAACAGGAAACGATACCTACAAGCTGCATTATGGCCACAGAGGCGGCAATCATCCGGTAAAAGACCTCGCTACAGGCCGTGTTTATATCTCATCCCAGAACCACGGCTACGTAGTGGATACGGACAAACTGGATAAAACAGTGGCAGAGCCTGCCTTTATGAATGTCAACGACGGTACCAATGAAGGCCTTAAATATGTGGGCAAGAACATCTTCACGGTTCAGTTCCATCCGGAAGCATGCCCCGGACCTCAGGATACCGGTTATTTGTTCGATAGATTCATCGGAATGATGCGCGCTTAAGCTTTAGTAGGAAGGATATTTAGTTATGCCAAAGAATAAAGACGTTAAGAAGGTCCTTGTAATCGGTTCGGGACCCATTGTAATAGGACAGGCTGCGGAGTTTGACTACGCCGGAACACAGGCCTGCAGATCCTTGAAGGAAGAGGGGATTGAAGTTGTCCTTGTGAACTCAAACCCCGCTACCATCATGACAGATAAGGACATTGCCGATGAGGTTTACATTGAGCCTCTCACCGTCAAGGTTCTTGAACAGATCATAGAAAAAGAAAAGCCGGATTCAATCCTGCCGACTCTCGGAGGCCAGGCAGGACTTAACCTTGGTATGGAGCTGGATGAGTCCGGATTTTTAAAGAG
>JAGBMP010000103.1 GCA_017634825.1 Butyrivibrio sp.
CCACTCAAGAACTCTTGCCTGAATCCAGAATGCTTCGTCGTTGTGAGCTGTTCCTGTAGGAGCGCCCTTTGTGTTCTGGAATACGTTGCACCAGTAGATATGTCCGTCATCCTGTCTGAACTGATCCCACTCTGCATCAGTGTAGTAATTTGTAAGGTTAGGATACTTGCCACTCTCAAGGTACTCATCCCAAGGGATAAGAACACCTTCGTTGTAAAGATCTGCACATCCGTCTCCACCATCGATAAGATCAGGATATGTTCCTGATGCGATAATGCTTCCGATTGCCTCAGCAACTGTCTGACCTGTCAGCCATGTCTCTTTAAGACGAACACCGGTCTTCTCTGCGATCATGTCCTGGATCTCGTTGTTGCCGCTGTTGATCTCTGTTCCGGGCATTCCTGCGAAGAATGTCATATCAACGATCTCGTCAGGTGCATAAGTCTTTTCTTCTGCAGCTGCTGTTGTGTCTGCTGCTGTGTCTGTAGTAGCAGGTGCTGCTGTCTCTGTACCCCCGTTTGATGTCTGTGCGCTGTCACCTGTGCTCTGAGCTGCCTCACCACAACCAACAAGAGCGGTTGCCATGAGCATTGTGCTCATTGACAGAGCAACAACTTTTTTCATTGCTTTGTTTTTCATAATTACCCCTTTCTCCCTTTTACTTTTTTATCTGGTCCAAAAAAAAGTATGATTATGTGACACTTTTCATGGATTATTATAGAACTCAGAAAATTTCGATAGAATGGAAATCTTTTACTTCAATAAGCACTTTTTTTACTTCTTTAACAGAAATTTTACTTTTTGTTCTTTTTTCTTGTGCAAATTGGACATGTTTATTTGGTATAATTAATAATTTACACCGGATTTGTTGTCATATTGCCATATAAAGACTGACCGGCTGTCCTGATGTTAATAGTAATGTATAACATCAGGACCATCCCATTCCAATCAAATATTGGCAAGGTCTTGCCAATGAATGCTCAGTGAAGGAACTCAATTGACTTAAGAGAGCAGCTTCCGCTTCCTTTATATATAAGGTATAGCGGATTTTGTCCGGAAACCGCGTCAAACCTGCATTCGTGGGCTGTCCAGATGTTTGAGCCGATGGCGGTTAAAAGAGCTAAAGGCTCTTTTGAAAGATCGGTCTTAACTTCAAAGTGACCATCAAAGTATGCCCTTGTCTTAATACGAAGTCCCTTTACATTCTTGAGATCAAAGTACTTAAATCCGATCGTGGTTCCGTCTGTAATTCCCTTGATGTAGCCGTCATTTTGGTCGCCGTCGCCACCCTCCTGGACAACTCTTGGAGCGCCGTCTTCAACATACATCTTCTTCTCGGGAGTGAAGATGTTGCAGGCGATGTAAGCAGGATATTCACCGATGTCCTTAAGAGGAGCGCCGTTAAGTCCGCAGGAGGTGATCTCTACCTGAGGAATTCTGCCATCTTCTGTAAACTCGATCCTCTCTGCGCAGCCCTGTCTTGAGAACCAGGTGCCATGGGTATGTCTGTGGTAAAAGATATACCAGCTGCCTTCAATTTCCACGATGCTGCCGTGATTGTTGGCACCGTAAGCGGACGGATCCTCGGCATTCTTGTAGGTATCTATATGGAGGTCGCAGTTACTTACGATAACGCCGCCGTAGGTAAACGGGCCTTCCGGTTTATCTGATGTTGCATAGCACAGCTCGTGCATAACTTCCGATGAGTAAATGAAGTAGTAGGTATCATCGTGCTTTCTGATGGATGGAGCTTCGAAGAAAGCGTGTCCTTCAAACTCGGTTCCTGCACTGTACTGGGCGCCGGGTACGATGATAACAGGAGCCTTGACTACAGTGAGCATATCCTTGCCAAGGACTGTGTACATTGCACCGTGCCTGGACTTATCGCCATGTCCGCAGAAGCCCGTGTAGAGGTGGGTGATATCTCCCTCTGTTATTACACCGGGGTCAAACTGTGGCTCATCACCGTCTTTTTTGCCGAGCTTTGTTCCGTCTTCGTAGTGAACATAGCCGTAGAACTTAAAAGGTCCTGCAGGAGTATCTGCTACTGCTACCGACACGACGTTTTCCTTGTCGAGAACATAGTAGAGGTAGTATCTGCCGTCCTGGCCGACTGTGATATCCGGAGCATAGAGGCACTGATGTCCGTCAGGGTTTAAAGGATCCAAAGTCTTGGGATAGATAACACCTTCGTAGTGCCAGTTGCCAAGGTCATTAACAGGTGCTGACCAGCATACATAATCTCCCAGGCAGAAGGTCTCTCCGCCCACAAGATCGTGGGAACCGTAGACATAAACCCTGTCTCCGAATACGTAAGGCTCGCCGTCCGGGATGTATTCCCAGGATGGAAGATAGGGGTTGACTGCCTGCTTCTTGCTGCCCTGCCTTATGCCGCCTTCCTGCCTGGGTGATGCTCCGCGGCCAAGAAACTCCATTTCGTTTCTGGCTGCATCTGCAAAAGTTTCCCACTTCGGAAGAGGAGTTCTGTCCTTGCCACAACCGTTGGGATCACCTGTCTTAATAAAGTTTGCAAAGTAGTCACACATCTGGCAGGCAAGCTCAAAGTGCCTTCCGGCATAGGGCCTGTGACACATGTGAAGTGTATCAAAGAAGAACCACAGATCTACTGAGTGGAAGGTGCCGGGATAAGAATCCCCCGCATGACCGTCTCCCGGAATATCGGGATCAAATCTGTAGTAGTAAAGCTTTTGATCCGGGCGGTTTTCATTTGCCTTCAGGAACACCTGCTTAACAGAGCGCTCCACCATGTTTATGCCGGCTTCTGAAAATTCATCCGTGGTGTTTCCTGAAATGATGGGAACATCAAGGCTCTTGCCGCTTGCGATGCTCTCTGTGGGATCATCCTTGCAAAAGAGTCCGTCGATTATCGGGAACATTCTTCTGTGGGTCTCTGCAAATTTGTTGTAGCCATCAAGAAGCTCTCTTGAAGAAAGAGCTCTGGCTTCTTCCAGGTCTTTTACACCAAGGCTCTCAAAGAATTCTTTTCCGAGATCCTCTGCCTGCCTGAGGTTTAATGGATGGAAGATGTCTGCGTCTGAATTATCGAGCCTTATGATTCCGCTAAAGATCGCTGCAGCCTTGATGATGTCTTTGTTGGCTTCGCACCCCAGCTGATGCTGAACGCTGGCTCCGCCTGCTGACTGGCCTGCGATAGTGATCCTATCCGGGTCTCCGCCGAAGGAGGCGATATTTCTTTTAACCCAGTCAAGACCTGCCTTCTGGTCGAGAAGACCGAAGTTGGAAGGAGAAGCAGGTGACTCGCCGGTTATCTCGGGATGTGCCATAAAGCCAAAACATCCAAGACGGTAGGCAATGCTGACGACGATCACACCTCGCTCGGCAAGAGGCTCTCCATTAAACTCCATCTCTGCCGTGTAGCCCCACTGGAAACCTCCGCCGTAGATCCATACAAGGACGGGGAGCTTCTCATCGGCTTTTTTGGCCGGAGTCCAGACGTTGAGGTAGAGGCAGTCCTCGCTGTTTCTGATCTCGGGATCAACGTGCCACTCGCGGTTATAAACGAGCTCGCCGATGCCCGGGGTATCCTGCATTGAGATGGGACCAAACTCAAAGGCGCAGAGTGTCCCCTCCCAGTTCTGCACCGGCTGTGGCGCTCTCCATCTGTTTTTTCCTATAGGTGGTGCTGCAAAAGGGATGCCCTTAAAGACCGTGATACGAGGGTCATTTCCGGGAAGTCCCCTGACTTTTCCGTTCTCTGTTACTGTTTCTCTAAGCATGATTTTTCCCCTTATTCTCATGAATTATATAGTTCATTAATTTTAATTTATTCTCGACGGTCACCATCTTCCAATCAAATAATGGCAATAAATTAGCAATTTATGAAAAGAAAATGAGTATGCTTTGGAGGTATCCTTATAAATGTCAGAAAATGAGAAAAAACATGGCGGAAAATGTGAAGAAGCATGTCGCCATGTTTTTGTATAATTACCATAGATAAGCTATGGGGAAACATGGGGAAAACGAAATGGGAAAATTAGTGCTTCCAAAGATCATTTCGGACGGAATGGTCATTCAGAGACGTAAAAGAATACATATTTGGGGATGGGACGAGCCCGGAAGAGGAATCGAGGTAAGGCTCGACAATCTCATGTCCACAGGAAGGGCTGACGAGAGAGGAAGGTTTGACATCTACCTCTCTGCAAAAGAGAGCGGAGGCCCGTACGAGCTCATTGTCTCAGACGATAAGGACGAGGAGATCGCGGTTAAAGATGTAATGATAGGAATCGTGTGGCTTGCCACAGGCCAGTCCAACATGGAGCTTCCCATCGCAAGGGTTAAGGACAGGTATCCTGCTCTTGCCCGGACCTCGGAGAATCCCGGGATCAGGACCTTCAAGATCGTGGAGGACACAGATTTCCACGGACCTTTGGCAGAGCTTAGGAGCGGCGCCTGGAGCAGAGTTAAGAGGGATACCATCATGGACTTTTCTGCGACAGGATACTTCTTTGCTGCATATCTCCAGAAGCTCACAGGTCAGACAGTTGGATTTATAAACGCATCCCTCGGCGGATCCAAGATTTCCTCCTGGATGTCAAAAGAGATGCTGGAGGGGTATGACGAACTTATAGAAGAGGCGGATAAGTACGCCGACGATGATTTCAGGAAGAATCAGGCAGACAAGAATGTCATTAACGGAACTCTCTGGAGAGAGAAGCTCGATAAGCTTGACAGGGGACTTTCCGAGAAGTGGATGAAAGAGGACCTTGACGAGCGCAGCTGGAAGGAAATGGATATTCCGGTGATGTTCAAGGATACCGAGCTTTCCGGAATGTGCGGATCTGTTTGGTTCAGAAAGAGCTTTGACCTTCCTGAGGAACTGGCGGGAAAGAACGCAAGACTGTTCCTTGGAACAATGGTAGACAGGGACGAGGTTTTTGTTAACGGAGTGAAGGTCGGCGGAATCGAGTATCAGTATCCGCCGAGGAAATATGATATTCCCGAGGGTCTTACCCGGGAAAAGGGAAATGTTATTGCAATAAGGCTCTGCGTTGAGTACGGCCTTGGAAGAATTACTCCGGACAAGGAGTACAAGATCTTCAACGATGATGCTGAGGTAAGGCTTGACGGCACCTGGTACTACAAGGTCGCTGCAAGATGCGGAGAGATTCCGCCCACAGACTTTATCAACTGGCATCCGACAGGTCTTTACAATGCTATGACTGCGCCTTGCCACAACTTCCCCATCGATGGGATCATCTGGTATCAGGGGGAGTCAAACACCTATGAGCCATATGACTATGTTGATCTCTCAAAGCGCATGATAAAGGGCTACAGAGATAAGTGGGGAGAAGAAAACCTTCCTTACATCACGGTTCAGCTCCCTAACTTTGTTATAGATATTCAGCCGGTGGACGATCCATGGCCCGAGTTCAGATTAAAGCAGGCAAAGCTCCTGGACGACCCGATGGTTGGAATGACAGTAAATATGGATCTTGGCGAAGACAACGATCTTCACCCTACAGGAAAGCGCCGCATCGGAAAGCGCCTGGCCCTCTGGGCTGCGCACCTTCGCTACGGCTATGCCGGCGAGTACACAGGACCGACGCCTATCCCTGTTTCAGTTAAGGCTACAGGTTCAGGCCTTATGAAGGATTCAACTGTAGAGATCAGGTTTGACCACGCCGACGGAATGGTTGCCAGAGACATCGGCAAGGGCAGCGAGATCCGGGACTTTGTTGTAGTTGATGATAGGGGCAGGGAATACGAGACTAAGGCCAGGATTGTTGGAGAGTCCATTCAGATTCAAACAAATCTCAAGGTAGAGAAGATAAAGAAGGTTAAGTATCTGGTTGCCTATACATATTCGGGAGCCATGATCTACAACAAGGCCAACCTCCCAATGGGGCCATTTGAGCTGGACGTAAAGTGAGTCAAGAGAACCATCAATTTTTGACGACAGCAGCCAATAGCTTTCGGACTACATTACTTGCTGTAGGTTCGGCCGGCGACGTCGGCACCCTGGAGGTACATCTTGCGGTACTCGGTGGGTGAGCAGCCGTTCATATCCTTGAATACGCGGTTGAAGGTTGAAAGAGAGAAGAACCCTGACTGCAGCGCGATGTCCATGACTGAGAGGTCGGTGTCGCCAAGGAGTTCCTGAGCCATCATCACGCGGCGCTTGGTGATGTACTGATAGCAGGAGATGCCCATGGAGGACTTAAAGAGTCTCTCGAAGTGGTACTTGGAAAAGCCTGCAAGCTCAGCAAGCTGTTCAACCGAGAGATCCTCGCTTCTGTGGGAATCGATGTAGTTGGTTACAGCTACGAGTTTTTCAATGTTTTTGGACTGGGAATCTGAAGTGCCGGTGGGAACAATGGCATCCACAAGATGCATGCTTCCTATCTGGGCGAGGATCAGAGTCACCAGAGAATATACAGATATCTGAAGGAATTCATCGCTCTCTCCGTAAAGGCGCTCAATGTCCCAGAAGTAGTTCTGAAGGCGAGCAGCTTCCACAGGGAACTGGCTCTGCTTAACATGAACGTAGGGCGGAAGAGTCTTAAGGAGAGGAACCATAAGAGAAACCTGTGAGTAACGGGCAAAGTCAAAGAGAAGGATCATCTTCTCACCGCCCGGTGCAACAGACAGGTACTCATGAAGGGTTCCGGGAGCGATAAGCATTATATCTCCGGGAACGCAGTTAACAACTGCGGAAGAGTCGTTGTGAAACTTGACCTGGAATGACCCTGACAAAGGAAGGATCAGCTCTACCTCGTTGTGCCAGTGGAGCGGATATTCGTTGAGCGTATTGTGATAGAGAAGGACGCCCTTTAAAGTGTCGTAGTATATGTCTTCTCTTGACTGGGCGTTAATATCTTCAATCATGGATCATTCTCCTTTGATTTATGTTAACTCGTACATATTCTAGCATTTTATGATGTTAGGGTCAAAAAGTCTGCATATACTTCAAGCTTGCTTGGAAGTATATGACAGACCTTTTGACCCGCCGAAATATGAGGAATAAGTGGGGTAGGGGCCCCACGATTTCCGAATATTTCGTAGGATTGTGAGAGCGCTTTTTGCGGAACAATCCGTAACATCATATGTAATATTAGATCTTTAACAGAAGGGAAAACTTTTTATGGGAACAACTGATTGGACACAGCTTTGGCTGAATTACCACAAAGTTTACGAGGGCGATAGCGCATGGAATATCTCCCTTGAAGGATTTTCAGATTCAGATGCTGTCATATCAAATGCAATATGCGAGTTCAAAAAAGCTATAGAGCTCCTTACCGGAGAACAGGTATCGGATTCGCCGGAAGCCGGCAAGAAAGCGCTGACACTTAAGATCGCAAAGATCGCTTCAATATCCGCAGAAGGCTATAACATCAAAGGAAACGCTAACGGCATAGACCTTGGTGCATCAGATGCAAATGGCGTTCTCTACGGCGTCTTCGCAATCCTGCGCCTAATAGCATGCGGCAAAAGAGCTGACGAAGTAGCCGAGACTGCCGCACCATCCAACCCCCTTAGAATGATGAACCACTGGGACAACATGGATGGCAGCATCGAGCGCGGATACTCAGGAAATTCTTTCTTCTTCGAAAACGAAGAGATCATCATAAACGACAGAACCAGGGACTACGCCCGCTTCATGGCCAGCATCGGCATCAACGGCGTTGTCATCAACAACGTAAATGTAAAGGGAGCAGCTTCATACCTCATCACTGACAGGTACTTTGATAAGGTAAAAGAGCTTTCGGACATCTTTGAAGGCTTCGGAATAAAGCTCTACATGTCCCTCAACTTCGCATCACCTATCGAGATCGGAGGCATGGACACATGCGATCCTCTTGATAGATCAGTCATCTCCTGGTGGGAGAAAAAGATAAAGGAAGTTTACGACAATCTCCCGAACCTTGGAGGCTTCCTCGTAAAGGCAGACTCAGAGGGAAGACCGGGACCTTTCACCTACGGAAGAACTCAGGCAGATGGCGCAAACATGCTCGCAGATGTGATTGCTCCTTACGGCGGGATCATCATCTGGAGATGCTTTGTCTATAACTGCACTCAGGACTGGCGCGACACCAAGACAGACAGAGCAAGAGCCGGCTACGATTACTTCAAGGACCTTGACGGAGCATATCATGGAAACGTAATCCTTCAGATAAAGAACGGACCCATGGATTTCCAGATCCGCGAACCCGTATCGCCTCTTCTTGGCGGCCTTACAAAGACCAACCAGATGCTGGAGGTTCAGGTGGCGCAGGAGTACACCGGCCATCAGATCGACCTGTGTTATCTCATCCCTCTTTTCAAGGAAGTTCTCGACTTCCACACACATTGCAATGAGGAAAAAGACACTGTGGCAGATATTGTAAGTGGTCGCACCATGGGCAACAATCTCGGAGGAATGGCAGCAGTCATCAACACCGGAAATGACATGAACTGGACCGGAGATGACCTTGCGGCAGCCAATACCTACGGATTCGGAAGATTGTCTTTTAACACAGAGCTCACAGCTGAAGAGATAGCAAGAGAGTGGATCAGGCAGACACTGAACCTGAACGCCAAGAAAGAGGACATCCTCTGCAGCATGCTTCTTCGCTCAAGAGAGATCTACGAAAGATACACCTCACCTCTTGGAATCGGATGGATGGTAACACCAAACGGCCACTACGGACCAAGCGTTGACGGTTATGAATACTCAAGATGGGGAACATATCACAGGGCTGATCACCTTGGGATCGGTGTTGACAGAACAGATAAGGGAACGGGCTATGCACAGCAGTACTACCCGGAAAATGCAAAGTTGTACAACGACCCAAATACCTGCCCGGAAGAACTCCTTCTTTTCTTCCATCACATTCCGTACACATGGAAGCTTAAGACCGGAAAGACACTGATCCAGCACATCTACGACAGTCATTTCCAGGGAGAAGAGGAAGCAAGAGGTCTTGCAGCAGACTGGGACAGCTTAAAAGACGCAGTTCCCGAGGAAGTCTACAAAAGGGTAAAAGAAAGGTTCGACCTTCAGCTGGATAATGCCAGAGAGTGGAGAGATCAGGTGAACTCCTACTTCTACAGAAAATGTGGCATTCCGGACGAAAAAGGCAGAACCATATACTGAACTTCCCTGGCATCACCCCACGCGGTTCGATAACTGATACTGCTTGGGCGACATGCCTATCTGCGTTGAGAAACGCCTTGAAAAGCTGGAATAATTGTTGTATCCCACCATGAAGCACACATCGTAGGGGGAATTATTTTCCAGCAATAATTTTTGTGCAAGAGCGATTTTTTTTGCATTAATATAATGTTTTAAAGAGTCTCCTGTCGCTTCGCTGAAAGCGCGGCTCAAATGGTCACTGCTGTAGTGAAGCTCGGCAGACATGGCATTTATAGTGATCTCATCAGAGAGATGCTTATCGATATACTCCAGCACTTTTGCCACGGCAACGGGCATAGTGCTGCTTTTTTTCTGCGGAGGAACGTTCTCAGAGTACTTGCAGGTAAGAAGAAGGAACTCTGCAAGGTAAGCCTTCGCCAGGACGCTGTGGCCGTAGCACTCGCTGTGGAGGGCTTCCTCAAGGTTTTTTGCCACAGCAATGAACTTGGGGATCGACTCCTTTGGAATGCGCAGGTGATTCATGTTTGCAGAATTCGTGCTCCTAAAGAGCGTGGAAAAATCCGTCTCGGCATCACCGAGGCTCTTGAGATACTCGTACTGGACATTGATGACGATCCTCTCATAGCCGCTTACATCCTCAAGGTCGACACCGTGGAAGACTAGCGGACTTATAAAGAAAATGTCCCCGGGCTCCATCTTGAAAAGCTCGGGCTCAACCATCATATTTACATCCCCTTTTAGGAAAAGAACTACTTCATATCCGTCGTGGTTGTGGACAGTGCTGATGTCAGTGGGATCGACACGGGCCTTCTTGTGCTCGCAGATGATCTCGCTGTCTATGACGGTATACGGGAAGTTCAGACACTTTTTCATACCTCTCCTTATACATGGGAAAAGACCTTGTGCACTTTATATCGGAAAATGCAAAAAATATATGGTTTTTTGTGTATTTGTATTAAAATCCCATGCCCTATGATTTATTTATAGCATTCAAATGGGGAAACATCAACAATCAAAAGTGGAAAGAAAACCTGGTGGGGGTAAAAGTGTCAAAGGTCAGTTTTGATAACAGGTTAATGTTCACTTACGAATCTAAATCTTTTCCCGGAGTCAATAAGATAGCAGCACTGGTCAGGCAGGACCTGTACCTGGTAACAGGGTTCCATGCAGGTGAATATACAAAGGGATGTAAGTGTAAGAACCTGATAATTTACGGAACCGTCGGCAGGAGCGATTACCTGGATGAGCTTGAAGAAAAGGGACTCATAGATTTAGAGGAAGTGAGAGGTAAGTGGGAAGTCTACAGCTTTCAGGTTATAGACAGCCCGATGGATGGAGTTGATCACGCAGTGGTCATCGCCGGAAGCGACAAGCGCGGAACCATCTACGGACTGTTCCATCTCTCGGAACTTCTCGGGGTATCACCACTTGTTAACTGGAATCACGTATTACCCAAAAAGAAGAAAAACGCTTCATTGACAGATGAAGTAAACATGGTCAGCAAAGAGCCATCTGTTAAATACAGAGGATTCTTCATAAATGATGAGTGGCCGGCCTTTGGAAACTGGGCCACAGAGCACTTCGGCGGAATAAACGCCATGTGCTACGAGAGAGTTTTCGAACTTCTCCTTCGCCTTAAGGGCAACTACCTATGGCCTGCCATGTGGGCATCGAACTTCAGCATGGACGGACCGGGACTTGAGAGCGCAAGACTTGCGGATGAGTACGGAGTGGTGATGAGCACATCCCACCACGAACCCTGCATGAGAAGCGGAGAGGAGTACAGGCTCCTTCGGGGAGAGAACTCAATCTACGGAGATGCCTGGGATTTTAGGGCAAACAGAGAGGGAATCACCCGTTTCTGGCGAGACGGACTTATAAGAAACAAGTCCTTTGAAAATGTAATAACTCTTGGAATGCGAGGCGAGAGAGACTCGAAGATACTTGGGGATGATGCTTCGCTCCGGGATAACATAGATCTGGTAAAAGACGTTTTGGAGACCCAGAACGATCTTATCAAAGAAACAATTGATGATGATCTAAAGAACGTTCCGAGGCAGATAGTTCTTTTCTCCGAAGTGGAAGAATTCTTCTATGGCAATGAAAAGACAAAGGGCCTTATGGGTGATCCGGAGCTTGAGGACGTAACTTTAATCCTCTCCGATAACAACGTCGGCTACACAAGAACACTTCCGGATAAGGAGATGAGAAATCATCCCGGCGGATTCGGAATGTACTATCACATGGATATGCACGGTGGTCCTTATTCCTTTAAGTGGATAGGAGCCACCTTCCTCCCAAGGGTTTGGGAGCAGATGACAGCAGCTTACGAGTTCGGAGTAAGACAGATCTGGGTCACCAATGTTGGTGATATAGGCACTCAGGAGCTTGGTCTTTCATATTTCCTTGACCTTGCTTACGACATAGATAAGTGGGGCGGCACAGATGCAGCCATCACTGAGACTTACGTAAATGAGTGGGCGGAGAGGCAGTTTGGTGGTATGCTTCCCCTCTCCGGAAGAAACAAAGCAAAAAAGATCCTGTGGGATTACACTTCTCTTCTTGAAAAGAGGCGCCACGAGATCATGAATGCAGATGTTTACCACCCTCTTCACTTTGGAGAGGCAGACATGGTCCTAAGTCTCAGCGATGAGATACTTAAGGAATCAGCTGCACTTAAAAAGAGAATAGATGACGAGAACCTCTCGGCATTCATATCTCTTTTGTACTATCCGGCCTGTGGAACGGCCAACCTCATGAAGATGTGGATACTGGCCGGCAGGAACAAGTTCTTTGCAAAGCAGAACAGGATTGAAGCCAACGATGTTGCAGAGCAGCTTGACGCTTGCGTAAAAGAAGATGCCCGTATCATTGATGAGTATGAAACGGTGGACGGCGGCTATTACAAAGGCTTTGGCAGATCGGAGCATGTGGGCTTTATCAACTGGAACGAAGAGGATAACAGATATCCAATAAGGCATCTTGTATATG
This sequence comes from Butyrivibrio sp., assembly GCA_017634825.1. Lineage (GTDB taxonomy): Bacteria > Bacillota > Clostridia > Lachnospirales > Lachnospiraceae > Butyrivibrio. The sequence goes on from JAGBMP010000103.1 coordinate 12,107, forward strand.
GCGCCAATTCGCCGAGGATGCTGGTTTCCAGAGCAGAGGATGAAAACTACATGACGGGCCTTGAGTGGAATGATCACCCTCAGACCTGGAGTGACATGCTAAGACCGGATGTGAGCAGTATCGAATTTGACCTGATAAGCGGAAGCGAGATCCCTTACAAATACAGGATTAGCACCGATTGCAGCTGGCTTTTGTTTTCAAAGACAGAGGGCGAGGTCAAAAAAAGAGAGCGGATAACCCTTTCGGTGAATAAAGCTCTTTTGTCCGAAAAGATCACAGGCACGTTTACAGTGGAAGGCGTTGGAATCGGATGCGCACACGTAACGGTGGAAGCTTCTGCTGCGGATGCTCCAAAGGGACTCTTTATTGAGAGCGACGGATATATCTGCATGGAAGCCGAGCATTTTTCCGAAAAGGCTGACACCAAAAAGGGAGGCTTTAAAGTTCTTTCTCCCTACGGAAGAAGCGGAAGCGCCATCAAGGCATTTCCGGTGACAGAGGATTTTTACCGGGGAAAGACAAGACCCAGTGTCACATACAGATTTATGGCGACAGAAAATTCTGAGTACGAGGCAGTCTTTTTACTGGCACCGACAACACCGGTTACTTTTAAGCCGGAGCAGTACCTGGGATACTCGGTAAACGGCGGCAAGACAAAGATAATAAACACCGTCAGAGATCCGGAGAACCAGTTTTTCTTCAGCCCTCAGTGGCGAGAGGAAGCAATAAACAGTGTCAAGATCGTAAAGGACATTGTAAAGCTCGTAAAAGGGGAAAATGAGCTTAAGTTTTACGGCTGCAGTCCGGGCATCGTTCTTGAGAGGATAGTGCTTATAAAAAAAGGAATTAAAATCCCGAAGTCCTATCTTGGACCCAGGGAGAGTTATATCAGGGGATTAGAGGAGGAATGAAATGAGCAGGCAAGCTAAGGCCCAAAATAAGGCGGGCGCCGGTGTCTATCTTAAAAAGTACTGGCAACTTTATGTGATGTTATTTTTACCACTGTTGTATCTTTTGATCTTTAAATATGCACCTATGATCTATGTGCAGATCGCATTCAAGAAATACTCACTGGTAGAGAGTGTTTGGAAACTGCCGATAGCGGCTAATCACGGTTTTGAGTATTTCATCAAGGCATTCGGAAATAATGATTTCAGATATGCACTTAGAAATACACTGACACTTAACCTGCTGGATCTTGTTTTCGGATTCCCGGCACCTATCATATTTGCTCTTATATTAAATGAGCTTTGCTTCCAGCGTTATAAGAAGGTTGTGCAGACCATCGCTTACATGCCTCACTTCCTTTCATGGGTCATCATCTACAGCTTGGCGCTGCAGCTCCTTGCACCCAACGACGGACTTGTAAACATGGTTCTTATGAAGATGGGCGGATCATCAATTCCGTTCCTCAACGACGCAGCTCACTGGATCGGCAGCTACATCGGATTCGGTATCTGGCAGAACTTCGGTTGGGGCTCCATCGTATATCTGGCATCAATTGCCGGCATCAACCCTGAGCTCTACGAGGCAGCAGCCGTTGACGGAGCAGGCAGATTCAGGAAGATGTGGCACATCACACTTCCGGGCATCAAGCCAACCATCGTAGTCCTTCTTATTATGAACCTTGGAAATATCCTGGGCGGCGGATTTGACAGACCTTTCGCATTCCAGAACAACCTGGTCATGAAGGTGGCAGACGTTATCGCAACTTATGTATATCGTGTAGGTATCAAGGGACTTCAGTTCTCGCTGACAACAGCGGTTGGACTCTTCCAGTCGGTTGTTGGTGTGTTCTTCCTGCTGATGGCTAACTTTATCTCTCGTAAGCTTGGCGAGAGAGGAATCTGGTAAGGGAGGGCAAAAGAGATGAAAGTAAAATCAACGACTGATAAAGTATGGGACTGGGTGTTCGTGATATTTTGCCTCTTTGTGAGCCTTATCTGCGTCATCCCGATGCTGAACCTTCTTGCCAAATCCTTAAGTGGTACGGATTTCCTGGTAAGAAATGAAGTATATCTTTTACCTAAGGGACTTAACTTCGATGCTTATGCAACGGTACTTAAGGATCCCAAATACATAAGAGCATTTGTGTGGACTGTATTTCTTACAATTGTCTGCACGGTGGCATCTCTTACAATGACAACACTTTGTGCTTATCCCCTTATCTTTGAGCACTTAAAGGGAAGAAAAGCAATTAACATTTTTATCACCATTACCATGTTCTTCAACGCAGGAACAATTCCGAACTACCTGCTGATGCAGAAGCTCCACCTGCTCAGTAACCCATTGGTTCTGATCCTGCCCGGTGTGCTTAGTGTTTACAACATGATCATCATGAGGAGTTTCTTCTACGGAATTCCGGACAGCTTAAGGGAGTCAGCTGAGATCGACGGAGCAAGCCTTTTCAGGATCCTGAGCAGCATTTACCTTCCTCTGTCAAAGCCGGTTCTTGCAACACTTGCACTGTTCTATGCAGTAGGAAGATGGAATGGTTACTCAGATGCCTTGATGTACATGAGAGATGACAGGTTCTATACACTGCAGCTTCTTCTGTACAACATCATCAACAACATCAACCAGGTAGAGGTTGCAACACAGGAGGGCTTCTCAGCTCCGGGACTTGCTGCATCACTTAAGGCGGCCATCGTAATGTTCTCAACGATCCCGATACTGTGCATCTATCCTTTCCTGCAGAAGTACTTCATCCACGGCGTAACACTTGGTGCAGTTAAGGAATAATTAAATTCACATATACATCTAAAACGGAGGTAGAGTTATGAGGAAAAAAGTATTATCTATGTTTCTTGCATCTGCAATGGCTCTTTCAATAGTTGCCTGCGGATCAGAGGGCGGTGGGGCAACCACAGAGACACCTGCAGCAACTACAGAAACACCTGCTGCAACAACAGAGACACAGGCAGAGGCACCTGCTGCTGAGCCTGAGACAGCATCAGAGCTTACAGACGGTAAGTTTGCTGACACAAGAAAGATCACAGTAGAGATCTACGACAGAGGAAATGACGGCGGTTCAGATCCTGAGAACAACATGTACACAGAGTACATCAAAAAGGGAATGCTCGAGGAGCACAACGTAGAAGTAACCTTCAAGAAGGTTCCAAGGTGGACAGAGGTTGATGATATCAACAACCTTCTTGCAGCAGGCGAAGCTCCTGACATCTGCGTAACATACAGCTATCCTACAGTTCTTACATACGCTCAGATGGGCGGTGTTATCGATCTTCAGGACCTCATTGAGCAGTACAAGGCTGATACACCAAACCTTTGGAACTGGCTTGGCGAGCAGAACATGCTCTGGGATAAGGATCCTAAGACAGGCGAAGTTTGGGCACTTGAAGGAAGACGTGCTGAGCAGCAGAGAATCGTTACCTTCGTTCGTCAGGACTGGCTCGATGCTCTTAACATGAAGGCTCCTACAACAACTCAGGAGTTCGAAGACATGCTCATTGCATTCAGAGACAACGCTGATACTCTTCTTGGAAAAGACGCTTCCAAGATGGTTCCTTTCTCAACAAGCTATGATGTAGGTTGGAGAGCATCTAACATCATCACATCTTTCATGGATCCTAAGATCACTGACAAAGAGTACTACATCAACGGATTCGATGACAGAGCAGTTACACAGGCTTCAACAAAGGAAGCTGTTAAGCTCCTTAACAAGTGGTACAACGATGGTCTTATGTGGAAGGATTTCGCTCTTTACGGAAGCGGAGACACAACTGAGGATGATATGATCAAGGCCGGCTATGTAGGCGCATTCCAGCACAACTGGGATTATGTATTCAGAAACGGTGAAGATTCAATCAACTCTAACCTTCAGAGAAACGTTGGTCCTGATGCTAAGTTCGTACCGGTTGACTGCTTCCAGAACGCAGACGGCAAGTATGCTAAGTGGCTTTACTCTTCAGCAGGCGACAGAAAGCTCTTCTTCCCTACAACAAACACAGAGCCTCTTGCATCACTTCTTTACCTCGACTTCATTTCAAAGCCTGAGACAATCAAGTACCTCCAGGCAGGTGATGAGGGTGTTACACACGAAGTTCTTGAGTCAGGCGCTATCCAGATCATCGCAGCAGAAGGCGATGCAATCCAGAACTCAGGTAAGAACATCGACTACACAATCACATGTAACGGAACATACTTCGGTGATCAGAAGCTTGCTGACCTTTCAATCGCTTATGGTTATGCCGGACAGGATCCTGAACTTGTAAGTGCTGCTGACAAGATTTCAAAGGCAGACGGACTTGAGCCTAAGAACGTTAACGTTGGTGTTATCGAGGCTGAGGCAGGTGTAGGTGATACACTTTCAGCTAAGAGAGATCAGGTTTACGATCAGGCTGTAGTTGCTTCAACTGCTGACTTCGATGCAGTTTGGGAAGCTGGTATTGCTGATTACCTTTCAGCAGGTGGACAGGCTATCATCGACGAGAGAACAGCTAAGTGGGCTGAGTACTTCGGCGATTCAGATATGCTTCCATAATATTAAGTTCCTTCTGGGGCTGCGCTTTAGGGCGCAGCCCTTTTTATTTAAGAATAAGATGCCAAAATGTGATAAGAAAAAACCAGCCCATAAGCATAAACTAATATATGTAAGAATGACCTTTTTTCAACATTACATAAATAAAAGGGGTACGCAATGAACAGAGAAGAAGCTAGAAACAGGGCAAAAGAGCTGGTTGCCAAGATGACAGTCGAAGAGAAGGCATCTCAGCTTCGTTATGACTCACCTGCAATAGACAGGCTGGGTGTTCCGGCCTACAACTGGTGGAATGAGGCACTTCACGGTGTTGCAAGAGCCGGCACAGCCACCATGTTTCCACAGGCAATTGCACTGGCTGCAGCCTTTGATGAGGACCTTATGAAGCAGGTCGGCGAGGTTATCGCAGAGGAAGGCAGAGCCAAGTACAACGAGCAGGCAAAGCGCGGTGACAGAGACATTTACAAGGGACTTACCTTCTGGTCACCAAACGTTAATATCTTCCGTGATCCGAGATGGGGACGCGGACATGAGACCTACGGAGAGGATCCGTTCCTTACAGGAACCCTGGCAGTTCCTTTTATAAAGGGAATTCAGGGAGACGGAGAGTACATGAAGGCAGCAGCTTGTGCCAAGCACTTTGCTGTACACTCAGGACCTGAGGGAGAAAGACATTTCTTCAATGCCAAGGCCAGCAAGAAGGACCTCGAGGAGACTTACCTTCCTGCATTTGAAGCCTGCGTAAAGGAAGGAAATGTCGAGGCAGTAATGGGAGCTTACAACAGGACCAACGGAGAACCCTGCTGCGCCAACAAGCCACTTATGGTTGACCTTCTTCGTGGCAAATGGGGATTTAAGGGACACTTCGTATCAGACTGCTGGGCTATCCGTGACTTCCATGAGAATCACAAGGTTACAGCAACAGCCGAGGAATCAGTGAAGCTGGCCCTTGAGATGGGATGCGATGTGAACTGCGGATGTACCTACCAGAAGATGATGAATGCTTACAGAGCAGGACTTATAACTGAGGAGCAGATCACAGAGTCAGCAGTAAGACTCTTTACAACAAGATTCCTTCTTGGAATGTTTGATAAGACTGAGTACGACAACATTCCGTTCACAGTGGTTGAGTGCGACGAGCACCAGAAGGTTGCAAGCAGAGCTGCAGCTGAGAGTATAGTTCTTTTAAAGAATGACGGACTCCTTCCGCTGGATAAGACAAAGCTTAAGACCATCGGTGTAGTAGGACCAAACGCCGATTCAAGAATAGCACTTCAGGGTAACTACCACGGAACATCATCAAGATTCGTGACCGTCCTTGAAGGTATTGAGGATAAGGTAGAGGGAAGTGCAAGAGTTCTTTATTCTGAAGGATGCGATCTCTGGAAGCCAAACATCAGCAACCTTTCAGATCAGGACTATCCCGACAGACTCTCAGAAGTTCAGACCATCGCTGATTACTCAGATGTAATGGTAGTTGTAGTAGGACTTGATGAGAACCTCGAGGGTGAGGAAGGAGATGCAGGTAACCAGTTTGCATCAGGAGACAAGGTAAACCTTGAGCTTCCTATTCCTCAGAGACAGCTCCTTAATTCCGCTCTTGCATGTGGCAAGCCAACAATAGTCATCAACATGTCCGGAAGCTCCATTAACCTCGGTGTTGCGCAGGATAAGGCTGCTGCAGTCATCCAGGCATGGTATCCGGGAGCAAAGGGCGGAAGAGACGTTGCAGACATCCTCTTTGGTGATGTATCACCTTCAGGTAAGCTTCCTGTAACCTTCTATAAGTCGGCAGATGACCTTCCTGACTTTAAGGATTACTCCATGAAGAACAGGACTTACAGATACTTTGAGGGAACACCTCTTTATCCTTTCGGATACGGACTTACATATGGTAAGTGCAGTGCAAAGGATGTAGACGTTGAGCTTGTTAAGGACGACAAGGGCGAGTTTGCCGGAGCCAAAGTTACAGCTACAGTTGTAAACGAGGGCCAAAGAGATACTGACGAGGTTGTTCAGGTCTACATCAAGGACACAGGTTTTGAACTTGCAATTCCCAATCCAAGCCTTTGCGGATTTAAGAGAGTTCACCTTGCTGCCGGAGAAGAGAAAAAGGTTGTTGTGGATATAGACAGAAAGGCCTTTACTTCTGTAGACGAAGAGGGAGTCAGAGATTTCTTTTCCAAGAATTTCACCATCTACGCAGGCACATCACAGCCTGATAAGAGATCGGAAGAACTCACCGGTGTTAAATGTGCAGCCAAAGATGTACAGCTTTAATTAATTTTAAATACAAGCATAGTAAAAATGAATAGAAATATGGGCATTTTTTCTGCAAATTTGTAATGTTGTATTTTAAGTTGTATTATTATATATTTTTTTTGAACACGTATTTTAATGCGTGAGACTGGAGTATGAATATGAAATATCTTATAGGAATTGATGTTGGAACTTCAGCAACCAAGACGGTTCTTTTTGATGAGAACGGCGGTGTTGTTGCTGAGAGAGCTTACGAGTATCCCATGTACACTCCCCAGAACGGCTGGGCTGAGCAGGATGCTTATGACTGGAAGAAGGCTTCACTTGAGACTGTAGCTGCAGTTGTTAAGGAAGCACTTGATTCAGGTAAGGTATCAGACGCTGCAGATATCAAGGGTATCGGTATCTCCGGACAGATGCACGGACTTGTAATGCTGGATGAAAACGGCGAAGTGATCAGACCTTCGATCATCTGGTGTGACCAGAGAACAGGCGATGAAGTAGAAGAGATGCTGAGGATCATGCCTCGTGAGAAGTGGATCGAGATCACAGCCAATCCTCCTCTTACAGGATGGACAGCTGCCAAGATCTTATGGGTTCGCAACAAGGAGCCTGAGAACTACAAGAAGTGCAGACACATTCTTTTACCTAAGGATTACATCAGATACGTTCTGACCGGTGAGTTCGCTACAGAGGTTTCGGATGCATCAGGAATGCAACTGATGGATGTTTCAAAGCGTGACTGGTCACAGGAAGTTTTGGACAAGCTCGGAATCGACAGAGCACTCCTTGGCAAGATGTATGAGTCCTGCGAGGTTACAGGAACTCTTTTACCTGAGATCGCAAGTCAGCTCGGACTTACTACAGATACTGTAGTTGTCGGAGGTGCAGGCGATAATGCAGCAGCTGCTGTAGGAACCGGCGTTGTAAGAGAGGGAACAGCCTTCACAACCATCGGAACTTCAGGCGTTGTATTTGCACATACAGACAAGGTATCAATCGATCCTAAGGGCAGAGTTCACACATGCTGCTGCGCAGTACCGGGCGCATGGCACATCATGGGCGTTACCCAGGCAGCAGGTTTCTCACTCAAGTGGTTCAGAGACAACTTCTGCCAGAGCTATATAGAAGAAGCCAAGGAAAAGGGAGTTGATCCCTATGACCTTATAAATGCGGATATCGAGACCGTTCCCGTTGGATCGGACAGACTTATCTATCTGCCATATCTTAACGGTGAGAGAACACCACACCTTGATGACAAGGCAAGAGGCGTGTTCTTCGGACTTTCAGGTATCCACACAAGAAAGCATCTCTTAAGAGCAGTTATGGAAGGCGTTTCCTACTCACTCTGCGACTGCAACGATATCCTTAACGAGATGGGTATCAGTGTAAAAGAGATGATGGCCTGCGGCGGAGGCGGAAAGAGCAAGATCTGGAGACAGATGCTCTCAGACCTCTACGGATGCAAGGTTGCAACCATCAACCAGGAACAGGGACCTGCTCTTGGCGTAGCAATCCTGGCAGGCGTAGGCAGCGGAGTATATGAGGGCGTACAGGAAGCCTGCGACAAGCTTATCACTAAGGCAAAAGAGACTGAGCCTGTAGCAGACAACGCTGCTAAGTATGCAGAGTACCACAAGCTTTACAAGAAGCTCTATGCAGACCTTAAGGATGACTACAAGGCACTTGCCGAGCTTTGATAAACGTATCTTTGGAGGCGCAAGCCTCTGGAAATAGAACAATATTTCTGAGAGTAGAAAGGGGATTATTATGATTAACATTCCAGATTTAAAAATCGGTATCGTTGCAGTTAGCCGTGACTGTTTCCCGGCATCACTTGCTGTAAACAGAAGAAAGGCTCTTGTCGATGCCTACAAGAAGAATTTTGATGAGAAGGATATCTATGAGTGTCCTGTATGTATCATCGAGAGCGAGATCCAGGCTATGGAAGCTCTTGAGGATATCAAGAAGGCAGGATGTAACGCACTTTGCGTATATCTTGGAAACTTCGGACCTGAGATTTCCGAGACACTTATTGCTGAGAAGTTCGACGGACCTGTTATGTTCTGCGCAGCTGCAGAGGAGTCACAGAACGACCTTATCGACGGCAGAGGAGATGCTTACTGCGGAATGCTCAATGCAAGCTACAACCTCCACCTTCGCGGCGTAAAGGCTTATATTCCTGAGTATCCTGTAGGAACAGCTGAAGAGTGCGCTAAGATGATAAGCGACTTCGTGCCTATCGCAAGAGCTATCTATGGTCTTTCAAACCTCAAGGTTATCTCATTCGGACCTCGTCCTATGAACTTCCTTGCATGTAACGCACCTATCCAGCAGATCTACAACATCGGTGCTGAAGTAGAAGAGAACTCAGAGCTTGACCTCTTCGAGAGCTTCAACAAGCACGCAGGTGATCCAAGAATCGCTGACATCAAGGCTGACATGGAGAAAGACCTCGGTGCAGGTAACAAGAAGCCTGAGATTCTTGAGAAGCTTGCTCAGTACGAGCTTACACTTCTTGACTGGATCGAGGAGCACAGAGGAAGCAAAAAGTTTGTATGTATCGCCGGAAAGTGCTGGCCTGCATTCCAGACTCAGTTTGGTTTCGTTCCTTGCTATGTTAACTCAAGACTTACAGGACGCGGAATTCCTGTATCCTGCGAAGTAGATATCTACGGTGCAATTTCTGAGTTCATCGGAACATGCATCAGTAACGACGCTGTTACACTTCTTGATATCAACAACTCTGTACCTGATGATATGTACGAGCAGTCAATCAAGAATCAGACAAGCTACAAGCACACAGATACATTCATGGGCTTCCACTGCGGAAATACATGCACAAGCAAGCTTTCAAGCTGCGAGATGAAGTTCCAGAGAATCATGGCTCGTAACCTTCCTGAGGAAGTTACACAGGGAACACTTGAGGGTGA
>JAGBMP010000104.1 GCA_017634825.1 Butyrivibrio sp.
CGATGATCTCTGTAACGGTATCCTTGTCCTCTTCTGACATTGATTCGTAGATCTCTTTTGTCTTGCCCGTCGCGTTCTCGGCGTAGGTATCAAGTGCCTCGCTGACAATCGCCTTGGTTATGGGATTGGCTGTGCTGGTCTTGGTAGTAGTGGCCTGTTCCTGAGTGGCCTTTACGTCCTTCATGATTGAATTCCTGCCCACGAGGAAGATCACTCCGATCAGGAGAACTACAAAAAGTGTTATTCCAAAAGCCTTAGCTGCTTTCATTGTTTTAGTGTCCTTTCATAAATGCTTAAAGTTCTTTTTAGGTAATGCCTATAAAATGATTATGATGTTACGGATTGCTTCGCGTTAGACGCTCTCGCAATCCTACGAAACATTCGGAAACCATGGGGCCCCTTCCCCATTTATTCCTCATGTTTCGGCGGGTCATAAGGTCTTTCGCCCGCAACCAAGCGAGCTTGGTGTGTGCGAAGACTTTCGACCCTTACATCATAATAATGCGCATAACAAATCATGTCAAAGGAGAATTAACATGCGGATTAGAAAGATGATAGGCCTGTTTATGGCTCTTATGCTGCTGGCTGGATGCGGCAGAAATACAGAAAATACAGCATCTATAAATACTGAGACAGAGGTAGAGACTCAGACGGATCAGACTGCGTCTGTATCTACCGGACCTTCTGTCACCATAACCGGTTTTTCGGCAGAGACTGACGAAGCTTATGATGCCTTTGTCCTTATTGGAGAGAATCACGTAACTGTCATAGATGCCGGGCTTGATGAGAATGGAGAGGAACTTGTCTCCTTCATGAAAGAGCAGGGTATTTCCAAGGTTGATAATCTCATAATCACCCACTTCGACAAGGATCATGTAGGCGGAGCGGATCACGTGATAAATGCCTTTGATATAGGCACTATCTACACTACTTATAAGTCAAAAGACTCTGATCAGATCGATAATTATCTCGCTGCCCTCAGCTCTAAGGGCCTTACAGAAACTGTGGTTACAGACGAGATCTCTTTTGAAATGGACGGAGTCTCTTATGATATCTATCCTCCTCAGAGCACAGCTTATGAGAAGGATCCAAGCAATAATTCATCACTTGTCATAATGGTGAGCTGCGGCGATAATAACATGCTCTTTGCCGGAGATGCAGAAAAGCTGCGCATAAGCGAGCTTCTTGAGATGGAAGATATTCAGGCAGAGATATTAAAGGTTCCGCACCACGGCAGATACGAGAAGAACATGGCAGCTCTTGTTGAAAAGGTATCCCCGGAGTATGCCATCATCACCTCCGGCACAATTGAACCCGAGGATGCTGAGGTTATGCAGATCCTTGAGGATGCAGGTGTAACAACTTATCTCAATCGCGAAGGCAATATTACTATAACTATGTCACCCGACAACATCTCCATAACACAATAGTGCCAAAGTCATTTAATGGGTATGGCAAAATCGGAGCAAAAATAGTAAAATTGTAGTGTTATGGACTTGTTTCAGTATATGCGCGAAAACAATATGGAAAAAGAATCTCCGCTTGCCGCAAGGATGCGCCCGAGGACCCTTGATGAGGTGGTTGGGCAGCAGCACATCATTGCAAAGGACAAGCTTCTTTATCGTGCAATTTCAGCAGACAAACTCAGTTCAATAATATTCTACGGACCTCCCGGAACGGGCAAGACCACACTGGCCAAGGTTATCGCAAACTCAACCAAGGCGGAGTTTACTCAGATAAACGCCACGGTTGCAGGCAAGAAGGACATGGAAGATGTCATAAACAAAGCCAAGGACAACCAGGGAATGTATGGGAAGAAGACGATTCTTTTCATAGACGAGATCCATAGGTTCAATAAGTCCCAGCAGGATTACCTGCTTCCTTTTGTTGAGGACGGAACCGTTGTGCTCATAGGTGCAACCACGGAGAATCCGTACTTTGAGGTCAATGGGGCTCTTATATCAAGGTCAATCATATTTGAGCTTAAGCCGCTTACCAGCGATGATATCAAGGTGCTGCTGAACAGGGCAGTCACAGATACAGAGCGTGGAATGGGCTCTTACAAAGCGGTGCTTGAGCCTGATGCTGCAGAGTTTCTTGCAGATATAGCTGACGGCGATGCAAGACATGCCTTAAATGCCATAGAGCTGGGCATCCTTACAACTCAGAGAAGTGAGGACGGCCTTATCCACATCACCAGGGAAGTGGCTTCAGAGTGCATCCAGAAGAAGGTTGCCAGATATGACAAGGACGGAGATAACCACTATGACACAATCTCCGCATTCATAAAGAGTATGAGAGGATCGGATCCGGACGCAGCAGTGTATTATCTTGCACGTATGCTCAATGCCGGCGAGGATCCCAAGTTTATAGCAAGGCGTATCATGATCTGCGCCTCAGAGGATGTGGGAAATGCAGACCCACAGGCACTTCAGGTGGCAGTTGCTGCTTCTCTTGCAGTTGAGAGAGTAGGAATGCCGGAAGGCCGTATCCCTCTTGCACAGGCAGTTACTTATGTTGCCACTGCTCCCAAGAGCAATGCAGCATATCTTTCGATAGAAGAAGCTATGCAGACCGTCAGGGAAACAGGTAACCTTCCTATCCCTGCGCATCTTCAGGATGCTCACTATAAGTCTGCAGGTAAGCTCGGCCATGGCATCGGCTATAAGTATGCCCACGACTATCCCGACCACTATGTGGAGCAGCAGTACAAGCCCTATGAGCTTAATGGGAAAGAGTTCTACAATCCCACAGGTAACGGGTATGAGCTTAAGATCAGAGACCACATGAAGAGACTTAAGAACAGGGATAAAGGCGAAGATAGCAATAACAAATAATAATTTTCAGGGAATTATCGGGGTTAATGGAGATTAAGAAGCGCAGACGAAGAACGGGCAAGAAGGCCCGAAGAAATAGAATAATCGTTATCCTCTCAGGGGTACTTGCAGTATTTGCTGTTGTGCTGGTTGGAGCCATGATGGGATGGCTTCTTATCGGCGATAACAAGAGCCTGGAGCAGGCCCAGCAGGAAGAGATTTTCGAGGCGTCCTTGGTAATAGAGGAAGAAAAGAACGAAGAGTTTATTAACGAATCCACTATTGACGCCATTGTCAAAGGCGGACATACGGTGTCGGAAGCTCTTTTACAAAGACCTGCCACAGTTGAGATGACCGCGGAGAACACTGCGGAGTTTGCCAAGATTGAGAGCTGCAACATTGTAAGCTCCGGCAAAGTTGAGATATCAGTAACTTCCGAGGGAATCCCTAAGAGTGACGATAAGTATTACTACCTGTTTGAAGAAGCAACCTATGATGACGGAATTGTTGAGGGAAGTGAGCCAATTGCCAAGGTTTACAAGAGCGATGACACTTCCTTTAGTGTGGACCTCAACAAAGGTGCGGCTAATTCAAGGCTCTTTTCCAAATTCCAGGTTGCGGTCAAGATGAACGACAGCTTCGTCTCCATCAGCCACGCCAAGTACATCACCAATCCCGGTGCCTGTGCAGGCTACAGCTACGGCGGAATGCAGCACAAGTCCATCAAGGGACTTCTTCCCGACCCTTTGAGAATCGGAGAGCTGGCTGATCTTGGATGTGAATATGCAGCCTACAATATTCCGCTCAGGAACATTCTGGTGACTTCAGGTGGAATTCCTTATTCTTATGGCGGAGTGACTTATCACTTCAATTCACAGATCATAAACGATTACGACACTCTCTTTAAGCGCCTCAATGGCATGGGGATTGACGTTGCGGCCATTATTCTCAATAATGCCAGCACCTCTGCGTTCCCTGAGATCACGCATCCCAGCGCAAGGAGTGGATCCTCAGCGCCTTACTACATGTTCAATGCGACCAATGATAGCGGAGTTAAGGCTCTGGCTGCCATCGGAAGCTTTCTTGCAAACAGGTACTCAGGCTCAGGCCACGGCAATGTCAGCATGTGGATCATTGCAAATGAGGTCAATGCCAGAAAAGAGTACAATTACATGAGTTATACTGACGTTGGCACCTACACGGCTGCATTTACCAGGGCTTTCAGGGTGTTCTACAACGCCATTAAGAGTCAGAACAGCGCAGCTAAGGTTTATATTCCTATCGACCAGCGCTGGACTTATAATACCGAGAAGACCGGTGACTATGATGCAAAGGATGTTCTTGATATATTCGCAGCATCATTGTCTGATTACGGAAACATTGACTGGGGCCTTGCTGCCCATCCGTACTCATTCCCCAACGGAAACACGGCTTTCTGGAACTCATCCAAGTACGTTAACCATTCAGACACCACACCATGTATAACCATGGACAACATAGAAGTTCTTACCAATTATATGAAGAGGCCGGAGATGCTTGATTCATCAGGCAATGTAAGGAGCATCATCCTGAGCGAGATCGGCTATTCATCGAGTTCGGGTCAGGCACTTCAGGCAGCAGCCTTTGCCTACGCCTACACCAAGATGGAAAAGAACGGCTACATCGACGCACTTATGCTCTCAAGACAGACCGATGCCGGCGATGAGATCGCAGCCCTTGGCCTTGCCCTTGGTCTTCAGACCACCGGCGGAGGCAAGAAGCAGATTTGGAATGTCTTCAAATATATTGATACAGATAAACGGAACGAGGTCGTCTCTTTTGCCTATGATATAGTGGGCACGACCTTCTAGTTATGATTTTGAAAGGGGAGCATTATTATGACAAACGCAGAAAAAGCACTTAAACTCCACGAAGAGTGGCAGGGAAAACTGGAGACCACCTCCAAGTCCAAGGTTAATTCCAAGGAGGATCTGGCACTGGCCTATACTCCGGGAGTTGCTGAGCCATGTAAGCTGATAGCTGAGGATAAAGAGCTGGCTTACAAATACACCATTAAGTCCAATACCATTGCAGTTGTTTCCGACGGAAGCGCTGTTCTTGGCCTGGGCAACATCGGACCATACGCAGCAATGCCCGTCATGGAAGGTAAGGCAGTTCTTTTTAAAGAGTTTGGCGGCGTTAATGCTGTTCCCATCTGCCTGGACACTCAGGATACAGAGGAGATCATAAAGGCAGTTAAATACCTTGCTCCCGGCTTTGGTGGAATCAATCTGGAGGATATTTCAGCTCCCAGATGCTTTGAAATCGAGGAGAGGTTAAAAGAGATGCTGGACATCCCTGTATTTCACGATGACCAGCACGGTACAGCCATCATTGTGCTTGCAGGAATCATAAACGGCCTTAAGGTTGTCGGCAAGAAAAAGGAAGACTGCAAGGTCATCGTAAACGGCGCAGGAAGCGCAGGTATAGCTATAACTAAGCTTCTTCTTCGTTATGGCTTTAAGAACGTAACCATGTGCGATAAGGTGGGAATCCTTCACAAGGAGTCAGAGGACCTTAATTGGATGCAGAAGAAGATGATGGATGTGACAAATCCCGACCAGATCAAGGGTTCTTTGGCAGATGCTCTTGTAGGGGCAGACATCTTCGTTGGCGTATCAGCTCCCGGTATTGTGACAAAAGAGATGGCTCAGAAGATGAACAAGGATGCCATCATGTTCGCTATGGCAAACCCTGTTCCCGAGATCATGCCTGACCTTGCAAAAGAGGCAGGAGTTCGCGTAATCGGTACCGGAAGAAGTGACTTCCCTAACCAGGTTAATAACGTTCTTGTATTTCCGGGAATCTTCAAGGGAGCACTTGAGGCAAGAGCCAGACAGATAACAGAGGAGATGAAGCTGGCAGCAGCAACAGCCATCGCAGGACTTGTTCCTGATGATGAACTTAGCGATGAGAACATCCTTCCTGCAGCTTTTGATCCAAGAGTAGCTGATGTTGTCAGCGCAGCAGTAAAGGCACATGTAGTAGATTGATTGGAGTTTTAAATTGAGTTCGCAGTATTTGACGTTATACAAGATGATAGTTCTGTACATGCTAAAGAGGTGCGATGTCACCCTTAGCAAATCGCAGATCTACGATTTTATTCTGGAAAAAGAGTATACGACCTTCCTTACTTTGCAGGAAGTATTCAGTGAACTGGCTTCTTCAAACCTCATAACCGAAAAGACCATGGCCAACAGGACCTATCTCGAGATAACAGATGAAGGGTCCCAGACCCTGGAGTTTTTCGGAAACAGGATAAATCCTGCCATCAAAGAGCAGATTGATGATTACCTTAAGGAAAACAGCATGAAGCTCAGAAACGATTCCTCAATCCTCGGCGATTACAGGAAAGTTGGGGAGAATGAATACACAGTGCAGCTCCTTGCCAAGGAAAACGGACAGAATCTTATTGACATAAGAGTTCCGGTTCCAACAGAGGAGATTGCCCAGCATATGATCGATAACTGGCAGGAGAAGAACACAGAGATCTATCAATATCTCTTTTCACAGCTTATGTCATGAGTCACCGGTGACTCACGGAATAAAAAAGAAAAGCTCTCGGTTCCGAATGGAACTGAGAGCTTTTTAATTAAAAAAAGCTGCTGACGAGAATCGAACTCGTGACCTCCGCACTACCAATGCGACGCACTACCGACTGTGCTACAACAGCTTGCTTGCCTTTTTGGCAATCGCAAAGACTATTATAACGGGATGTGAATCGGATGTCAATTGCAAAATGAAATTAAGCCTGAGTGATCACTGACATGTAGTAGGAGTACAAACTTCTGTATGTATCATTGTTGTAATGCAAGCCATCAGCGGTTGAGAAACCTGTCTGAGTGAGGTATGTGTAGCCATCAAGCCACTGAACCCTCGGGTCAAGCTCTGACTGAAGTCTTGCGTTGAAGTTCTCAATTTGAGCATTTGAAACGCTGCTGCAGTTGCCAACCGGAGTTACGGCTGCGTAGTAAACTGTGATACCTGCTTCTGTCCAGGCGTCGATGTTGCTGTTGACGAGCTGTATGTACTTGCTTGCATTTGCCAGGTCGTTGACACCGAAGTTGATGATCATTGTGGTGCCTGTTCCTGCATAACTAGGAATCTCTGAAAGAGCTGTGTTCTTGAACCAGCTGTAACCCTCACCAATCTTGGCGATGAAAGCCTTATCTGTGGAGCCAACAGCCTTCTGCATCTGAACGGTTCTTGAATCACCGACGAATACCAGTGGTGTGCTCGGAAGCTCTGTGACCATGTAATCGCCAATAATAAATGCGGTGGTGTCGCCAAAGGCAACTTCGTACCAGCCGTTGTCGGTTTCTCCGGTTACCTGGGTCTCAGACCCCCATCTGAGCTTACCAATCTTGTCGTAGTCGGTTCCTGCACCGCTGCGCACGTTAACAGTGTCACTGGTGTACATTGTGACCGGAGCTTCATACTCAGTTACGGTAAAAACTGTTCTCTCAAGAGTGGCACTTGTCTCCTGAGTAGTAACATTAAATGTCTCGGTAGATAAATCTGTACCGGATGCGATAACCTGCTCTGCTGCGTCGTCGATTGAGCTTGCAACAGCAGCGGTGAGTTCCTCACCTGATATATCAGCAGGAACAGCGTCTATCTGTGCTCTGTCGGAATAAGCAGCAAGACATCCCAGTACTGAAAAAGATGCTGCAAATGCAGAAAGCAATATTAAGTTCTTTATATTAATACGTTTGTTCTTCATCGGTAGAAATTTTACATCTGCCTTAAAAATATGTCAAATTTCTGTAATTTAGAAATTGCCAATAATGCTGTTGCAGTCTGATTTGTAATGTTAAGAAAAGCACTGGAAATACTAGCGTTCCAGTGCTTTTTTCTTTTAATAATGTATCACATCTTTTAGTAGTGTGGTGGCAGATTAAGACAAAATGTAAAACAAAAAAGGTTAATGCTTTATGTTCTGCTTTAATCTAATCAGGTTCCCTTGTATCTGTGTTAATAATAAGCTGTCAATGCCATTTTGATCCATCATATACTCTGTATTGGTGCGTTTGTTTTTTATGTGAAGCAAACCTGTATAATCTTTTTCTTTTTTAGTTCGCACTGATATATCAACTTCATCAGAAAAAATATAGTCTGCAATGGATTGAAGAAGAGGTAATCCGTACTCTTTATTTGTTAATAGAAAGCTGACTATAGCTCCAAGAGCTTTTTGTTTAGAATCTAATAAAGCATTATTAGATGAAAGCGTTGGGGATGCCTGCAGTGCTTTGATTGCTGTGGTGGACAACCCTGTTTCTTTTTTGATTATTTCAATTGCTTTAGTATCCTCGTTGTAGTCGCCGATGATATTTCCAACCTCACAATCTAATAGCTGACAGACTTTATAGAGGGTTTCAAGAGGCGGAAGATGACCATCTCTTTTAAACCAGCTTTTTATGGTACTTTCTTTGTTTGGACTATTGTCTGGGTCGGATAGAAGTCCCAACTGCTCTCCAAAAGCTTTATAAGTCCCATATTGTTCTGTGATTTTCTTTTGTAGACGCGCTCTTGCGCTAATGGTATCTAGTTCTTTTACTCCACTTATCTTATTAAGCATTTCCTCAAGAGTTACATTATTTATACTTTTCATTTGTTATTACCTCTTAAAATAGTTGTATATAGTAGAACTATTATAACTAATACGGTATTACACTACAAGAGTACATGAATCACTTTTGCAGTTGTTAAGGAGATATTCGTCATGGAAAGACATTATTTAAGAGTAAGGCAGTTGGCCCAAGACCCTGATTGTCCATTAAGCGAGAATGCGCTCAGAAAATACATATCAGAAGGAAAGCTACCGCATATAAAAGTCACTGATAGAAAGTATTTGATTGAATATAATACATTTTTTCAATGGCTAGGTAATCAGAAAAATGAAAAAGGAAAGGAGTAAGAATATGACTTACAGAGAACATGAACACATATATAGAAAACCTCTTTTTCCAGATAAGACTGAACGTGGATACTATGCACCTGTATTACATCTAGAGAGCATTGAGGATGAAGATTTAGAGATAGTCATGCAAATCCTTGGAGCGTTTGAAGGCTGCGGTATTGCTTTTGGTGCAGTGTTCTACAACGAGGTACAAGATAATATCAACGTTCATACATACAACATGAATGATGATGAGAGCCAAGAAGTTTACGAGGAAGTGTGTGCCATTGATGAATTAAAAGATTATGAAATCACATTGAATTGAGGTTATGGACATGAGAAATCGCAATAGAATTGTGTCTTATAACATTCAGATATTTGTCGTGCCTTTAAGCGCCCGAGACTATTTGGCTATTGTAGAAAAAATCAGATACTACTGCAAAAAATACGATGTAAGCTGGCTTGCAATCTACAGTACAACTAATAGTAAAACAGCTAATCCTACCACGTGTAGAACAAGTAAAAGAGGTCGCCCACCGAAAATGATTCAAGGTGACAAGATAGATGGTCATACTCACATTGTCATACGTGGAAGTGAAAACCAAAGCGCCTACAAGGCTACTCAATGTATAAAGGAGAGCATTGATAAAAGATATGAGCGACTTGGATTCGGCAGAAAAGTTTGCAAGATTTCAACCATTAGAAGCGAGAAGCATTTTAACAACTTTATAAATTATAGCTATAGGCAGGCAGATATTAAAAGAAGCGGTGGAGAGTTTGATTTTGATGAATGTTGGAAGCAGATGAAGGAGTAATTATTTTGTTAAAAAGAATTTATGAACAGACTATTGAATAGGTGATTACTACGCGGCTTTAGCATATATAAGCGTGTAGAAAGACAAGATATATTAACTAGATAGATTTATCTATCTGTTATAGAAAAAGCCAAAAACTTCATAGTGAATCATAAATGCTTACTGTATTGATGAATGCAGAATAAATCAGATAGGAGAATACATAAACATGAGTAAATTACAGCGTGATGAAGAAACAGCTATACAGTACTTACTTTCTTTGATGACTATAAAGAACTGGAGATTATCTCTGGTGATCCTGAATCGCCATCATAGAAAAGACAAATATATATCTGATTTCATCATGGTCTTTAAAGATACTACTGGAACAGTGCATATTGACACTGGAATCAGACTTTTCGGTGCAGACTATATATTTTATCTGCTTGATTTACAAAAACGCTTTCCAGACGTTGGATTGATTGATTTGACCGCTAATAAGGACAATCCCTTATATAAATCAAAACCTATAAGCAAGATAGAATCTGTTACCGATGAAAGGAGCTCAGAGCATGACCTACAATCAGATACTAAAACTTGATTACGAGCAACTCACCTATGACCAATTCATATATACGTGTGTTAAGAACAGTCGTAAGCCATTCAGAATTATGCAGTTTGATTGTACACATGACCGCACCACTCTTGTTATTCTCAGCAAGACATTGAGTGATAGTGTTACGACTAGAAACATGACCTTCAGCAGAAATGGAGCTAAGGCTGTTACTGATATGTTCAAGCGTGATTTTAAAAGCATCGAGATTGAAAAGCTTGAATCACTTGTATAACAACGATAGTGAGGTGAGCCTATGAAGAAGGTGGACGATAAGACCTTATTAGCTTTTTGTCTGACGGGTTATAGCCAGACTCAGATAGCCAAAGAGCTACACATGACAAAGACCGCTATATGTCGAAGAATCAATAGCGAAGCATTTCAAGAATTATTAGCAGAGTACCGGAATAAGTTATTGGATGGAGTACTCACAGAGCTATTATCACATTCACAGAAAGCAGTTCTAAAGCTTGTAGAGCTGATGGATAATGAGAATCCTTTTATAGCACTTCAAGCAGCCACAAAGATATTGCAGTTATCACAAGACTATTCAGTTCAAAAGGATCTGCTACGTGATATAGAGATTTGGAAGCAGACAGCGGAGAATGAAGCGATTTACAACAGGCTATAAAAAACTACAACGATTTCCGTGGGGTTAAGGAGGTGAACGTTCAGAATGAAAACATCATTGATGAAAGCACATTCACTAGTGAACAGACTAAAGAAGTCGAGTGGGATGGGTAATGAGATAGCCACCAATCTAGTACTAGACTTCTCTGGATTTGATGATTGCACAGATGAAGATAGTATCTGTATTCCACTATCACTTACGTTAAGTGAAGTAATAACACTAAAGCGCAAACATAGTGGGATTGGAATAAACATTGCAGTACCAACAAGTGATTAAGAGAGGAGATAAAGAACTATGGAAAACATTTTTGTTGAGAAGAACAGAGCTATTATGAAGAACTACTATGAAACATCCTGGAGTCTGAAAGATAAGATTGATGATAATAACAAGAACTATCTTCCAGAAGTAGCAGTTGTGGAGAATCAGAAGATTAAGGAAGAACAACAGATTGCTTATGATAAAGCAGTGTCAGGTATCATTGATAATTTTAATGCGGTTAAAGAGCTTCTTGCTAGAGCTAGTGTGCTTGATATAGACAACGTTCCAAAGGCAATCGACAAGAAATACAACGGGAGTAGCATTTATAACTTTAACGTGGATGAAGTACAAGCTGATGTTGAGGAGTATGCCGACAATGACGATGCTATTAGAACTATAACCGATTGGATTGATAGTAAGTCACAAGTAGACAACGGACATATCACTAACAAGTATGCTGATGTTAAGATTGTTCGACCAACAGATAAATTGGAAGCTTACAAGAAATTTGCGGAGAGTGCTTTGTACGTTATAGAGCAGATTCATAATGATGGAACAATCATGCAGAGAGATATGCTCACCAATGAAAGAGTATCACCACTAGAAATCGAATTATATGGAGATGAAAGCAATCAAAAGCTCTATGACATTATTGGTGATGGAGAAGCTCTTGCAGAGAACAAGACCAAGTCTGTTCCAGATAGATTGCTTCATGTATTTGATGAGGTTAAACCCACCATCAGGAATGCGCTTGTTCTCTAAAACGGGATAAAACCTAGTGATTTTTAACGTTTCCAATCGATTTTAGCGATTTTAAGCCGTTTATAGTGGTTTTATACGTCAAGAAGGCTAAAAACGCGGATTCCGTCAAAATATGAAAGGATTTGTTGCTATGCATGAAAATGAAACTGCAATACCCACAATGCTGACTATAGACCAAGTTGCAGAAAGGACAGGACTTGCCAAGTATTACATACGAAAGCTTGTACTGAATGGAGAGATATATTCTTTGAAAGCTGGTCGTAGGTATCTAATCAACTATGAAAGGCTTATAGAATACTTAGATAACAAGCAACAAGAGTCCTTGAAGTAAAGGTATTTACACTTGATAGGATCGAGTGTGGATATAGAAGGTTAAAGCTTATAAGTGTTGGCGTGCTCTTATAAGTACTAGACCTTCTTTTAGATGGACTGGTTAGTGTTGCCGACAATGCACTAGCCAGTCCTTTTTACTTATAAATGAGTATCAAAACTAATGTAAGCGTGGATTGTATTAAAACTTCTTGTATTCACCGCGGTGAAGTGTTAAATTATATGTGTAACAAATAACGTTCGTTTAATTTAATACGAAAGGAAGTGAATGCATGGTATATGGATATGCACGTATCAGTAGAAAGCAACAGAGCATTGAAAGACAGATACGAAATATTAAGAGCTATGATGAAAATGCTGTGATATTTCAAGAAGCTTATACTGGTACAAAAATTAACCGACCTGAATGGAACAAGCTGTATAAGAAAGTGAAAAGCGGAGACACTCTGATATTTGATAGTGTCAGTCGTATGAGCAGAAATGCTGATGAGGGTATAAAGACTTATTTTACGCTCTATGAAAGAGGTGTACGCCTTGTGTTTTTGAAAGAAGCATATATAAACACAGATACATACGCCGACAGCATGAAAGACAAGATACAGCTTATCGGAAAAGACGAGGATGAGATATTTAAAGGATTAAACAACTACTTTAGAAAACTTGCTGAAAGGCAGATACACATTGCATTTGAGCAAGCACAGAAAGAAGTGGATGATTTACATCAACGTACTAGAGAGGGAATTGAAACAGCAAGAATCAATGGTAAACAAATAGGCTTAAAGCGAGGCACTAAGTTAGTCACTAAGAAAAGTGTAGAAGCTAAGAAGCTTATAGAACAGCACAGCAAAGACTTTGGTGGAACACTTGATGATATTACTGTTATGAAGATAACTGGCCTCTCAAGAAATACATACTACAAGTACAAGAAGGCGTTGAAGGAACAATAACTAAGGAAAGGAGCTTTGATAATGGCAACTGTGAATCTCTATAAGGGAAAGTCAAAAACAAGCTATCAGCTTACCTTATATAAAGGATACAAGATAGGTAAAAATGGTCAGCGAGTTCAGAACAAAGAAACAGTCACATATACACTAGAGAAAATGGGAATCAGTGCAGTGACTTATGCTGGAAAACCTAGAAGCGAAAGTGCCATCCTTAAAGAAGTACAGTTATATGCTGATAATCTTGAGAAAAATTGTGCTAGAACGAATTATACCAAGGGAGATAAGACAAGATTCGCTGATTTCTATGAGCATAGGTGGAAAGCGTGGGCAGAGGATAATTTGAGCGATAGTTCGTATTATATCTATTCAAGCTCAATAGAGAAGAACATTATACCAGCGCTTGGTATGCTGAAACTTTCAGATATTACTGAGGAATTGCTATATGATTTCTATGTAGACATTGTTAAAACTGGTAATGATAAAAAGGGTTTTTCTAGGAACACTATCTTAGGCATTAACAGACAGATTTCAAGCGTAATGCAGTTAGCAAAAAGAAATAAGATTGTACAAGAAAACCCATGTAGAGGTATAGAGATACCAAAGAAGTGTAATGATCCAGAAGAAAAGGTCAAATATTTCACTAAAGAACAGGCAGATGTATTCCTTGAAATATTAGATAATCCACCAAGCCATGTAGTAAAAGCCTTTTATGCAGACAGTCATAGCACCAGAGTAAGAGTGCTAGACTTTTGTAGTCGTGAAGATTCTCTTATGCAGTACGATACGATAAGTTGTCTGCTCAGAGTGGCACTGTTTAGCGGTTGTAGAGTGGGTGAACTGTGTGCATTGACTTGGAACGATATTGACTTTGAGTCCTGTACTATTTCGATTAGCAAATCATTAGCTTATGCCAAGAATAAAGGAGGCTTGTATATCAAAGAGCCAAAGACAAAGAATTCATCAAGGAAGGTAGTGATTCCGCAAACTGAAATGGAACGATTGATTGCCTTGAAGAAAAAGCAAAGAGAGCGTATGATGCGCTTGGGAAGTGCTTGGAAAGGCTATACTGATAAGAAAGATTTTGACAGAAACCTTGTGTTTTCATGTATTGACGGCAATTATCTATGGAGAGCGCAAATCAATTACTTCATGCAACGCATAATATCAAACTATAATGAACACGTAGCAGAGGATGAAAGATTACCGGTGCTTACAGTGCATTGTTTGAGACATACAAGTGCAACGCTGTTAATAGCAGGAAATCTTGATGCAAAGACTGTTAGTTCTAGATTGGGACATAAGGATGTTCAGACAACATTAGATATATACGCTCATCCGCTTGATGAAAGGGATAGATTGGCAAGTGCAATTTTGGAAGAAATGCTAGTTGGTAAAAAAGCGTGATATTGGGTCAGATTCACGTGTAAGACAAAAAGTAAGACTAAAAACGAAAATACCGCTTATTGTATAGTCATTTTGAAAGGCGACAAAGCTAGTATTTATGCGATTTTTGAAAATTGTAGAAAAATGGTTTTGTCAAATTTCTGTAATTTGACTAACAGAATGTGAAAACATATAATTACTCTATATGCACATAAAACCTAAGAAAGGAACGAAACCTATGAGAGTAGTAATTCAAGACAATTACGAAAAGATGTGCGTTTGGGCAGCAAATTATATCAAAATGCGTGTGGGGGAACACAACAATGGACCGGAGAAGGATCGTCCGTTTGTACTTGGACTTCCTACAGGATCCAGCCCAATCGGGGTTTACAAGGAACTGGTAAGAATGAACAAGGCAGGAGAAATCTCTTTTGCCAACGTAGTTACATTTAATATGGATGAGTACTTAGGGCTTCCTCGTGAGCACGACCAGTCCTACTGGTATTTCATGCATGACAATCTCTTTAACCATCTCGTGGACATGAAGCCTGAGAATATCAACATTCTTAACGGCATGACTGATGATCCGGTAAAAGAGTGTGAAGAGTACGAGAAGAAGATCGCATCCTACGGCGGTATCGACCTGTTTATGGGTGGTATCGGTGTAGATGGCCATATTGCTTTTAACGAGCCATATACAAGCCTTACCTCACGTACAGGAGTAAGAGATCTTACAACCGATACAAGAATTGTTAACTCAAGATTCTTTGGAAACAATCCTGAAGCAGTACCTGCACAGGCTCTGTCAGTAGGTGTTGGAACCGTCTGCGATTCCAAAGAAGTTCTTATTCTTATAAATGGTCACAATAAAGCAAGAGCACTGGCTGCAACCGTAGAGGGTGCTGTCAGCTCAAAGTGGACCTGCAGTGCACTTCAGATGCACAACGGTGCTATCATAGCCTGCGATGAGCCGGCTTGCGGGGAACTTACTGTAGATACTTACAAGTATTTCCTCGATATAGAAAAGAAAGAGAGGCTGTAATTATGTACACTATTACAGATCTGTATGATCTCGATCATACACTTGCTGCAGACTATCTGCGTCAGTTCACTTATCCCTGGGAAGCTTTAAAGGGTATCAAGGATTTTATCCTTGAACTTGGACCAAAGCTCGGAGATGAGTATACAGAGGTTAAGGAGAATGTCTGGGTGCACAAGAGCGCTACAGTATTTGAGAGCGCATACCTTGGAAGTCCATGTATCATCGGACCTAACACCGAGGTAAGACACGGTGCATTCATCAGAGGATCAGCCCTTGTTGGTGCTGACTGCGTAGTAGGAAACAGCGTTGAGCTCAAGAACGTTATCCTCTTTGATCACGTTCAGACTCCTCACTACAACTATGTAGGCGACAGTATCCTCGGATACTACTCACACATGGGTGCGGGCTCCATCACTTCCAATGTAAAGAGTGACAAGAAGCTCGTTGTAGTTCACAACGGAACAGAGAATATCGAGACAGGCATGAAGAAATTCGGTGCTATGCTGGGTGACCACGTTGAGGTCGGCTGCAATTCAGTCTGCAACCCCGGTACCGTGATCGGCCGTAATTCCAACGTTTATCCGACTTCCTGCGTAAGGGGAGTTGTTCCTGAGAATTCTATTTATAAGAACAGTGGAGAGATCATCCACAAGGAGGACAGATAATGGGTAAATATTTCGGAACAGACGGCTTCAGGGGTGAGGCTAACAAGAACCTGACCTTTGAGCATGCAGTACAGATCGGTAGATATCTTGGCTGGTACTATGGTGCGAACCATGGCAAGAAGGCTAAGGTTGTTATCGGAAAAGACACAAGAAGAAGCAGCTACATGTTTGAGTACGCTCTTTGTACAGGTCTTATGGCCAGCGGAGCAGATGCTTATATCATGCACGTTACAACAACTCCTTCAGTTGCTTACATCACAAGAGTTGATGATTTTGACTGCGGTATCATGATCAGCGCATCTCACAATCCATACTATGACAATGGTATCAAGCTCTTTAACGGCAACGGTGAGAAGATGGACGAGGAGACAATCCTTCGCGTTGAGGATTATATCGACGGCAAGATTGAGATCCCTGTTGCAGAGAGAGCAGATATCGGAAGAACAGTTGACTACGTTGCAGGTAGAAACCGCTATGTAGGATACCTTATTTCCAATTCAAAGTTCAGCTTCAAGGATAAGAAGGTCGGACTTGACTGCGCTAACGGTGCTTCCTGGCAGGTTGCTAAGGCTGTATTTGATGCCCTTGGTGCTAAGACTTTTGTTATCAACGATGAGCCTGACGGACTTAATATCAATACAGACTGCGGATCAACTCATATCGAGCATCTTCAGAAGTTTGTGGCTGAGAAGGGCCTGGATGTGGGCTTTGCCTTTGATGGCGATGCTGACAGATGCCTTGCAGTAGATGAGAAGGGTAATGTTATCACAGGTGATCACATCATCTACATCTACGGTCTTTACCTCAAGGAGAGAGGCGCTCTTGTAAACAACAAGGTTGTTACAACTGTAATGAGTAACTTCGGCCTTTACAAGGCTCTTGATAAGGTTGGTATCGAGTACGAGAAGACCAAGGTTGGTGACAAGTATGTTTACGAGAACATGGTAACTTACGGTCACAGAGTAGGCGGAGAGCAGTCAGGACACATCATCTTCACCAAGTACGCAACCACAGGAGACGGAATTTTAACATCTCTTAAGCTCATGGAGGTTATGCTTGCAAAAGAGAAGCCTTTGAGCGCTCTTGCAGCTCCTGTTGTTTTCTATCCTCAGGTTCTTAAGAATGTAAGAGTAAAGAGTAAGCCCGATGCACAGAACGACCCTGATGTACAGAATGCAGTTGAAGAAGTTGCAAAGGCCCTCGGCGATACAGGACGTATCCTTGTAAGAGAGTCAGGTACAGAGCCTGTTATTCGTGTAATGGTTGAGGCAGAGAGCGATGAAATCTGCGAAAAATATGTGGATCAGGTAATTGATGTGATCCAGAAGAAAGGTCATTTGGAGTAAATTTATATGTGTGGAATAGTAGGATATATAGGCCATAAGCAGGCAGGACCAATTCTGCTTGATGGACTTTCAAAACTTGAGTACAGAGGATATGATTCTGCCGGTATCGCAGTCAGAAACGGTGCAGATCAGGCAGTAGTCGTAAAGGCTGTAGGTAAACTGGAGAATCTCTCCAATAAAACTAACGGAGGATATGCACTTTCAGGTGAGTGTGGTATCGGTCATACCAGATGGGCTACCCACGGTGCACCAAGCCTTATAAATGCACATCCCCATGTGAGCGGAAACTGCACAGGCTCAGGTTCCGGAGAAGTAGAATCTGAGGTTGTAGGTGTTCACAACGGTATTATCGAGAATTTCCAGGAACTCAAGGAAAAGCTCATCAGACATAATTACAAGTTCTATTCAGATACTGATACTGAGGTTCTGATCAAGCTTGTGGATTACTACTACAAGAAATACAAGGTAGGCCCCATCGATGCTATCGCTAAGACTTTGGTGAGAGTACGTGGTTCCTACGCCCTTGAAGTTATGTTCAAGGATTATCCGGGTGAGATTTATGTCGCAAGACAGCAGTCACCTATGATCATCGGTGTTAAGGACGATGAGTCCTTTATCGCTTCCGACGTACCTGCCATCCTTAAGTATACAAGAGATGTTTATTACATCGACAACATGGAGATGGCACGTATCAGAGCCGGAGAGGTTACATTCTTTAACCTTGACGGTGATGAGGTTGAGAAGGAAGTTACAACAGTAACCTTCTCTGCAGAAGCTGCTGAAAAAGGTGGATTTGAGCACTTCATGATGAAGGAGATCCACGAGCAGCCCAAGGCAGTAGCAGATACCATCGGCAAGTATGTAAAAGACGGCAAGATTGATCTCTCAGAGGTCGGAATCACCGATGAAGAGGCAAAAGAGATTTCTCAGATCTATATCATTGCCTGCGGATCCGCATGGCATGTCGGCATGGAGATGCAGTATATCATTGAGGAACTTGCAGGAATTCCTGTAAGAGTAGAGCTTGCTTCAGAGTTCAGATATCGTAAGATGCCTCTTGATAAGAACGCTCTGGCAGTTGTTATCTCCCAGTCAGGAGAGACAGCCGATTCACTGGCAGCCCTTCGTCTTGCCAAAGAGAGCGGGATTAAGACTCTTGCCATTGTAAACGTAGTCGGATCATCCATCGCAAGAGAAGCAGACCATGTAATGTACACCCTTGCAGGCCCTGAGATTTCAGTGGCCACCACCAAGGCATACAGCTGTCAGCTGATCTGCGGATATCTCCTTACCCTCAAGCTTGCGGAAGTAAGAGAGACATTAGAGGGCGATGACAAGCTTTCATATTACATAAAAGAGATCCAGAGCATCCCCGAGAAGATCGAGAAAATCCTCGATGAGAAGGAGCGTATCCAGTGGTTTTCATCCAAGTACGCAAATGCTCACGATATCTTCTTTATCGGAAGAGGTATAGACTATGCGATTTCACTTGAGGGAAGCCTTAAGATGAAAGAGATCAGCTATATCCATTCAGAGGCATACGCAGCAGGAGAGCTTAAGCACGGAACCATCTCTCTTATTGAGGACGGAACTCTTGTTATCGGCGTTCTCACACAGCCGGCACTCCTTGAGAAGACAATCTCCAACATGGCTGAGTGCAAGAGCCGTGGCGCATACCTTATGGGACTTACAACCTACGGAAGATACAATATTGAGGATCAGGTAGACTTTACTGTTTATATTCCTAAGGTTGATGAACACTTTGTGGGAAGTTTGGCGATCATTCCTCTGCAGCTGCTTGGTTACTACACCAGCGTTGCTAAGGGACTTGATGTTGATAAGCCAAGGAATCTGGCAAAGAGTGTAACTGTGGAATAAAAATAAGCCAAGTGAGTCAGTGGGGACGTTTCAGTTTGACTCATTTTGTCACGACAAAATGAGTCAAACTGAAACGTTCCC
>JAGBMP010000018.1 GCA_017634825.1 Butyrivibrio sp.
AGTTCAAGTCTGAGCCGACTGAGATTGTTTCAATCTTTGCGGAAAACGCTGACGCGGTAGCTATTCTTCCACAGCCGTTTGTGACTGCAGCTCTTGCTCAGAACGAGGCTCTAAAGATCTCTTTTGACTTAAATGATGAGTGGGCCTGGGTCAATTCAGACTGCAAGATCGTAACAGGTGTAACCGTTGCAACCAATTCATTTATAAAAGAGCACAAAGGCCTTGTTGAGGCTTTCCTTTCTGCTCATAAAGAGAGCGCAGGCAAGGTTCTTTCAGATATTGATACAACTGCAGCACTTGTAGTTGAGCAGGGCATCATAGCCAAGGAGCCACTTGCCAAGAAGGCTATTCCAAACTGCAACATCACCTGCATTACGGGAAAAGAGATGAAGGAAACCCTCGAGGGGTATCTGAAGGTTTTATTTGAACAGGATCCCAAGTCTGTAGGCGGAAGTCTTCCCGGCGATGAGTTTTATTACGGGGTATGATTGGGAGAAAAACCTGGTGAAAAAAGTTTTGCGTAAGGTCATTCCGGTAATTGCCTGGCTTTTAATCTGGCAGCTGGTGGCTTTTATGATCCACAATAAAATACTTTTGGCAGGACCTTTGGAGACGCTTAATGCGCTGATAAGCCTGTCACAGACTTCTGACTTCTGGGAGTCGATAGCAGTAAGCAGCACAAGGATCCTTCTTGGATTTTTCATCGGCTCGGTTTTGGGAATAGCAGCAGCTTATCTGGCGTATACAAACGAAGTGGCAAGGGACTTTTTAAAGCCTTTTGTTGTAACTCTCAAATCAGTTCCTGTGGCGAGCTTTGTGATCCTTCTTCTGATATGGTTCGGAAACAGGAACATCTCAGTGATAATATGTGCAATGGTGGTCTTTCCAATCCTTTATCTGAGCACTCTCGAAGGGTTCCTTTGCACTGACGTCAAGATGCTGGAGATGGCACAGGTTTTCAGAATGCCGAGACTACGGACGGTGAGATATATCTTTTTGCCGCAGCTAAAGCCTTTTTTCCAGAGTGCCTTTAAACTCGCAATCGGAATGAGCTTTAAGAGCGGAATTGCAGCGGAAGTAATCGGACAGCCCCTTCACACCATGGGGAACGGTCTGTATCTTGCCAAGGTATATCTTGAGACCGGAGAACTTTTTGCCTGGACAATAGTGATCGTCCTGATCTCTTTTATCTGTGAAAAGATACTTGCCCTGGCTATCGGGAGAGCAAAATGACAATTGAAGTAAAGGATATAAAGAAGTCATATGACGGCAGGACCGTACTTGATAACTTTAATCTGAATATAGAAGAAGAACACAGCTACATAATAACCGGGCCTTCGGGCTGCGGAAAGACAACGCTCCTTAGATTGATCCTGGGACTGGAGAAGCCCGATGAGGGCACGGTCAAGCTCCTTGGAGATTACAAATACCCTTACATAAACTCGGGAACGGTATTCCAGGAGGATCGCCTGTGCGAGGATGCAGACGCAGTCACCAACGTGACCATGGTCAGCAGAAAGGTCTTTAAGGAGACGGTGACACAAGAACTTTTGCAACTCCTTTCGGAGGATGCAATCCATAAACCGGTAAAAGAGCTGTCGGGAGGCCAGAGAAGGCGGGTGGCAATCGTCAGAGCCTGCGCCATTCCCAGTGATATTTTGATAATGGATGAACCTTTCACAGGGCTTGATGATGAGTCCAGAGAAAAGTGCATCGAATATATAAGGCATAAACAGGGGTCCGGGGCACTGGTGCTTACAACGCATGACACCAGAGGACTGGAATTTGGCAGAGTAATTCAAATGGTATGAAAAGGAGATTTTTATGGTAACAAATGATGCGAGTATGAACAGCTTCAAGCACAAGATCATGGAGGAAGTGTGCAGACTTGAGTGGAATGGCGAAAACGATCAGGAGCACATTGAGCAGCTTGTACTTAAGATGATACCGGGACCAAAGCCCGAGTATCGCTGCTGTGTTTATAAGGAGAGGGAGATCGTAAGGCAGAGGATCAACCTGGCAAATGCCAAAGCTCCCAGCTACAATCCCGATTCCGAGAACATAGTACAGGTTATTGATCCTGCTTGTGACGAGTGTCCGATTGCTGCTTATTCGGTAACTGATAACTGCAGATTCTGTATGGGTAAGGCATGTATCAGTTCCTGTAAGTTCGGGGCAATAACACCCGGTGATACTCACATGCATATTGATCCTGCTAAATGTAAAGAGTGCGGAATGTGTGCAAATGCATGTCCTTATAACGCCATCGTGCATCTTGAAAGACCTTGTAAGAAGGCTTGCCCTGTTGGGGCTATCACCTACGATGAGTATGGCTACTGCAAGATTGATGAGGATAAGTGCATACAGTGCGGACATTGTATCCACAGCTGTCCTTTCGCAGCTATCGGAAGTAAGACCTTCCTTGTTGATATCATAAAAGAGATCAAGGCAGGCAAGGAAGTTATCGCTATGTGCGCACCTGCTACCGAAGGACAGTTTGGTGAGGAGATCACCATGGGCTCCATCAGAGAAGGCCTTAAGAAGATCGGTTTTGCTGACATGGTAGAGGTAGGTCTTGGCGGTGATATGACTGCTGCTTACGAGTCAGCCGAGTGGTCAGAGGCATACAAAGAGGGCAGAAAGATGACAACTTCCTGCTGTCCTGCTTTCATCAATATGTTAAGGAAGCATTTCCCTGAGCAGTACAAGGAGAACATGTCATCAACAGTATCTCCCATGTGCGCTATTTCAAGATACTTAAAGGCTACAAGACCCGGATGCGTAACCGTATTTATCGGACCATGCATCGCCAAGAAGTCTGAGGCTCAGGATAAGTCAGTTCCGGATAATGCAGATTACGTTGTAACCTACGGCGAGCTCAGAGCGTTAATGAGATCAAAGGATACCAAGTTTGAACCCGTTCCCGAGAACTATCAGGAGTCTTCAATCTGGGGTAAGAGATTTGCAGCCAGCGGCGGAGTTGCAAACGCAGTTATCGAGTGTATGCACGAGAGAGGCGAAGATACTGAAGGTATCAAGCTTCACAGAGCAGCCGGAGGAGCAGA
The DNA here is from genome assembly GCA_017634825.1 of Butyrivibrio sp. GTDB lineage: Bacteria > Bacillota > Clostridia > Lachnospirales > Lachnospiraceae > Butyrivibrio. The sequence goes on from JAGBMP010000018.1 coordinate 3,066, forward strand.
GTGTAAAAAGGCACTTACTCTCCTTAAGGTTGGCAAGCTCCCTGAGGACTTCATCGAGGGTATGGTTTGTCCCGGAGGCTGCGTGGGCGGTCCTTCAAGACACAAGAATATCAGCGATATCAATAAGCCAAGAGAAGCACTTCTTGCGAAGGCGGATGACAGAAAAGTTCTTGAGAACCTTAAGAATTATCCAATGGACAAGTTTTCAATGCACAGAGACGGGTCTATGTAATACATAAGCAGCACATGAGGGTGCCATGTATGGAGATAATCGGATTACTAAAAAAACGTCCGGATAAAGAGCGCATAAAGAGATGGACCATAAAGGTTCTGATGGTGCTTTTTACAGCATTTTATATCATAAAGTACAACGAAAAAGTCTTTTACGTTGAAAATTCTGAGTATTTTTTGGCCGGAATTTCATATATGATCAGATACATTCCCCTGGTTCTCATTACCGCCCTTGGCGGTAATGTGCCGGGAATGATGTGCGTTCTTTTGCTGTTCATATACAGGTTCATAACAAGTGGCGTGTTTTCGTATATGACATTTATCTATCTTTTCGTGGTATGCCTGGTGGACATGCTATCCAGGAGAAGGTATTACGGCACGTGGCAAAAAGTACTTGCAGCCACTGTGTTTCTACAGCTTCTGGTTGGTAATTTCTGGGGTTTTATCCTGATACTCCTAAGTGATGAAGGAATATCGGCTCTGGGAATTAAACAGCAGGCATTCTTTTTCTTAAATGAGCTGCCGGGGTGTTTGCTATGCAGCTTTTTAGTCTATTTTCTATTCAAAAAACTTCCCGTTAAAACATTGCTTTTATTTGATAACGGCAAATACTATGTTGACACAAAGAAACTGAGTGATGATGATAAGCTTGAGGTTCAGAGCAGGTCCAGGATTGGACTTATTGTTATGAATATCATCATAGTGGAAGCTCTTTTGCTGGGAATCAATGCTGAGATTGCTTCAAATACCATTCTTCCCAGTTACAAAGAAAGTAAGCAGGTGGAGGAAAAGGCCGATGTGCCGACTGTATCCCTGTCCGGGCTTAAGAGTGCCAACAGGATCGAGGCGGTAGTAAGCAGACAGATGGAGGGGCAGATCCGTTCCGAGACAGAGTACTTCCAGGAAAAGGTTTTTGGTCTTAAGGATATTGACTACAGATTCAGTGTTCAGCTTGCTATGTTGATTGCCATAGGTGTAATACCTCTTGCGGTATTTTTTAACAAGTATGCCCAGATGAGGATAGTACGGCCTATCAGAAAGCTCTCTATGGCTGTGTCAGGCATTTATAATTCCAATGACGCAGATCTGAATGAAAGTGTAAGTGCTGTACATAATCTTGATATCAGAACGAAGGATGAAATAGAGGAACTCTATCATGCCATTGATCTGACTGTTTACAGGCTTGTGGAGTACATTGAACTTGTTAAGACCAGACAGAATATCGAGGATCAGCTTCAGATAGCCAAATATGCAAATGAGGCAAAATCAAGGTTTTTGTCCAATGTGTCCCACGAGATCAGAACCCCTATCAATGCAGTTCTGGGCTTTGATGAGATGATCCTTAGAGAGTCTGCCGATGAGAACATATTAAGTTATGCCAGGGATATTCAAGGGTCCGGTAAGACTCTTTTGGCACTTATCAATGATATCCTTGACTTCTCCAAGATCGAGGCCGGCAAGCTGGAGATCATTCCTGTGGAATACGAGCTCTCGTCTCTTCTCAATGACATCTATAACATGTCGGATGTAAGAGCAAGGGAAAAGAATCTTGAGCTGAATATCCACGTAAATGAGAATATTCCTCATGTTCTTTTCGGAGATGAGATAAGGATAAAGCAGTGTATTATCAACATTGTCACAAACGCTGTTAAATACACTGAAGTCGGATCTGTTCTGATAGATGTTGACTATGAGGAAGTTGAGCCGGAGAATCCTGAATTTAATGACGTAGAAGATATCCTCCTTAAGGTCAGAGTTCGCGATACCGGAATTGGCATAAAAGATGAGGATATGGGTAAACTCACTTCTGCATTTGAGAGAATTGATACCAGGAAGAACAGGACAATTGAAGGTAGCGGCCTTGGAATAAACATTGTCGTGAGCCTTCTGAAAATGATGAATTCGAAGCTTGAAGTTTCAAGCAAATACGGTGAGGGAAGCGAATTCTCTTTTGCGATAAAACAGCGCGTAGTGGAATGGGAACCTATAGGTGACTTCGCAAAGAGAGCGGGAGATGCTTCAAAGGAGGCAGGTAGGTATCAGGAGAGCTTCCATGCTGAAAATGCAAGGATACTGGTGGTTGATGATACCAGAACTAATCTTACGGTAATAAAAGGTCTTTTAAAGCAGACGCTGATGCAGGTTGATACGGCTGCCAGCGGAATGGAGGCTTTGGAGCTCGTCAGACAGAATAAGTACAACGTCATTTTCCTTGATCACAGAATGCCCGAGATGGACGGCATCCAGACCTTCCACGCCATGGAAGAGTTATCTGATAATCTTAATAAGGATACTCCTGTTGTGGCGCTTACGGCCAATGCTATTTCGGGATCAAGAGAAATGTACTTGAGCGAAGGCTTCGCAAATTATATGTCTAAGCCTGTTGACCCTGCCAAGCTCGAGGAGATGATCTTAAATTATTTGCCAAAAGACCTGGTTACAATGTCTACGGATAAGGAATTTGAGACAGCAGATGCAGAAGTTGCTGAAGAAGATAAGGCAGCGTTTGCAGATCTTCTTAAGATCACCGGAATAGATATAAACGCCGCAATTGAAAGGTGCGGTTCTGCAGCTCTTGCCAAAGATGTAATGAAGGACTTCTGGCTGGCCATCGATGAGAGAGCCGGGGCTATTGAGAAATATTTTACAGAAAAAGATATTAAGAACTACACCATTTATGTTCATGGCTTGAAGAGCTCAGCAAGAGCAGTGGGTGCACTCGACCTTTCCGATAAGGCGGAATATCTGGAGAGCTGCGGAAACAGTAATAATCTTGATGAAATAAATGCTCTGACGCCGGAACTTCTTTCTTTATACAGAAGCTATATAAAAAGATTTGAACCGCTTTTTGTCGAAGAAGACAGTCAAAAGCCGGAAATAAGCGTAGAAGACCTTGAAGGAGCCTTTGCCTCAATAAAAGAATTTGTATCGGCTTCATACTTCGACAGCGCGGACGATATCATGCAAATGCTTGATGGATACGCCATTCCGGAGGATTATAAGGACAAGTATCACGATGTAAAAAGACTTCTTGCAGCAGTTGACAGAGATGGACTTTTAAATATATTGTAGAGTAAATATAAGTGAGAGGCACTTGAAGATGGATAAGAGAGTACTGCTTATAGGAACAGTAAAGAGCTTCATGGTTAATGCTATCATGGTTGGACTTGAGAAAGAGGACTTCCAGGTGGAATTTGTATTGCCTGATGACAAGGCTATCATGGCAATGGAAGATAAACCTAAGGTATATCTTCTCTATCTGGGCGACTTTAGAGTCGATAAGGCCGAATTCTTGAATTACCTCAACGTGGCAATAGACTCTGAACGATTCATGCTCTATCTCATTGGCAATCAGGAGGAGCTTGAGTTTGCATCATCCATCATTCCAAAGGAGAAGATTCAGGAGGTTTACCAAAGACCTCTTGACGTCAAGCTTCTTGCTCAGAATCTCAATGTAGTCTTTGACTACAGCGCTCTTGATGAGAGCCAGAGGAAAAAAGTCCTCATCGTCGATGACGACGGCGCTATGCTTAGAATGATGAAGACATGGCTCTCGGTTAAGTATCACGTTTATATGGCAACTTCAGGTAAGATTGCACTTTCATTCCTTGCACAGACCCCGGTGGATCTGGTCCTTTTAGACTATGAGATGCCCGTTATGAACGGCCCGGAGGTTTTAAAGTCGATAAGAGAGATGCCTGATATCAAGGATACCCCGGTTATCTTCCTAACCGCCAAGGATGACAAGGAAAGCGTAATGAAAGTTATAAGCCTTAAGCCTGCCAAATATCTTTTAAAATCTATGCCGAAAGATAAGCTCATCAGCTCAATCGATGACTTCTTTGCAGTCCTGGAAAACAGGCAAAAATATAATTAAGGGAAAAGGTAAATTTTCATGGTCTCCAAACTTATTGACAAGATTCAAAAGACAAACGCCCCGATTGTAGTGGGGCTGGATCCAAAACTCGATTTTATCCCGGACAGGATAAAGGACAGATGCTTTGAAGAAAAGGGAAAAAATCTTGAAGGCGCAGCAGAAGCCTTCTGGCAGTATAATAAGGAGATCGTAGACAATATTTATGATATTGTTCCGGCAGTTAAGCCCCAGATAGCCATGTACGAGGAACTGGGAATTCCGGGACTTATAACCTACAAGAAGACTGTTGACTACTGCAAGGAAAAGGGACTTGTTGTAATTGCGGATGTAAAGAGAGGAGACATCGGTTCAACCTCACTTTCATACGCACAGGCACATCTGGGAGGAGTAAAAATCGGGGATTCTACCTTCAGTGGCTTTGATGCAGATTTCGCCACAGTAAACCCCTATCTTGGAACAGACGGCGTTAAGCCTTTCATAGATGTATGCAACACTGCAGATAAGGGAATCTTTGTGCTGGTCAAGACCTCCAATCCATCCAGCGGAGAATTCCAGGACAGACTTATAGACGGAAGACCGCTCTATGAGATAGTCGGCGAGCAGGTTGAGAAGTGGGGCCTTGATTCCATGGACGGCGCCTACAGCAACGTCGGCGCAGTGGTTGGTGCTACATATCCTGAAATGGGCAAGATACTGAGAGAGATCATGCCACGTGCCTATATCCTTGTTCCCGGCTATGGTGCACAGGGCGGTAAGGGAAAAGACCTTGTTCATTTCTTTAACAAGGACGGACTTGGAGCAATCGTCAACTCCTCAAGAGGCATAATCGCCGCATGGAAGAGCGATTCTTATAAAGAGTTTTCTGACGGAAGAGTTGGAGAAGCTGCAAGAGCAGCTGCTCTTGATATGAAAAAAGACATTGAAGAAGCATTACAAAGGAGAGTATAGTTATGGAGAGGTACAAGGAAGAATTTATCGAGTTTATGGTGGACAGCAATGTCCTTAAGTTTGGGGATTTTACACTTAAGAGCGGAAGAAAGTCACCATTTTTCATGAATGCCGGAGCATATGTAACAGGCGCTCAGCTTCGTAAGCTTGGCGAATACTATGCAAGAGCAATCCATGACACCTATGGTCTTGAGTTTGATGTACTGTTCGGACCTGCGTATAAGGGAATTCCGCTTGCAGTAGCTACAAGCGTTGCTATCAGTGAGCTCTACGGAAGAGAGATCAGATACTGCTCTAACAGAAAAGAGATCAAGGACCACGGCGATAAGGGTATCCTTCTTGGATCAAAACTTCGTGACGGCGACAGAGTCCTGATCATCGAGGATGTTACCACATCAGGTAAGTCCATCGAAGAGACAGTTCCCATCATCCAGGCTCAGGCTGACTGTGATATAGTTGGTCTTATGGTTTCCTTAAACAGACAGGAAAAGGGCCAGGACACAGATATGAGTGCTCTTGATGAGATCAAGGAAAGATACGGCTTTGGCGCTCATGCTATTGTTAATATGTCCGATGTTGTTGAATATCTCTACAACAGACCGATTGATGGAGAAGTTCTTTTAACAAAAGACATCAAGAAACAGATTGATGAATACTACGCTGAATACGGCGCTAAATAATAAGGAGGCTTTTTATGGACGAGCATGTATATAAGGTTTTGGGAGGATCAGGGGCTCTTAATATTGCCTTTGGAATTATCTCGATCACAGTAGGACTTGCAACAGGAGTTCTTCTTATCATCAGTGGAGCCAAGCTCCTTGGATCAAGGAAGAAGATCATTTTCTGATATGAAAAAGTTTAAGCTTCGCATCAAAAAATTTGAACCGGTCAGAGACCGTTATATGTTTACCGATAACAGACATCCCGAGAAGGGCGTAATGTCCGCAATCTTGGGATGTATATCGGTTACAGCACTGGCTTTTGCCGTTGTATTTACATACAGGGACGGAGGCCAGGCGCAGATCAGATACGCCGCAGCGGCTTTAGTTGCGGCCATTTTTTCTGTTGTGGGAATTGTGCTCGGAATAATGTCAAGATTTGAACGAGATATCTTCAAACTCTTCCCCAATCTGGGAATCATACTGAATCTGATATCCATCATATTTGTTGTTTTTTTGTTAATTTTGAGCTTTTTGTAGTGCACAATATTTAGTATTATGGTATGATACGTGTGACTAGATATAGGAGGATACAATGCCAAAAGTAGGAATTGTAATGGGCAGCGATTCAGATATGCCCGTAATGAGTAAGGCAGCAGAGGTTCTTGACAAGCTCGGTGTTTCTTATGAGATGCGAATTATTTCAGCGCACAGAGAGCCTGATGAGTTCTTTGAGTATGCAAAGACAGCCGAGAAAAAGGGCTTTAAAGTTATCATTGCAGGAGCAGGTATGGCAGCTCATCTGCCGGGTATGTGCGCTGCAATCTTTCCGATGCCTGTTATCGGAATACCTATGCACACCACTTCCCTTGGAGGAAGAGATTCTTTGTACAGCATAGTTCAGATGCCTTCGGGTATTCCTGTTGCAACTGTTGCCATTAATGGCGGAGCAAATGCAGGACTGCTTGCTGCTAAGATTCTGGCAACATCTGATGATGAGCTTTTAGGCAGACTGAAAGACTACTCAGCTTCCCTTAAGGATGCGGTTGTTGAGAAGGACAAGAGACTGCAGGAAGTCGGATACAAAAACTATTAAATATGAGGAGTGAATGATGGCACTGGATTACAAATCAGCGGGAGTAGACATTGAAGCGGGCTACAAGTCCGTTGAACTTATCAAGGATTACGTTAAGCAGACAAACAGGCCCGAGGTTTTAGGTGGACTTGGCGGATTTTCAGGAGCTTTTTCCATGGCTGCGATCAAGGACATGGAAGATCCGGTTCTTTTATCCGGAACAGATGGTGTCGGCACTAAGATCAAGCTGGCATTTCTTCTGGACAAACATGACACTATCGGAATTGATGCCGTAGCAATGTGTGTCAACGATGTTGCCTGCGCCGGCGGCGAGCCATTATTCTTCCTTGACTATATTGCCTGCGGAAGAAACATCCCGGAGAAGATAGCTGCAATCGTTAAGGGTGTTGCTGAGGGATGCAAGCAGTCTGAGTGTGCACTTATCGGTGGCGAGACAGCTGAGCATCCGGGACTTATGCCGGAGGATGAGTACGACGTGGCAGGATTTACTGTAGGCGTTGTAGACAGAAAAGATATGATCGACGGACGTCAAATCAAGGCCGGAGATGTACTTATCGGCGTTGCCAGCAGCGGCGTTCACTCAAACGGATTTTCACTGGTCCGCAAGGTCTTTGACATGACCAAAGAAAACCTTGAGACCTACGTGGATGAACTTGGACAGACACTTGGCGAGTGCCTTCTTACACCCACAAGAATATATGTAAAGATGATGAAGTCCCTTAAAACTTGTGGCGTTAAGGTTAAGGGCTGCTCACATATCACCGGAGGCGGATTCTATGAGAACATTCCGAGAATGCTTCCCGATGGTATCAAGGCAGTTGTTAAAAAAGACAGTTACGATATCCCACCTATCTTCTCCCTTATGCAGAAGAAGGGCGGAATCGATGAGAAGATGATGTACAACACTTTCAACATGGGACTGGGAATGGTCCTTGCTGTTGATAAGAATGACGCAGAGGCTGCTCTGAAGGCTATTGAGGCTTCCGGAGAAAAGGCATGGATCGTAGGCTCCTGTGAGAGCGGCGAGAAGTGCGCAGAGCTGATTTAAGAGGAAGAAGCCGATGAAAATTGCAGTTCTGGTGTCTGGGGGCGGTACTAATCTTCAGGCTATTATCGATGCTATAGAGAATAAAACCATTACCAATACCGAGATTTGTCTTGTATACAGCAACAATCCAAATGCTTATGCTCTTGAGAGAGCAAAGAAGGCAGGGATAAAGAGCGTATGCAAGAGCCCTAAGGAATTCGAAAACAGAGAGGACTTTAACAAAGCTCTTTTACAGATTCTGAAAGATGCTTCTCCTGACCTCATAGTACTGGCAGGATGCCTTGTTGTAATTCCGGATATTGTTGTCAGGGAATTTGAGGGAAGGATCATAAACATTCATCCTTCACTGATACCATCCTTCTGCGGAACAGGCTACTATGGCCTTAAGGTTCATGAGAAGGCTTTGGAGAGAGGCGTAAGAGTATCGGGAGCGACGGTTCACTTTGTGGATGAAGGCACAGATACAGGACCAATCATTTTGCAGAAGCCTGTCATGATCAGACAGGACGATACACCGGAGGTTCTTCAGAAACGCATCATGGAACAGGCTGAGTGGAAGATACTTCCCATGGCGATTGATCTGATCGCCAATAATAAAGTTCAGATCAGGGGAAACAAAGTATTTATAGAAGGGTATGAAGAGGAGACAGTTTTCTGATGAAAGTTTTGATTGTTGGCGGAGGTGGACGTGAACATGCAATTGCCGAGGCGGTTTCAAGATCAGCCAAGGTGGACAAGATTTACTGCGCACCGGGTAACGGCGGAATAGCAGAGCTTGCAGAGTGTGTGCCCATCACTCCAATGGAATTTGATAAGCTTACTTCTTTTGCTAAGGAAAAAGAGATTGATCTCACCATTGTCGGAATGGATGATCCGCTGGTTGGCGGTATTGTAGACGCATTTGAGGCTGAGGGACTAAGGGTATTCGGGCCTCGCAAGAATGCAGCTATCCTTGAGGGAAGCAAGGCTTTTTCCAAGGATCTTATGAAGAAATATAACATTCCTACCGCGGCTTATGAGACCTTTGACAATGCGGAGGATGCTCTTAAATATCTTGAGAGTGCCAAGTTCCCGATTGTTCTTAAGGCCGATGGTCTTGCTCTTGGAAAAGGCGTTCTCATTTGCCAGGACCTTGAGGAAGCAAAGGCCGGCGTTAAAGAGATAATGCAGGATAAGAAATTCGGAGATGCCGGAAATCACATGGTTATTGAAGAATTCATGACAGGCAGAGAGGTTTCTGTACTGTCTTTTGTGGATGGTAAGACCTATAAGCTCATGAGCAGCGCTCAGGATCACAAGAGAGCCGGCGATGGAGATACAGGACTTAACACGGGTGGAATGGGTAACTTCTCACCAAGCCCCTTCTACACAGAAGAGATTGACAATTTCTGCCGTGAGAATATCTATGGCAGGACAGTTGAAGCCATGGCCAAAGAAGGCAGAGAGTTCAAGGGAGTTATCTTCTTCGGACTTATGCTGACAGAGGATGGACCTAAGGTTTTAGAGTATAACGCGAGATTTGGAGATCCTGAAGCACAGGTAGTGCTTCCGAGACTTAAAACTGATATAATAGATGTTTGTAATGCCTGCATAGACGGAACACTGGAAGACCTTGACCTTGAGTTTGAGGACAAGGCAGCAGTATGTGTTGTCCTTGCAAGTGACGGATATCCGCTTAGCTACGAGAAGGGGAAGCTCATCAAGGGACTTGAGAACTTTAAGGGCAAGGACGGATATTACTGCTTCCATGCAGGAACCAAAAAGACAGCCGAAGGCATTGTTACAAATGGCGGTAGAGTACTTGGCATAACAGCTAAAGGGGACACTCTCTCAGAAGCCCGCAAGAAGGCTTATGAGGCTACAGAGTGGGTAGACTTTGAGAATAAATACATGCGTCATGACATTGGTAAGGCGATTGATGAAATGGAGGAGTAAAAAATGAAAAGACTAGGAAAGAGACTTATGTCGCTTGGGCTTTCAGCCATATTATCAGCGACAATATTCGTATCAATGGGTGTTCAGGCATTTGCCTACACAGAGACTACAGGAACAGTTGCAACCTCAAATGTTAAGGTAAGATCTGAGGCAAGCACAACTGCTTCCCAGATATCAAGCCTTAGAGAGGGCGATACGGTTGAGATCATCGACGAGGCTACTGATGCTTCCGGATATGTATGGTACAAGATCCGTGTCAACAAGACAGATAAGGGCTATGTAAGAAGCGACCTTATCAAGAAATCCGGTGATTCATCAGCTAAGGCTACAACCACCACTACATCAAATACTACACAGAACAATGCTGCTGCAGCTTCACTTCCTGCAACAACAGTAACTGCAACAGATACAAAGACTGCAACCATCACTCAGGACAGCGTAAATGTCCGTGAGGGTGCAGGAACAGCCTACAACTCAGTTGGTAAGGTTACAAAAGGCGATACAGTAACAATTACCGGTGAGGCAACAGGTTCAGATAACAAGACATGGTATCAGGTAACCTTCGGAAGCAGCAACAAGACAGGCTTTATCAGAAGCGATCTCTTAGAGGTAAATGCTGATGCACCTGCTGAGAACCCGGAAGGTGCTGAGGGCGGAGAAGCTCCTGAAGCAGTAGAGGCTGAGAACCCTGAAGGAACTGAGGAAACTCAGTCAGAAGAGAGTTCACAGCCTGCAGCATCAAATGAAGCAGGTGACGGACATTACTCACTTGTATATCTTGAGGACGGCGAGAACGGTTCTGTATGGTACCTCTATGACAACGTTGAAGGTTACAGAGTTAAGGTAAATGAACTCATCGATGCAGCTAAGAGCAGTGATGAGGTTAACAAGCTCGTTAAGACAAACAACAACTACAAGACAATCCTTATCATCCTTGCAGTTGTTATCGCAGCACTTGTAGTAGGACTTATCCTTCTTGCACTTAAGCTTCGTGATTCTCTCTACTATGAGGATGAAGAAGAGGAAGAGTACGATCGCTATTCACAGTCTTCCAGAAGAAGAGCTCGTGAGGACGATGACGAGGAAGAGCGCAGACCTGCAAGAAGAGCTACAGCTGAAGAGAGAACAGTAAGACCAAACAGAGAAGAGGCTGCAGCAAGACCTGCCAGAAGACCTGTAAGAGAAGAGGAAACTGAGGAGCGTCCTGTAAGACCAAGAAGACAGGCAGCTGAGTATGACGAGGAGCGCCCGGTAAGAAGAACTGCCGAGGAGAGACCCGTAAGAAGACCTGCAAGAGAAGATGCTGAGGAGCGTCCCGTAAGAAGACCTTCAAGACCTGAGGCAGAAGAGCCAAGAAGAGAAGAAGCTCAAAGACGTAAGGCAAAGAACTTCATCGGCGATGAAGACGACTTCGAGTTTGAGTTCCTTGATCTTGATGATGATAAGTAAATACTGCGACAGATGATCTGTCTGCTAAATGAAAGACCCTCCGCCAGGCGCGGAGGGTCTTTTTGCGCCTGCAGGACAGGGCGGTCTTTACAGAGGTAGGAAAATTCTGTAATATGTGTTATACTAAACATATCACAGTAAGGAGGCGCAATTTATGATCATAGAAATTGATTTTAACAGTGATGAGGCGATATACGTTCAGCTCTGTAATCAGATCATATTGGGAATTGCCACGTCTCAGTTCAGGGAGGGGGAACAGCTTCCCAGTGTGAGGCAGCTGGCTGAGACCATAGGCATCAACATGCATACGGTCAACAAGGCATACTCCATCCTCCAGCAGGAAGGATTTGTGAAGATTGACAGGAGGAGAGGCGCGATAATTGCCCTCGATATCAACAAGCTCAAAGCCCTTAAGGAAGCAAGGAGCGAGCTGGCAGTAGTTCTTGCCAGAGCCATTTGTAAGGGAATTGGCAGGGATGATATACATTCACTGGTAGATGAACTCTATGACAATTACGAGGCTTACACAAACCTTTAACAGAAAGGATTAATATATGGAATCTAAATTCACAGCGATGGCCAATGACGTCCTTAAGCTGGCCAAGAAGACAGCAAGGACACTTAAACTTAATTATGTGGGAACAGAGCACATCCTCATGGGACTTATTTTAGAGGATGGATGTGTGGCATCCAGGATCCTTATCGACAACGGTATCGATGAGAACAGGATGATGGACATGATAAGAGATCTTATCGTTCCCGATAGCAATGTCAGAACCCTTGACAGGGACGGCTTCTCACCAAGAGCTGAGAAGGTCCTTGAGGAGGCTCACAAGCTGGCAGAGCGTTTCCATGCAGACAAGACAGGAACAGAGCATATTCTTCTTGCCCTTATCAAAGAGGGAGAGAACGTAGCTGTAAGGCTTATCAGTACTCTCAACGTACCTGCTCAGAAGATTTATGCTGAGACACTTGCTGCCATGGGCGAAGATCCCAATATTGTAAAAGAGGACCTTGGCAAGAAAGCAATTGCACAGAAGACCGGCAAGAAGGCATCAATCCTGGCTCAGTACAGTAGAGACATGACAGCACTTGCAAACGAAGGTAAGCTCGATCCTGTTATCGGAAGAGAGAGGGAGATCAAGAGAGTGATCCAGATCCTCTCAAGAAGAACCAAGAACAATCCATGCCTTATCGGTGAACCGGGTGTAGGTAAGACTGCAGTTGTAGAGGGCCTTGCCCAGAGAATAGCATCCGGCGATGTTCCGCTTACAGTACAGAACAAGAGACTCGTGACCCTGGATCTTTCAGGTATGATCGCAGGTTCCAAATACAGAGGTGAGTTCGAGGAGAGGATCAAGAAGGTTATCAAGGAAGTCGCAGATGATGGCAATATCATCCTCTTTGTAGATGAGATGCACACTCTTATCGGTGCCGGCGGTGCAGAGGGCGCTATCGATGCTTCCAACATCCTTAAGCCGTCTCTTGCAAGAGGCGAGATTCAGATGATCTGTGCAACAACCATCACCGAGTATCGCAAGTATGTGGAGAAGGATGCAGCCTTAGAGCGCAGATTCCAGCCTGTAAACGTGGATGAGCCCACCAAGGAAGAAGCTACTGCAATTCTTAACGGAATTGTCAGCAAATACGAGGAGCACCACAGAGTTACCATTACTCCCGAAGCTATCAAGGCTGCCGTTGAGCTCTCTGAGAGATATATCAATGACAGAAACCTTCCTGATAAAGCCATTGACCTTATCGATGAAGCAGCTTCAGCCGTAAGACTGCGCACCATGGGCGTTTCCTCTAAGGTAAAAGACCTTGAGCAGGAAATCAGAGATCTCGACATCAGCATAGAAAATGCCCTAAAGGCAGGTGACTTTGCCAATGCCGGATTATACAACAAACAGCAGAACCAGCTCCTTGATAAGCTCCGGAAGGTTAGAGCTGCAGAGAAGAGAAAGAATCTCACATCAGGCTTTATCGTTAATGAGAATGACATTGCAGAGGTTGTGGCTGAATGGACCAGAATCCCTGTTAAGAAGATTGCAGAAAAAGAGTCTGAGAAGCTCCTTAAGCTTGAGTCTATACTCCACAAGAGAGTTATCGGCCAGGAGGATGCTGTAAAGGCGGTTTCCAAGGCTATAAGAAGAGGAAGAGTCGGACTTCAGGATCCAAACAGACCTATCGGATCATTTCTTTTCCTGGGTCCTACAGGTGTAGGTAAGACAGAGTTGTCCAAGGCACTTGCAGAGGCAATGTTTGGTGATGAGAATGCTCTTATAAGAGTTGATATGTCTGAGTATATGGAAGGTCATTCGGTGTCCAAGATGATCGGGTCACCGCCCGGATATGTAGGATTTGATGACGGAGGCCAGCTCTCTGAGAAGGTACGTCGCCATCCGTATTCCGTAATCCTGTTTGATGAGATTGAGAAGGCCCATCCGGATATCTTTAATATCCTTCTTCAGGTGCTTGATGACGGACACATCACAGATTCCAAGGGCAGAAAGGTAAGCTTTAAGAATACCATCCTTATCATGACTTCCAATGTAGGAGCTCAGAAGATCGTAGATCCCAAGAAGCTCGGTTTTGGCGCAGGACCTGATGCCAAGAGAGATTACGAAGACATGAAAAGCGGCGTTATGGAAGAGGTGAAAAAGCTCTTTAAACCCGAGTTCATCAACCGTATTGATGAAATCATGGTATTCCATACTCTTACAGAGAAAGAGATGATGGACATCGTAACACTCCTTTCTCAGAACCTCTCCAAGAGATGCAAGGCTCAGATGGATATCAATCTTACCATCTCACCTGCAGTTAAGAAGTACCTCGTAACCAAGCACTCCGATGCCAAGATGGGTGCAAGACCTCTTAAAAGAGCTATCCAGTCCACCATTGAGGATGCTATGGCCGAAGAGCTTCTTAAGGGCAACATCAAGGCAGGTATGGATGTTACGGTAACTCTTAAGGATGACAAGGTTGTTTTTGTGGGAAAAGACGGAAAGAGTTCTTCTGTCAAGAAGGTGTCTGTAAAGACCACAAAGAGTAAGGGGTCGTCCAAAACAAAGAGCACAGTGACAACGAAAAAGCCGGCCAAAAAGACGACAAAAAAGCCGGTCAAAAAATAAGAAAAATTTAATTTAATAATGTGTCGGAGTAGGATATACTTTATATATGGGTTACTTATTAAAAGTGCAACATGCTTAGGAGGACTACTATGGCTGTCGTAGAACAGTTGATCAAAGCTGAAAGTGATGGCACTGTAAGCTTTGGCAATTACAAGCTTCCGGAAAAGAAGAAGCTGGAGAATTTTGAGCACAACGGTAATATCCTCAAGGTAAAGACCTACAAGGATATCACAAAGCTCGAGAGTAATGAGAACTTTGTTTATGAGTCAGTTCCCGGAACTGCTGTCACAGGTTTCAAGGAGACAGATAACGGGGTGGAGTTCAGCGTAGAGGGTGACAGCGATGCACAGATCACACTTGGACTCCTGGAGAACACTGAGTACAGTGTATCTGTTGGCGGAAACAGCATCGGCAAGATGACAACAAATCTTGGCGGCAAGCTGAACATCAGCGTGGAACTGTCAGGCGAAGGCCCTGTAGAGGTCAAGGTCTGTAAATAACAAAATATTATCAAAGAGCTTTCCCCGGTAAGGAAAGCTCTTTTTAATTTGTGGGGTATAAGGGAGGTTAAATGGCAACAAAGATTAAATCGGTTTTTTTCTGTCAGAGCTGCGGGTATGAGTCATCCAAATGGATGGGACAGTGCCCGGGGTGTAAGGAATGGAATACATTTGTTGAGGAGACGGTAAAGCCTGCTGGTAAGCC
>JAGBMP010000105.1 GCA_017634825.1 Butyrivibrio sp.
CTTTGTGTTTATGTCCTTTGCAAGCTTCTCAACTGTAACGGCTGTTTTCGAAAACCTGGTTGCATGTATTACCGATAACTTTGGAATTGACAGATGGAAAGCAATTGTTTTCAATTGCATCTTCATGATATTTGCCAGCCTTCCATGTGTCCTTGGATTCAACAAGTGGAGCGGCATAAATTTCTTTGGCAAAGGAAACGTCCTTGATTTCGAGGATTTTATCGTAAGTAACTTAATGCTCCCTGTCGGATCGCTTATCTTTGTAATATTCTGTGTGTTCAGTTTTGGCTGGGGCTTTGATAATTTCCGTCAGGAAGTCAATGACGGAGAGGGCTTAAGAATGCCAAGAGCACTAAGACCATATCTTAGATTTGTATTACCGATAATGATTCTTGTGATCATTGTCAGAGGATTGATGTAATAAGAAACGCCCCCGGCGATTTGCCGGAGGCGTATTTTTATCTTTCTTTTCCGTAGAAGAACAGTCCAAGCATTCCGGGGCCAACGTGTGAACCGGAAAAGGGCTCATGCATTGCGATAGTAATTGGAACATTCGGAACAATCTCTTTTACCATCTTCTCAAGAGCCTTGGCATCATCAAGGCAGTCGCCGTGGGAGATGCAGATATGCTGATCCGGAGTATCCATTACCTTTTCCTTGAATTTCTTGGCCAGAGCACTGATTGCCTGGCTTCTTCCTCTTACCTTACCGCAGGTTACGATGTGACCAGTGCTGTCTCCGTAGAGAATAGGCTTGATGTTGAGAACAGTACCGATACTTGCTGCAACACCGCTTACACGGCCGGTTCTCTTAAGGAAGTTAAGATCATCAACTGTGAAGTACTGACAGGTATGTGGTACAGCTTCATCCACAATGGCCGCTGCCTCTTTTACATCGACTCCGTCTTTGGCCAGCGCAGCTGCCTTAACAGCAAGCAGACCGTTTCCAAAACCGCAGCCGTGTGAATCAACGATATGGATAAAACGTCCCGGGAACTCCTCCATAAGTTCTTCCGCTGCGATCTTGGCAGCGTTGTAGGTTCCGCTGATACCTGAGCTCATGGAAACATAAATGATATCGTTTCCCTGCTCAAGCTCGGGACGAAAATGTGTCTCAAAAAGGTGAGTGTTTAAAAGAGATGTCTTTGCAACCTTGCCGGAGCGCAACTGATCATAAAAAGACTTGCCGTCAAAATGATCCACATCCCCAAGATAAACCTGTGGTACATCCTCCATTAAATATTCATCAGGAATCAGTTTGATCCCTTCAAGCATTTCCTGCGGAAGATTTGCACAGCCATCTGCAAATACAACAAAACTATAGCCCATAATAATCCCCATTTCTTTTGATTAATTCTCATCGAATATATAGTATTATAATGCATAGAAGATTATTATAACACTAAAAGTCTCAAAAATAGGAATAAAAATGACAGACAGAAGCTTAGGCCTTCGGGAAAACCTTGAACAGACCGGGAAAAGTGTCCTCGGAGCCTCAAGAACAGAACTTTATATAGATATGCGATTCATGGCATCAAGCCTCTCAGGTCTTGGCTATGAGATGGATCTTTCCACCACAAGTATTGGCACGGATGCAGTAAACATCAGGTTTAATCCGACTTACGTGCTAAGGCTCTTTGTGGAGGAGCCGGGCAAGCTCAACAGGACCTATGTCCACATGCTCCTTCATTGCATATTTAAGCATATGTATTACTCAAAAACTTATGAGGATGTGCGGCTCTATGATCTCTGCGCCGACATCGTGGTGGAGTCGATCCTGGACAGCCTTGATTATCAGTGCATCTACCGGGTGACATCAGACTATCGCGACCGCTGGTACACTCTTTTGGAAAAAGAGCTAAAGGTCCTTACTGTACAAAAACTCTACCGGTACTTCTCAGATCCTGCCAACGAGCTTGAAGAGCGGGAGTACGAGAAATTAGAGCGGGAGTTTAAGCTTGACGACCATAGCTTCTGGCTGCGCCTTCCGGAAGATGAGCCTGATCGGGAAAAAGATAAACCGCCTTTGGATGACGATATGGACTCACCCGAGGGTAAGCCTGATGATACTCAGGATAATACTCCTAAAAAAGAAAAGTACATAAACCCAAGGCGTCTTAAGCAGATAGAGAGAAAAGAAAAGGACTGGGATAAGGAAGCAAAGCGCCTTCAGACTGAGATAGAGACCATAGGGAAAAATGCAAGTGACAGGCTTGGAAAGTTGGACTGGATACTTAAGTTTGAAAATACCTCCCGCACGGATTACAGAGAGTTTTTGCGGCGCTTTAAGGTGCTGAGGGAGGAAGGCGGAATCGACATGGACAGCTTCGATTACGGAATGTACTCTTTTGGCCTTGACCACTATGGCAACATGCCTCTTATTGAGGAGAACGAATTCAGGGAGGTCAAGAAGATACAGGAGCTCGTCATTGCCATAGACACCTCCGCCTCCTGCAAGGAGACAATAGTCCAGCAGTTTCTGAATGAGACAGCAGCTCTTTTGCTGACAGGAGACAGTTTTTTTCAGAGGATAAAAATAGTTATCATAGAGTGTGATGATCAGGTGCAGAGAGTCGAGAATATAACCTCTGTCGATGATATGAAGAAATACTCCGAAGGCATACATGTTGAAGGCGGCTATGGAACGGACTTCAGGCCTGTGTTCGAGAAGGTTGATGAGCTTAGAAAGAGAGGGGACTTTGAAAATCTGAAGGGCCTTATCTATTTTACCGATGGCTACGGAACATTTCCGGAGACACCGACCGGGTACGACACAGCCTTTGTGTTTGTGGAAGATTCGGATTATGATGATGAAAACGTCCCGGACTGGGCGTATAAACTGTACGTATGAAAAGATCTTTTGACATAAAAGACAGATAGAAGAAGGGAAAGACATGAATATAAATCAGGCAAAAGAAGAAGTTAAAAACGCAGTCAGGGTCTATCTTCAAAAGGACGAAGCCGGGCAGTACGAGATACCGGTTGAGAGACAAAGGCCCATCCTTTTGATGGGACCTCCCGGAATCGGTAAGACTGCCATCATGGAGCAGATCACCCATGAGCTGTCCGTGAATCTTGTGGCCTATACCATAACTCATCACACCAGGCAGAGTGCCATCGGACTTCCAATGATCTCCGAGAAGGAGTTTGGAGGAAAAATGTATTCCGTTACCGAATACACCATGAGTGAGATAATAGGAGCTGTGTATGAGCAGATTGAAAAGAGTGGAGTGCAGGAGGGAATTCTTTTCCTGGATGAGATAAACTGCGTATCCGAGACGCTGGCGCCCACCATGCTCCAGTTCCTGCAGTATAAGACCTTTGGAAGCCACAGACTGCCTGACGGCTTTGTTATCGTGACCGCAGGAAATCCGCCTCAGTACAACAAGTCCGTAAGGGATTTTGATATTGTTACTCTGGACCGAGTAAGGCAGATCAATATCGAAGAAGATTTCGATGCCTGGAAAGACTACGCTTACAAGGCTTCAGTCCACGGAGCCATCATGGCTTATCTCGAGATCAAGAAAGACAATTTCTACAGTATAAAGACCGATGTTGAGGGAAGGAGCTTTGTTACCGCCCGTGGCTGGGAAGACCTTTCGAGGACCATGAAAGTCAGCGAGAAACTGGGAATCCCGATTGATGAGAATCTCACAGCCCAGTATCTTCAGAACAAAGAGATCGCAAGGGATTTTGCAACCTACTATGAGCTGTATCAGCGCTACAATGAGCTCTACAAGATCCCCGAGATCCTGGAAGGAAGATTTCCTGAGGATAAAGAGAGCATCAGGAAAGGCTCTTTTGA
Source organism: Butyrivibrio sp. (assembly GCA_017634825.1). Lineage (GTDB taxonomy): Bacteria > Bacillota > Clostridia > Lachnospirales > Lachnospiraceae > Butyrivibrio. The sequence continues at coordinate 3,805 of JAGBMP010000105.1, forward strand.
CGAGAAACTCAGTATCATAGGCCTTCTTACAGACAGGCTCATGGAGGAATTCAGGAGCTATGGCAAGGAGCAGGCAGTTCAGAAGATTTTGTTTGATACTATCAAGGAGTTTGGTGCTTTCTCAGAGGATGAGGAGTCCAAAAAGGCAAACGCAAACAGATGGTATAAGGACCGCATTGGAGTCATGGAGCTTAAACTTGCTAATGACAGAGAAGCCGGAATGGTCAGCCATGAGGATGAGCGCATAAGGGCACTGGCCATAAGCGCCCTGGAAGACCTTGTATCATATCTGACCTTCAACATGGGACCTACCCCTGAGGTTACAAGCGCCTTTGTGCTTTCGAAGAACTGGTTTACCAAGAGAGAAAACGTCCGCCAGGAGAACATCAAGGTGACAGGAGAGCACCTCACTAACAGCTTCAGGTTCCTGGAGGAGACCTTCGGTGATAAGGAGTCCCTGACCGGCAGCCAGGAGATGGTCATCTTCCTCACAGAACTCTCAAGCGCTTATTACAGCCTCAAGTTCGTCAGGGAAACCGGAAACGATGCGTACTACGAATACAATAAACTTTTGCTCCTTTCGGATCGGAAATCCGAACTGAAGGAGATCGCAGAAAGCCTCATCTTTTGAGGCTTTCTTTTTTTGAGCCCCAGGGACGGAGTCAAGGGCTCATTTTTGGTACCTGGGGACGGGGCATATATTGTAAAACGAAATGCAACCCCGACTGTATTTTTCGCATAATATATAAAATTTAATGATAAACATTAAAAAATAGTTGACAAAGGATAAAATGGATTGTTAAATGTATTTAACGATAAACATTAAAAATTAAATGTTTTCGTTAACCGCGGGATTGTAACCAAGACAACATGAATATAATTTACATGACATCAGGAGGAAATGAAATGAACAAGGAAAATGCAATCAGCAAGATAAACAGTATCGGTAAGGCAGGAAGGATCCTCAGCAAGATAGCAATGATCGCTCTTGAGATCGGATGCGTAGCAATGATAGTGAGCGGAATAATGTTCCTTACAATTCCCAAGGAAGATTTCGTATTCAAGATGAATGATGAAGCAACACTCACCGTTAACCTGGATTCCAAGATGATTGGCTCACTTACATCAGCAAGTAAGGACGCTGAATCCGGCAACCTTCCACAGGGTTCTACATCAATCAACGGAACTAACTATTCTTTTGAAGATGTGACCTTTGATCAGGATGGCAAGATAGCTACCTTTAAGCTCCAGGGTGACGGAGCAACCATTACAAGTGGCAGAATCGCAGCAATATGCTTCGTGGCAGCAGTATTTATGGCAATCAACGCACTTCTTTTCTTCTATGTTGGTAAGCTCTGCAAGTCACTGGAAACCTGCAACTCACCTTTCGAAGAAGATATCATAAAGGGAATGAAGAACTGTGCATGGGTACTGATTCCCTGGTGCGTTTTAGGTGGCGGATTTGAGAGCTTTATGGAAACAGCATTTACAAGTAACATCAGAACAGGTTTTAACATCGATATCCCGACTGTTATCGTGATACTGCTTCTCTTCGGACTTGCATATGTATTTAAGTATGGTGCTGTTCTTCAGACAGAATCTGACGAGACACTTTAAGGAGGCGCTTATGGGAAAAATTGTACTTAGACTTGACCGTGTGATGGCCGATCGCAAGATTAGCCTTAACGAGCTCTCTGAAAAGGTTGGTGTCAGCAACGTAAATCTCTCCAAGATAAAGACCGGAAAGATAAGCGCCGTGCGCTTTTCAACCCTGGAGGCCATCTGTGAAGCCCTGGACTGTCAGCCGGGAGATATCCTGGAATATGACAAAAACCTTGATTAAGAATCTTGCATAAATCTATAAATAAAAACAGAGACAGTAGGGAATAATAATATCCCCGCTGTCTCTGCTTATTTATACCTTTAATTTCATCTGCTGCTACTTCTGTATTGTACAGGAGTCATTCCGTATTTTTTCTTAAAGAGCCTGTTGAAATGCTCAACGTTCTGGTAGCCTGCTGCCTCGGCAACCTTCTCAACCTTCATGTTTCCGTTCCTAAGGAGTGTGCTGGCCTTGTTGAGTCTTATTCTCTTTACGTTCTCTCCAAATGTCATGCCTGACTTCTCCTTGATATACTTGGAGAGATATGGC
>JAGBMP010000106.1 GCA_017634825.1 Butyrivibrio sp.
CCGCCGGCTCTTCTTCCGGATATGCTAAAGGCCATTACCGAAGATGGCTATGATTCTGTTGCAACCAGAAGGGTGAACAGAAAGGGAGAGCCTCCCATCAGGTCCTTCTTTGCAAGGAAGTTCTATAAGATAATCAATAAGATGTCCAACACCGAGATTGTCGATGGAGCCAGAGATTACAGGCTTATGACCAGGGATTTCGTAAATGCCATACTTTCAATGGAAGAATATAACAGATTCTCCAAAGGAATATTTGGCTGGGTTGGCTTTAAGAATAAGTGGCTTGAGTTTGAAAATGTTGAGAGAAAGAAGGGAGAGACCAAGTGGTCTTTTTGGAAGCTATTTGTCTATGCCCTTGACGGGATCATGGCATTTTCAACCGCGCCTCTTGCCATGGCTTCATTCCTTGGAGTGTTCTTCTGCATAGTAGCATTTCTGTTTATCATCGTGATCATGGTAAGACAGCTTACTGTGGGAGATCCCAATAATACCGTAGGATGGGCTTCCATGGTCTGCATCATTTTGTTTGTAAGCGGCGTTCAGCTCTTTAGCGTGGGAATCGTCGGACAATACCTGTCCAAGACCTACCTCGAAGTCAAGAAACGTCCCTTATATATAGTTAAAGAGGAGCTGTGATGGTCAGCATTGTCGTTCCGGTCTATAACGCAGCAAACTACATAGAGAAGACCATGGATATGGTCTGCAGTCAGACCTACAAGGATTGGGAACTTATTCTTGTAGATGACGCATCCAGGGATAACAGCGCCGAGATCATCGAGAATTACATCAAGAAACAGGGTAAAAGGATCCGTCTCATAAGAAAGAATGTCAATCAGGGAGCAGCAGAAGCCAGGAATACCGGTATTGATGCTTCTTCCGGAAGATTTATCGCTTTTCTTGATGCAGATGATGTGTGGATGCCCAATAAGCTTGAAAAGCAGGTGGCATACATGGAGAAGACAGGCGCAGCCTTTTGTTTCCACGCCTATGAATTTGGCGATGAGAAAGCAAACCCTACAGGCAGGATTGTTCATGTGCCGCCGGTTCTTAAGTACAAGCAGGCACTTTCAAGGACAATAATCTTCACCACCACGGTGATGTTTGATACCGAGAAGATTGACATGGAAATTATCCACATGCCCAATGTCCCCAGCGAAGATACAGCCACCTGGTGGAGGATATTAAAGAGTGGGTACGAGGCATACGGTCTTGATGAGAATCTGGCTATATACAGAAGACCGGCCAAGTCTTTGTCTTCTAATAAGCTGGAGGCCATAAGAAGGATATGGTTCCTGTACAGAAACATCGCAGGACTTTCTGTGGCCGGGGCATTATTTTATTTTGGAGGATGGGCAGTAAGAGCAACCCTTAGAAGGGTTTAACTGCCGTGGGAAGAGTATGAAACAAAGAGAATCAAAAAAGAGAATTCTTGTTTTGTTGATGGGATTTATCGGACTGTGTATGCAGACAGCTGTATATGCATGGTTCTGGTTTGATGTATACTATCCCGAGGTTTCAAGACCTCGTATAAGTGTGGACGGATATGAGCTTGGTAACGGACTTAAGCTCTATTTCCGTGGACACCTTCTTATTCTTGCCATCTATTTTATTCTGCTTTTGTTTTTCTCAAACACATACGGCGGACTCAAGATCGGCTACCTAAGACCCATGGACGTGTTCTTCTCACAGATATTCGCACTGTTCATGGTCAATTTCATCTCCTATTTCCAGATTTCGCTTTTGAACAACTGGCTGGTTCAGGTTCATCCGATCCTGGTGATTTTCCTCTTCCAGCTAATTATAGCCTTCGTGTGGGCATACATAACAAATGCAATTTATATGCATATATTCCCGCCCAGGGAGCTTCTTCTTGTAAGCGGAGTATATCCTGTTGATGATATTGTGACCAAGTTCAACACCAGAAAAGATAAGTACCACATCGCCAAGAAGATCAACATCTCTGAGGGAATAGATGCGGTATATAAAGAGTGCCTTGGCAAATATGACGGTGTTGTTATCTGGGATGTGCCGAGTCAGTTCAGAAACGGTCTTGTTAAGTATTGCTACGGCAGGAACATCAGAATATACGTAATGCCTAAGATAACAGATGTTCTCTTAAAGGGGTCATCCCAGCTCCATCTCTTTGATACGCCAGTACTTCTCCTTAGAGAGTATTCCATTAAGATAGAGCAGAGAGCCATCAAGAGACTCTTTGATATATTCTTATCGCTTATTCTGATCATCCTGTCATCACCTATCATGCTGATAACAGCCATTGTTATCAAGTGTTATGATAAGGGACCGGTTCTTTACAAGCAGATCCGCTGCACCAAGGACATGAAGGAGTTTAAGATCATGAAGTTCAGGAGCATGAAGGTTGATGCCGAGAAAGATGGCGTTGCCAGACTTGCTTCCAAGAACGATTCAAGAATAACACCGGTCGGTAAATTCATCCGCTCCTGCAGAATTGATGAGCTTCCACAGCTCTTTAACATCCTCGCCGGCGATATGTCTTTCATCGGACCAAGACCTGAGCGTCCCGAGATCATCAAGCAGTACCTTGAGGAGATGCCTGAGTTTGCCTTCAGAATGAAGGTTAAGGCAGGACTTGCCGGATATGCGCAGGTTTACGGCAAATATAACACCACACCTTATGATAAGTTAAAACTTGACCTTACATATATCGAAAACTATTCGATCTGGCTGGATATTAAGCTGATGCTTCTTACCGTCAAGATCCTCTTTACTCCGGACAGTACAGAGGGCGTTGAGCAGAATCAGATTACAGCACAGAAGAACTCATGATGGAGTCAGCAATGGCCAACGAGAGACTGCAAATCTTAATATCTGCCGTTAACAAGGATCCCGAAGAGCTCATTGGGAACATGAACCTGGACTGCGATGCTGTCATAGTCAACCAGCTTATCGGCCATGCGCAGGACGCAGATACGGCGGGCAAAAACTGTGATTACATACAGGAATTTAAGGATTACGAAGCCATGGTCATCTGCAGGGCCGAAAAGGGCGTAGGTCTTTCAAGAAATACAGCCCTTCAAAATGCCGACCACGAGCTCATACAGTTCGGTGATGACGACATCATCTATGACGATGGGTATGTTCAGAAGGTGATCGCAGAGTTTGATAGGCATCCGGAGGCTGACATCTTATTATTTAACGTCAAGGCTCAGGAGGGCAGGGAAACATACTGGAACACGGATTTTGCAAAGGTCAACTGGCGTAACTACGGCAGATATCCGGCTTATGCCATATGTGCAAGAAGGCAAAAGCTATTGGACAGTGGCGTAAGATATTCGCTTTTGTTTGGAGGCGGAGCGCCATATATGAACGGAGAGGACTCTCTCTTTTTACATGACTGTCTGAAGGCCGGACTTGCAATCTACAGGACTCCTGTAGCCATAGGCAAAGAGCGCAAGGGACAGTCCACCTGGTTTAAGGGCTACAAGGATGAGAAATTCTTCTTTGACAGAGGAGTACTATACCATTTTCTTTACGGGAAGATGGCCATGATACTTGGATTTAGATTTCTTTTTATAAACAGAAATGAAATGTGCAAAGAATTGGGACTAATGCACTGCTACAAGCTTTTGTGCAGCGGAGTCAGGCATGGGAGAAAGCTATGAAGAAGCCATTTTTTACAATAATTGTCGTTTCGTATAACGCGGGAGACAAGCTCCTTAAGACTGTAGAGAGCGTAAACAGACAGACCTTTACGGACTACAGGATACTTGTAAAAGACGGAATGTCCACCGACGGATCACTTGAGAAGTTAAAGGCAGCATATCCTGTCAGCAAGGCAGGGGATGAGAATCCCGGCAAGATCACACTGATGGAGAGCTGTGACAACGGTATCTATCACGCAATGAATATAGCCTGCGCCTCTCTGGATGGGGAGCTTAAGGTTGGGGAGAGCCCATCATACGTGTTCTTCTTAAATTGCGGAGATCTGTTCAGAAATGAAAATGTACTCAGGGATGTGCACAGGCATATCGTTGAGAGGAACCTTATGGAAGGCACCACACTTCCCGTAATATACTACGGAGATATCTTTGACTGCTCAGCAGGCAGCAAAGTCGCTTCCAACCCCAAGATGGATGACTACGGGTGCTACCGGAATGTTCCGTCGCATCAGGCCTGCTTTTACGATGAACGCCTTATCTGCAGAAATCCCTTTGACCTTAAGTACAAGGTAAGAGCTGACTATGAGCAGTTCCTCAGGTGCTTCTACAGAGAGAAGGCAGAAACCGTGTATATGCCGGTTATAATCACTGACTATGAGGGCGGAGGCTATTCTGCCCAGAACCTCAAGATATCGGAGAAAGAGCGCAAGGAGATCATCGCAATGTATCTTCCTGCGTCCAAGATAAAGAAGTATGACTTTTTGAGAATAATAACTCTTTCTTCTCTGCGTACAGCGATTGCTTCAAACAAGTTAACTTCAGGTCCTTACAATGCCGTCAAGAACATCATTTATGCGCTTAGAGGCAAAAGGAGATAAATAAGGGGTAATAGATTTGAGAGTACTCTGGCTTTGCAACATCATGCTTCCTGCCTACGCCATTGCTCATGATCTGCCGTATTCGGTAAGAGAGGGATGGCTCACAGGATGTCTTAACAGAATAAAGCAGCAGAAAAAGGACGACGAAAAGATCACTCTGGCCGTATGTTTTCCCGCTGAAGGCAGTATTGCCTCATCCAGCGAGGAGATAGACGGCATTACTTATTATGGTTTCAGGGAGGATTTAAACCATCCCGAGATCTACGACGGAACGGTTGAGAACAGGTTCCATGTTATATTGGATGACTTTAAGCCCGATGTGGTCCACATCTTTGGTACAGAATTCCCGCACACTTTGGCAATGATAAGAGCCTTTGGCAATCCGGACAGAGTTCTTTTGGGAATCCAGGGTGTCTGCAGTGTGATCGCAAGGGAGTACATGGCTGACATTCCGGAAGAGGTTCAGAGAACCGTGACTTTAAGGGACAGACTTAAAGATGACTCCATTATGCAGCAGCAGGAGAAATATAAGATCCGCGGAGAGCATGAGAGAGAAGCCATCATGCTTGCCGGCAATATAACCGGAAGAACCTCTTTTGACAAGAGCGAGATCGGGAAGATCAATCCCGAAGCAAGATATTATCACATGAACGAGACCATGAGACCCTGCTTCTACATGGGCAAGTGGAGTGAAAAGAAGGCAGAGCCACACACCATCTTCCTGTCTCAGGGAGATTACCCTCTTAAGGGCTTCCACTTTGTATTAAATGCAATGCCCAAGATACTGGAGAAGTATCCGGACGCTCACCTCTATGTGGCCGGTAACAACATCATCGGCAAAGGCGAGAGCAAGTATCCGTACTTCATGAGAGCCAGTGCCTATGGCAAGTATATAAAGAGCCTTATTTCCAAGGGCCATCTTAAAAAGAAAGTCACCATGGTAGGAATGCTGAACGACCAGGAGATGAAAGAGCGCTTCCTTAAGTGCAGCGTCTTCGTCTGCCCTTCTGTCATTGAGAATTCTCCCAATTCACTGGGAGAAGCCATGCTCCTTGGCGTGCCGATAGCAGCATCGAGAATTGGCGGAATCCCCGACATGGTTTCCGAGAATAAGGACGGCATTTTATTTGAAAAGGGTAACGCTGACGATATAGCAAGAGCGATCCTTCAGATATGGGACGAGCCCGTTATCGCGGCAGTTTACGGTGACAATGCAGCTGCCCATGCAAGGATCACCCACAACGCTGATACCAACTTTAAGAGACTTATTGAGATCTACAAAGACATCGATGACAGACAAGGGTAAGAGAAATTGAGGATAACATTTGTTTCCAACTACATAAATCACCACCAGCTGCCTTTCTGTAAGGCCATGAGCGAAATAGGCGATGATGTGGAGTTTTTCTTTATCCAGACCATACCCATGGAGGAGAAACGCCTTAATATGGGGTGGGGATTCGATGACAAGGCCCTTTCCTTTGTGGTGCGCTACTACGAGGAAGAGGAGCGGGCCAAAGACCTTATCCTTAACTCCGACGTCGTTCTCTTTGGCTGGACTGAGGACCGCATCTGGGATGTGGAGCAAAAAAGGCTCTCCTCCGGTAAGCTCTCCTTCCGTGTCAGCGAGAGAATTTACAGAGAGGGTCAGTGGAAATTCATTAGCCCTCGCGGTCTTATGAAGAAGTACAATGAGCACTTTAAGTTCAGGAATAAGCCGGTCTATCTTCTCTGCACCGGAGCTTATGTGGCATCAGACTTTAACCTGATCAAAAGCTTCCCCGGCAAGATGCTGAAATGGGGATATTTTCCCGATGCAGCAGGTAGCGAGGCAGTAGCCGTAAGAGGCGGAGATAAAAAGCGCCTGTGCTGGGCAGGAAGGCTTATTGACCTTAAGCACCCTGAGTTTGCAGTCAAGGTAGCAGCAGCGCTACAGGCTGCAGGCTTTGATTTTACCATGGATATCGTGGGCGATGGTCCCCTTAAGGAGAGGCTCAAAGATATGGTAAAAGAGCTTGGCCTTGAAACAAAAGTTAATCTCACCGGAGGGAAGACCCCGGAGGAAGTTCTCTCTTAC
>JAGBMP010000107.1 GCA_017634825.1 Butyrivibrio sp.
TATTATAAATAGTCTTGCAATTTAGTGTGGTAGTGTGATAAAGTAGTGAATATGCTTAAAAAACATCAATTAAATTTTGAGGAGAGATCGTATGAAAAAGAAAATTTTTGCAACTTTACTTGTGACTGCCATGCTTTCACTGACAGCCTGCGGAGCAAAGGCTACAGAGAGCGACCTTGACTACATAAAGAACAAGGGAACACTCATAGTTGGTATCACGGATTTTGCTCCAATGGATTACAAGGACGAGAGCGGAAACTGGATCGGTTTTGATGCCGACCTCGCCAATAAAGTCGGTGAGTCACTTGGAGTAAAGGTTGAATTTGTAGAGATCGACTGGGATAACAAGATCCTTGAGCTCAACAATAAATCCATCGACGTTGTATGGAACGGAATGACACTTACCGATGAAGTTAAGAACTCAATGGAGTGCACCAATCCATACCTTAACAACGCTCAGGTAGTGGTTGTTAAGGCAGACGTAGCAGGCCAGTACCAGGATGCAGAGTCAGCCAAGGCCCTCAGCTTTGCTGTTGAGGCAGGTTCAGCAGGAGAAGCTGCTGCCAAGGAGAACGGATTTAACTACACATCCCTCCAGTCACAGGCTGACGCAGTTATGGAAGTTGACGCTGGAACATCGGATGCCTGCATCATCGACCTTCTCATGGCAGGTGCCATGATCGGTGAAGGAACCAGTTATCCTGACCTTGCTCACACTGCAGAGCTTACAACCGAGGAGTACGGTATCGGCTGCCGTAAGGGATCTGACCTTGCTGCATACATCAACGACCAGCTTGATAAGTACTACAAAGACGGAACAACAACAGCCATCGCCACAACCTACGGCGTACAGGATGCTGTTATCGCACCATAATAAAGGAGTTTAAACTACTGATGTTTTGGACTGTTACTTTGTCCCTTTTGGAAGGCTTTTGGGGAACGCTAAAGCTCTTTTGCCTGACTCTCGTGTTCTCCCTGCCTCTGGGACTTGCTATATGCCTCTGCTCAATGAGCAAGGTCAAACTCATAAAACTCCCCATCAGGCTGATAATCTGGGTCATAAGAGGAACTCCGCTCATGCTGCAGCTCCTTGTTATCTATTACGGCCCCGGAATCTTCCTTGGGATCAACGTCTGGGGAACCGATAACAGAGGGCGTTTTCTCGCTGCGCTGATCGCTTTTGTCATCAACTATGCCTGCTATTTTTCCGAAATCTACAGGGGCGGAATTTTGTCCATCCCTGTGGGCCAGAGGGAAGCCGGCAAGGTTCTTGGTATGAGCAGGAGCCAGATCTTCTTTAAGATCACCATGCTTCAGCTGATAAAGAGGATCGTTCCTCCCATCTCCAACGAGATCATCACTCTGGTAAAAGACACTTCGCTGGCCAGGGTCATCGCAGTATACGAGATCATCTGGAACGGTCAGTCATTTATAAAGAGCAGCGGAATTATCTGGCCGCTGTTCTACACCGGCGCTTTCTACCTGATCTTCAGCGGACTGTTGTCATTACTCTTTGCAAGGATTGAAAAGAGACTGGATTATTTCAGATAAAAAGTTTTGCTTAGACTGGAAATATGAATATGCCTATCTTAGAAGTTAAGAATATTAAAAAGAATTTTGAAAACACAGAGGTTTTAAAGGATATCAGCTTTGACCTTGAAGAGGGACAGACCCTGTCCATCATCGGGTCCTCGGGAAGCGGTAAGACAACTCTTCTTCGCTGTCTTAATTTCCTTGAGACTCCGGATGAGGGTACAATAACTGTCCGTGGCAAGCTCCTTCTTGACGGAGCAAATCCCATAACGGATCCCGGGCAGCTGCGAGAGAACAGAAAGCACTTCGGCCTTGTATTTCAGCAGTTTAATCTGTTCCCTCAGTACACAGCACTTGAAAATGTCACGCTTGCTCCCCTTCTTCACTCGGATCCTTCAATGAAGGATGAGATCATAGAAAAGGGAAAAGCTCTTTTGGCAGAAATGGGTCTTGCGGACAGGATGAGTAACTACCCTCACCAGCTCTCCGGTGGTCAGCAGCAGCGTGTTGCCATCGCCAGGGCACTTGCCATGGAGCCTGATATTCTGTGCTTTGACGAGCCCACATCTGCCCTTGATCCCGAGCTTACAGGAGAAGTTCTCCGCGTTATCAGGGAACTGGCAAGTCGCCACACCACCATGATCATCGTAACTCACGAGATGGCCTTTGCCAGAGATGTTGCTGATATCGCAATCTTCATGGATGATGGTATAATCTTGGAAAAGGGTTCTGCAAAAGAGCTGATAAACAACCCTAAAGAGGAGCGGACCAAGCAGTTCCTATCAAGCCTAAGCAGCAGATAACCCGAAATCACTTGAGGTTTATCCATCATGCCCGGAGCAAAAAGTTCAACCGCAAGAGATATGACAAGCGGTTCAATAATAAAACAGATACTTCTTTTTTCACTTCCCTTAATGTTCGGGAACATATTCCAGATGCTGTACAACACCGTGGATTCCATTGTGGTGGGCAATTATGTGTCCACACAGGCCCTGGCTGCCGTGGGATCCACGACAATGATAATAAATATGCTGGTGTTCTTCTTCAACGGATTCTCTGTCGGCGCCAGCGTTGTTATCTCGCGCTTTTTTGGGGCAAAAGAGATTGACCGTCTCCATACGGCCATCGAGACCACCATGGCTTCGACCTTCATCTTCTGCGTCGCCTTTACCATTATCGGAACCAAAGGCGTTGGGCCGATGCTAAGGTTCATGGCAACTCCCGAAGACGTTTTTGCAGATGCTTCCAAATATCTCACCATCTATTTCCTGGGAATCACCGGGCTTTTAATCTACAACATGGGAAGCGGAATATTGCGTGCCGTTGGTGATACCATAAGACCGCTCTTTCTCTTAATCCTCACCAGCGTAATGAATATCATATTAGACCTCACCTTCGTAAAGGTCTTTCACTTCGGTATCGAGGGCGTTGCCTATGCAACCATTATCTCCCAGTTCATATCCGCTGCGCTGATCATGTGGCTGCTCCTTCGTGCCGATGACATCTACAAACTGACGCTTAAGGACCTTAAGATAAATCCAGAGATAATGAAACTGATCATCATTATCGGTCTTCCCACCGGTATTCAGTCTGTCATCACGGCCTTTTCAAATGTCTTTGTCCAGTCCTATATCAACTACTTCGGCTCAGACTGCATGGCCGGATGGAGCAGCTATAACAAGCTCGACTCCTTCATAATGCTGCCTCTTCA
>JAGBMP010000019.1 GCA_017634825.1 Butyrivibrio sp.
GTGAATAGGAAATGCCTATCTCAACATCGTACCAGGTTATCACGTCAACAGTCTCGTCTTCTCCGAGATACCTGTATGTATTTCCTTAGCAAATAATGTAAGTGTGGGCTGTTGGCTGTATCTTTAACTATGTGAAACTCCAGTCTCCCACTTGGAAACCGTCTTATCACTGATCCCCAACTTGTCCGCAAGCTCCTTCTGAGTTAGATTCTTTTCCTTACGAAGCTGTGCAATGAATTTTCCAGTCAATTGCTGATTCATTTATTTATCCTCCTGTCCGTAACAATAGGTTACGGATAAAGCGTACCAAGTTACATGTCATAGAGCTATCTGCGCTAAGCAGAATGGTCCTCTCTACAGCTCTACAGTTTATAGAATCCAAGTAGAATCATATGGTCTAAAGGAATCCTCCCACAACGTATTCGTTTTTTGTTATCACTTTTCATATCACCCGGTTGAGAACTAAACGAAACTGAAAGTTATTACCTACTCATAATACATCATTACAGTATGGTTTGTTGTAGTAAAGTATCTAAAAAAGCATTTCTTTAATGACACTTATATATGAAAACACTCAAAGCCGCATTTTTACAGCATAAAGAAACCGGTGTCAAAACTTTTAATATTTGACACCGGAATGAAGATATGAAATAGCTACGAGGATCATGTTGATAAAGATGATTAATTTTACTGGTACAGGTTTGCTCTGGACAGAAATACCAAAATGGACGGTAGTTCATAATAGGCCAATACTCCTAAAGGCTTCTGAAATGCTCTCGTCATCATTACTTCCGATCACACACGAGAATTCCTTCTTCAATTCCTCCGGAGCATTTCCCATCAGAAAAGGAAATCCTACAGATCGTAGCATTTCTGCATCATTAAAATGATCACCAAAAGCAACCGCTTTCTCCGGCGGAATGTTCATATACGAGCATACTCGCCTGACTCCGTCGGCCTTTGTAATTCCCTTTCCCATGATTTCAAGAAGAACATCTGAGGATTTAACTATCGACAGCTTTGGAAATCTCTTTTTCAATTCATTTTCTATACCACATATTGCTTCAGGCTCACATATGCAAAGGAGCTTTCCTATGATTGCATCTTTTGGAAGAAGCTCTATGCCGCCCTCTGTTGCACAGACCTCAACGATTTCCTCTTCTGCGCGGACCAGTCGGTCATTCCTGTCATTTACAATCCACAATTCTTCTGAATAGATATTCCATGTACAGTCAATCTTCTCCGCCTCTATATAAGAAATAATATCCCTCGCGTCATCGGCATCAAATCCCTCCGAGTACATTATCTTATCGTTTTCATCAATGATAAGCGCCCCACTATAACAGATCATCGGGCAGGTAAACCCGTATCTTTTAAAAATCGGCCGTACTCCGGATGGTCCTCTTGCTGTCGCAATGACAAAAGGGATATTGGCTTTCTTTAGGGCAAATATTGCATCAAGTGTGCCCTTAAGCATTCTATGTTCACTGTTTAGAATTGTTCCGTCTATATCTGAAAAAACTATTTTGAAATCCATTGATGTCTCTTAACATTTCTTTCTAAAATGAAGTTGTATCGCCGGGTATGAACCGAACACGGGATCAAAGGCATAGCCTGCATTCATTAGCGCAGCTCCGCTAAAGACCTGTCCAATTACATCTGCTTTCTCTCCCACATCATTTTCCGGAACCTTCTCACAGGATGAGATACAGTTATCGACCTCATACATCGCTTCAGGATCAAGATTTCTCATGCGAACGTATATAACTTCCGGATTGGCTCTCACATCGGTGACCACCAGATTAAGAAGCGCCTCGGACTTATCCTCTGACACAAATCCCCAGGAAGTGTAGTACTCTTCGTCAAGTTCATCTGACAGGCGAAGGTACATTCCCCTCTGTATCAGATCATAATATCTGTTAAAAACGTCTATCTGCCGGCGGATCATTGCCTTCTCGTCTGCACTGAGTGTCCTCGGGTCAAGCTCATAGCCAAAGGTTCCAGCCATTGCAGCAATTGCTCTTGTCATAAGCGGTACTTCGCGGCCGGTCTGGTGGTTGGGCGAAGCTGACACGTGACTTCCAATCGTACTCACCGGATAACCGTAGGTTGTGCCCTTTTGTATTTTCAGACGATTGATCGCCTCAGTGTTGTCAGAGCACCATATCTGAGGTGCGTAGAACAGGATTCCGGCATCAAACCTTCCGCCGCCACCCGAGCATCCCTCAATCATCACATCAGGGAAACTGTCCCTCAATCTCTCCATCAGCCTGTATGAGCCAAGGACAAACCTGTGGGCCACTTCTCCCTGCCTGTCTGCGGGGAGTCCTCCGGAAAAGACATTTGACAGTGATCTGTTGAAGTCCCACTTGATATAGGATATCTTAGCACTCCTAAGCACCGCTGAAATACTCTCGTACAAATAGTCTATAACTTCAGACCTGGACATATCAAGCACCAATTGATCTCTTGCCATCACCGGCTTCCTACCGGGATCAGTGAGCGCCCAGTCGGGATGCGCTCTGTAAAGATCTGAGTCCTCGTTGACCATCTCAGGCTCAAACCACAGGCCAAATTTCATGCCAAGGCTCTCTACATGATCAGCAATGGCATCCATGCCCTTCTTTAGCTTATCCCTGTTAACCACCCAGTCTCCAAGTCCCGCGTGATCATCATACCTTGCTCCAAACCAGCCGTCATCAAGGACCAGCATCTCACAGCCCGCTTCTTTGGCACTGTCGGCTATATCCATTATCTTGTCATCATCAAAATCAAAGTAGGTACCCTCCCAGTTATTCATAAGAACCGGGCGCTTGATATCGCGAAACTCCTTAGGGCATACATTTTCACGGATGATCCTGTGGAAGCGTAAGCTAAGCTCTGAGAGCCCATTATCTGTAAATGCCAGCATTACCTCAGGCGTCACAAACTCTTCCCCTTCGCTGAGTTTCCACAAAAAGTGGTCATCAGATATTCCACTCACAACGCGGATTGTTCCGGCCTGATCTTTTTCCACTTCCTCGGCGTGCTCTCCCGAGTACATCAACATTATGCCATAACTCTCACCCTGCCACTCGTCCGTATTCCTGTCACAGATGATCACAAAAGGATTGTTGTGGTGACTGCTGGTTCCCCTCTTTGAACTTATCCTGTGAATCTCATGTCCAACCCTGCACCTCTCAGGCTGTCTTTCAAAAGCATGGCGGCCGTGAAAATGAATAAGATCAAGCTCCTTTCCTATGAAATCAAGACAGGCAGATGCTGCTTTATTTAAAAAGATATCTGCGTCAGACTCATTTCTTATGACAGAATATCTTGAAATAATATCTTTCTCCTCAAATACCTGGTATGACAATACAACAAGAACCTTTGCCACCTTATCTTCAAGATATATCTTCAGAGTGTCAACCTTATCTTTCTCCGCTCTTACATATGGAAGTCCCTTAAGCTCATCTCTCCCTTTAATGATCTCATGACTCTTATATCTGAGATCGGCCGTCCTTGAACCATTTGAAAGAATAAGTGACAGTGCACATACCCTGTAGTCTCCTGCCCCGTCAGTTGAGTACTCCTGCGGAAGCGTGTCTGCAGATATACCTCTCCTGTCCCTGCATTCATAGGGATTTCCCGAGAACCCTCTGTCCAGTTCCTTGATCAGATACCCCATATCAAAGCCACTCACTCTTTTACCATAGTAGGTGTGAAGAACCATTCCCGGCTCATTTATCTTGATCTGATACTCTGTATTTGCAGTCATCAGGGAAAAGAGCTTGCTCTTTTCATCATATACTATCGACATATCAAAGTTTTCCTCCTGAGGTTGCGATACCCTCAACAAATTGCTTTTGGAATATTATGTATATTACGATCATCGGTACAATTGCAAGAACAGCGGCTGCCATCATGGCAGGATAGTCGCTTCCGTACTGCCCCTGCATCTTGGCAAGGCCTGCGCTAAGGGTCGTAGTGCTCGCATTTGTGCAGACTATCATTGGCCACATAAGATCCTTAAAGGCAAATAGCGCCGTAAAGATTCCCAGTGAAACCATGGATGATCTGGTAAGTGGCATCATTATGAAAAGAAATGTCTGTCCGATGTTGCAGCCGTCAATTGCCGCTGCCTCTTCAAGATCCTTGGGAAGCGACTGGTATCCCGTTTTCAACAGGTAGGTTCCAAACGCTGTAACAAGCCCCGGGAACACAAGGCCCGCTGTGGTATTTAAAATATGTAACTTTGACACCATCAGATATTGTGGAATCACAAATATCTGTGCAGGTATCATCATCTGGATAAGTACCAGAGAGAACAATATCTTCTTTCCGGGAAATTCAAGCCTTCCAAAGGCATATCCTGCCATGGTCGCGGTAAGGCATGCGCATATAACACGGAATATTATGAACAGGATCGTGTTCTTGTATAATGTTATGAAATTGTAGCTCTTCCATACTGTTGCAAAGTTCTCGAAATGCCATCCGTTGTGGGGGAAAATATAAAACGGATCCACAGATATAGCTTCCTGATTGGTTTTAATGGCCGTAAGTATCATCCATACAAATGGCACTAACATAATAATTGCAAAGATTATAAGGACTGTATAAGTGATTATTTTATTTACAGTGTATTTTGTACTGATGCTGCTATCCATCCTCATTCTCCCTTCTTAATTGTAATAAACGATCTTCTTTTCAAGCTTCTGAAGGAAGAACGTAACTATCATTATAAACACCACAAGAACCATTACTATTGCGGCACCATAGCCCCTGTTGCCGTTGGTGAAGGCATAGGTATAAAACAGGTATACTATTGACTGAGTCTTATTAAGGGCAAGATTTGTCTTGTCCATTACCATAAACATAAGATCAAATACCGTGAGTGCTCCTATAATCCTCGTCTGAACTATAAAGAAAGTCGTAGGACTAAGCAGTGGAACTGTTATGGAAAAGAATTGCCTTATAGACGATGCTCCGTCAATCTGCGCTGCTTCGTAGTAATCCTTAGGAATTTCCTGAAGCCCTCCAATGAACAGGACCATGTTGTATCCAATAATTGACCATACACCGATTATTCCTACACTGATCCAGGCTATCTTTGGGTCTGAAATCCATGCAACATTCGTATGAAAAACATTGTTCAGAAGTCCAAACTGTTGATTGTAAAGCCACTTCCAAACCATTGCAACTGCAGCAGGTGCGCAAACCATCGGAAGGAAAAAAAGAGTGCGGAAAAGAGTTTTTCCGGCAAGCTTTTTCTGCATAAGAACCGCCAGCAAAAGAGCTATCACGATTCCCAGTGGTACCTCAACAATCGCATATTTTACAGTGTTCCAGAGGGACTGCCACACTTCTGCCGATCCCAGCACAGTTTTGTAGTTGTTAAGTCCTACAAATATGTTCCCTTTTCCAAAATCTCCGGTTTTGCAAAGAGACTGGTATACAGTATTGATCGCAGGATAATAGTTCAGTACGATCAGTCCTAAAATCGATGGTAATACAAAGGCCCATCCCCATATTGCCTGTCTCTTTTGAGACGGAGTCATCTTTTTCTTAGTCATATAACCCTCCACAGATATGGTGAATGCCGAGGTGTCCCCCCGGCATTCATTTTTCACAGATCACTCTGCTGCAATAGCATCATCAATTATCTTCTGTGCATTGTCACAGGCTGTTGCCATCAGTGCACTATCTTCGGGATTCTGCCATGCATCAAGGAATCCACCCTGCTGCTGAAGAGCATCTTCCCAGACTGTAGTCTTTCTTGTGTAAGGACGGAAGAACAGATCTCCTTCTTCCTCAGCTCTTACAAAGGCGGATACATCCATTCCTTCAAAAGCACCTGAGAAGTCCTCTGAAACACCCTTAAGTCCTCCCATGGTTACGCCAAGCTGTGCCTGCTTCTTCTGGCCTTCTTCGGAACAGAAGTAAGAAATGAGGTCATAGCATGCCTTGGGATCAGCTACATTTGCATTGGCAGCCCAGCCAAGTCCGTTGCATGCAGAGTATCTCTCTCCTGCATCACATGTTCCGTTTGAATTTGTATCAGCATAAGGAAGCATTGCCCAAGCATAGTCATTATGGTTTTCTGCAGTGTAGAATGCGTTGATCATCCATGAGCCCTGTGTGATCATGGCTGCCTTACCTGACATAAACAGTGAATCTGTTCCTGTCTCAGCAACTACTGACTGAGGAGCGCCAACTGTAAGGAGCTTTCTTACCATCTCCATTCCGGCCTTACCCTCTGCAGATCCGATGGTTGTTCCCTTATGATCATCAGTGATCACCTGAGCGCCGTAATCGTAAACGAGGTTGTACCAGCCGTCCTGGTTGTTTGAGGTATTCATTGCCATACCGTAGACATCTCCGCCTGATCCTTCAGTAATTGCCTTAGCTGCCTCATACATATCATCCCATGTCCAATCATCAGTGGGATAATCCACACCGTATTTGTCAAAAACTGACTTGTTATAAAGAAGTGCTATAGTGTCATGATCCTTTGGAAGCGCATACTGCCTGTCACCACTGCTGTACAGATTCCAAACTCCTTCGTAGAAGTTGTCCTTATTTACAGAAGCATCTGCTGCGATGTAATCTGTAAGATCAAGCAGGATGTCATTTTCCATATACATCTGCGCTGTGTTGGAATGCATCCAGAATACATCGGGCATCTCACCGCCTGAAGCGCCTGCCTCAAGAAGTGTCCAGTAATTATCCCAGTCGATGACTTCTATGTTAACCTTCACGCCAGAGTTTGCGCTCCAGTCATCTGCGATAGCCTGAAGACCGGCCTGCTGATTTGAGTCCCAGATATTTATTGTAATAGAGTCTGTGGTATATCCACCCTCACTGCCGGATGTATCTGAGGATGCCGTCTGAGTTGTACCGACATTACCCGAAGGATTTGTCTGTGCGCCTTCGCTGCTTCCACAACCTACAAGTCCGGCTGTAATAACTGATGACAATAACAGTGCCACTAATTTCTTACTCATTTTCTTCCTCCCTTTTTTCCTGATCTTAAGTTTCCTGTCCGAACCCTTCGAACAAAACTTATTATAATTTCCACAGACCATTCAGGGTATGCTATTATGTTATTAGCATTTGTCATTTTGTGACACTCATGACCGGAGGTAACCTTGCAATGCAGATGAAAGAAAACGGTGTCGGCTTCGACTTTTGTGCATTTACTGATTTCGACAATAGTGCGGAAGTCAGACTTTATGAGATAGGTAGCTATGCCTGTGAGCCTGAATACTCCTACGGCCCGATCATAAGGTCAAGAGGAATAATTCACTATGTCCTTTCCGGCAAGGGCATACTGAGGATTGGGGATAAGACACATAATATCCATGGGGATCAGATATTTTTTATACCATCAGGCGTCTCAGCGTACTATGAGGCTGACAGTGATGACCCCTGGGTCTACAAATGGCTCCATATAGGAGGGACAGAGTTTCTTGCACTCCTTACGGAAGTCGGCCTTAGTGAAAACAGCCCGGTTCTGGATGTTCCATCACCAAATAACCGGTCCCGGGATTTTAACTCAGCGATCAATGAGATATTTGAAAACTATGAAAGGGAGTACTATTGCATTGGGAAGATTTATGAAATAATGGATTTGCTGAGAAAAGAATATGGCCACATAGACGAAGCATCAGCAGAAAGCCAGCAGCTTCAATATGTACGAACCGCAATCAAATACATACAGCTTAAATTTTCAGAACAGATTACCATGGAAAATATCGCAGGTGTCTGCGGTCTTAACAGAAGTTATCTTTCTCGCCTTTTTCATGATGCCACAGGTTATACAATAAAAGGCTATCTGCAGACTTATCGCATGCAGACAGCCCAGAAGATGCTGAGGGAATCAGATCTCTCCATAAGTTATATAGGTAACGCTGTTGGTTACGTTGATATCTTTACCTTTTCCAAGGCATTTAAAAAGCACACAGGTTGCACTCCCAGTAGCTACAGAGAAAATGGTTCCGCTGCATTAGCCAACTAGTCTATTTTCTGTTACATTCTATCCACGATACAGCAAAATCTACTAATTCACGTTGGTTCATCAGCTTTATGTCAGCATTGCCCACTTTTACCTTACATGTAGTATAGGCTACTTCAAATGCCCTTCCTATATCTTTGAAGTCCTCTCCATCAACATACAATGTTTCGTAAGCTTTCCAGACACGAACGCCATTCTCCATGACTGCACTATGTTCAATGCAGGTATGTTTGTTTGAGTATTCTGCAC
>JAGBMP010000108.1 GCA_017634825.1 Butyrivibrio sp.
AAATATTTCGGTAATGCCGGGGGAGCTCAAGAAGGCCTTTGAGGATGGGGCTCCGATATGTGCAAAAGAGATTGCGGGATTTCGCGGAAGCCCTTATGCCAAGCTGTATTTAAAGCCGGATCCTTCAACGCTGGCGGTTCTTCCATGGAGACCTGACAGCGGAAGAGTGTTGCGTATGTTCTGCGATGTTTATACCGCTGATGGAGAGGAGATTTTATCATCCACCAGAAATGTCCTCAAAAAGGCTGTCGATGCTGCCAAGGAAGCCGGAATTGAGTTCAGGTTCGGCTCTGAGACGGAGTTTTATCTCTTTAACAAGGATGAAAACGGAAATCCCACCAGGATTCCTTATGATACTGCAGGCTACATGGACATTGCTCCGGCTGACAGGTGTGAGAACATAAGGCGTGAGATCTGCCTCACCATAGAAAAGATGGGACTTACTCCCGAGAGAAGCCATCATGAGCATGGTCCGGGACAAAATGAGATAGATTTCCACTATGGAAAGCCCTTAAAGGCTGCTGATCAGATGACTACCTTCAAGATGGTGGTAAGTACCATTGCTGACAGATACGGACTGGTGTCGGATTTTTCGCCGGTACCACTTTCCGGAAAGCCCGGAAACGGCTATCACATTAACATTTATGCCGTTGATAAGGACGGTAACGATGTGGCGGGCTATGCTGCGGCAGGAATCATGGAAAAGATAAGAGAGATCACTCTTTTCCTGAATCCAAGTAATGAATCCTACGCAAGACTTGGAAATAACATGGCTCCCGATAAAGTAAACTGGTCCGGTGCCGGAGAATCCGAGCTTATGTTTGTTGAGACCTACAAGGGCAGGACCCACGTGGAGCTGCGCTCGCCGGATGCCTTAAGTAACCCATACTTGGTGTATGCGCTGCTGATAAGGGCAGGGCTTTACGGCATCAAAAACCGTATGGAACTCTCTGAGAAGACCAATGAGGAAGGACTTCTTTTGCCAAAGTCCAAGAAGGAAGCTGAAGAGTTTGCAAAGGAAAGCAGCTTTGTAAAAGAGTTTGTACCTGATGACCTGATAGGAGCGTATATGGGCCACTGATTGGAGGATTGTTATGCCGAGAAAGGATGACTTTCAACACTCCATATTAGTGGTGTCGGGCTCGGAGCAGTTTGACCCCGTGGTGAAAAGGTCGCTCCCTGAAGGGGACTATATGACGGTGGACTTTCTTAGGAGCGCAAGTTCGGCCAGAAGAAGCATCTTAGAGAGGTACTACGACATTGTCGTGATAAATGCGCCTCTGCCGGATGATTCCGGAATTGACCTGGCTCTGGACATTGCTGAGGACACCAACATCAGCGTTCTGATCGTAACCACGCCGGATATATATGGAGATGTGCTGGAGAGAGTCACAGACGTCGGGATTTTGGCTATTCAGAAGCCTTTTCAGAGAGGCCTTTTGAATAAATCCATAAGATACCTGATTTCTGTGCAGAATAAGCTGCAGAAGCTATCAAAAGAGATTTCCCGGGCAAAAGAAAAGCTGGAGGAAATTAAGATAATAAGCCGTGCAAAAGTCCTTTTGATTGAAAAGAAGGGTATGACCGAGGATGAAGCCCACAGATTTATCGGAAGTGAGGCTATGAATGAGGGAATATCCAGGCGCAGAGCGGCAGAGAGAATAATGGACGACCTTGAATGAAGACATTTCGAGGGCGTCCATTTCTTAATTTATTCTAAACTGCAAGTTTGGTGCATTAATTGTGTTAAAATTTTATTGTCAAAAACAACCGCAGGGGAGAAATAAAATTGCTAACAGCAGAAAACAGTGCTATTGACGTTTCACTAAGGCGCTATAAAAAAGAGCTCTCTACTTCGGGGGGTGGCTATATCCTTTTTGGAGTATGGTCAGCCATCAAGGTTGTTATGAGCGTTTTTGTGGGGGAATTTTCCGTCAAAAAAATCGTTGACACTTATGAGATCGAGCCGGAAGATGTGGTGTTCTTCGAAGCCGTTTACTTCACTCTTATTGCGATTGCAGCTGTTGCTGTAGTTCTTTTGCATCTCTACGTCGGACTTGGAGCTATAAGAGCAAGCAGTGGAAGTAAAAAACGAGGGTATCTGAGGGTGACGATCGTTCTGTTGATCTTCAGTGTGATCAATTTATTGGTATATTGTGGGCAAGTCGGTGATCTGTCGAATTTCAGTCTTAAGGACACGACTATAGCAGCATTTATGGTTGATGTGACGGTAACCATAATGCTGGTTGGAATATTGCGGTCAGCAAAAATGATAAAGAAATTGACTATTGAAAAAGAACAGGGGATACAGGGCGCTTAAAGCCCTTTATATCTTACTGACAGGTAGAGTGAAAGAAGGAGCAGTCCCAAGGTTTCGGTTATGTGATAGATAAGGGATGTCCACACTATGCCGATCTCTCTTCCCATCAGATATACAGTCTGCATCTGGATGGCTCCAAAAGAAACAAGAAACAGCAAAAGAATTGCCAGCGACCCCAGCTTGATATAGCGGTCATTTAAAAAGATACCGGTCATTACTACTCCGAGAAGTATGGCGGAGAGGATCTCCAGGTATTTAAAGCCGTGAGTCATGTTGTAGAGCATGATAAAAGTACCATCAGTCATGCCTTCGCCTGAGGATAGGGCATCCATGAGCATTCCGATGAACCTTCTGTACATTATGGATGTAAACAGATAGATGAGCTCAGCGCCTACGAAAATAACGGCCCAGAGCTGAAGAAGCCTGTTTACAGAAGAAACAGACAAAGAAGCGATGTTATCGCCAAAAACTTCCTTCTGAAGATCACCCATACTTCTGCGATCCTCCGGGGGAATAACGCTTACATAGCGGTTGAGTCTGTCCCAGGTGACATAGAAAATAACTGCTGTTATTAAAATTTGAACTAAAGATATCGCAAGCTGGCTGTGCCAGAGCTTAATGTCCAGCATATCAGGACTTGATGTATTGGCTCTCTGTATAAAGAAGCGCAAAACACCTTCAACAACGGCGGCTATCAGCTTAATAACGGCTACAGACATTATTGCTTTTGAAAGAATGTGTTTTTTGACACTTATATACATGTTATGACTCCGAAAGTTCTTTTTCATTATCTTACCACAGTGTGACAAAACTGTGATAGAGGCTTTATTAGAATAAAGTAAACCATGAAAATATGTGCTTAAAGAAGAGGTGGGAATTATGAAGAAAAGCGAGATTTTATTGAAAGCTTGTGCAGTACTCTTAACTATCTGTTTTGTACTGACAAGCGCAACAGCAGTACAGATCGTAAAGGTCTTTGCTGAAGAAAATCAGAATGAGACATTTGAGCAGGAAAGTACAGATTTTGTAGTTGATCCTGATCCTGACCCGAATCCGGATTCCGATCCAGATCCTGTGCAGCCGGATCCTTTTGACTATAACCTTGTCTGCTACACTCCAAATATCAATTTCGGCAAGGTAAATCAGGGCGACGTGGTATATGCAAGACAGTTTGCAATCGTTAATATAGGGACCACAACCTTCCCTCTTACCTGGGAAGAAGTTGATCCATACACAGCATTTGATGTTGGATCTATATCTCCAACCAATGTTATGGAGCCTCAGGATTCAATTCTTTTCTCGGTTTCACCAAATGAGGGACTTAATCCCGGAACATATACAGCAAGATATACATTCTTTTCAGAGAACGATTACAGAAGGCACCATACAGCAATTGTTGATGTATCAATCACGGTTGTTGACGCTGCACCATATATCACAAGCGTTGACGTAGTTCCTGCATCTGCTACAATTCCCGCAGGAAAGAGCTTTGACTTCGATGCAAATGTGAGCGGTGGAAATAACTACGATCCATCAGTAACCTGGTCTCTTGCAGGAAATCAGAGCACAGGAACAACTGTTGACGGAAGCGGAACTGTTACGATAAGCCCTAATGAGACTGCAACTTCCTTCACAGTAGTAGCAACATCGAGACAGGATCCTTCCAAGTCTGACAGAGGAGTTATAACAGTTGCAACAGTTGATCATGTTATCAGCATCAAGGCAGATCCTGCTGAGGGCGGTGCGATTGCCGGAGGCGGAGCTGTAAGAGATGGCGGAAACTGCACAATTTCAGCTTCTCCCAATAACAACTATGTATTCAAAGGTTGGTATGAGGGCGGGAACCTTATTTCCAGCACCGGACAGACAACCATTAATAATATAACTTCAGATCACACCTTCGTTGCCAAGTTTGAGAGACAGTCCTGCTACGTAAGGACAGGCGTTAACAACGGCGACGGCGGAACAATCACAGCAAGCCAGAGCGTACCTTACGGTGGCAAGATAACCATCACAGCCAAGGCTAACAGCGGATACAGCTTTGCAGGATTTGTTGAGGACAACAAGACCATCAGTACCGCTTCTTCAATCGAGCTCAACAATATTACTACTGACAGAAACATAACAGCTGTTTTTAATCGCGAAAAGTGCACGGTTAACGTATCTGTATATCCTCAGGATACAGGTAAGTACGAAGGCGCAGGAACCTACAACAAGGGTGAGAAGGTAGTGCTTCGTGCAAAGGCTTATGACGGATACGAGTTTGTAGGATGGACAGTAAACAGCCAGACTGTTTCAAGAGACGACAGATATACTATTGATAACATAAAGAGCGATCTTAACGTTGTTGCCAACTTTATGAAGAAAAATACAACAACATACAGAGTAACAGCAGGTATTGCCACAACCGGCGGAACAATTTCTCCAAGCGGTGATTTCAACATACCTGAGGGAAGCAGCGTAACCTACAACATCATGGCGCAAGCAGGCTACAGGATCACTGCAGTTATGGTAGATGGCAAAAATATCGGTGCTGTTACAAGCTATACCTTCAACAATGTAAGAGGCGGACACAGCATAACAGCAAGCTTTGAGAAGATTCCGGAAGCTCCCAAGAAATCAAACACATCCGGACAGACTACCAAGAAGAATTCAGACAATACTCAGGCTGTAGCAGGGGCTCAGAAAAAGACTGAATTCAACGAGAAGACAGCAGCAGAAGGAGCTGTTACTGAGCAGAAGGTTGTTGAGGAAAAGATTCCTGAGCAGGTTGAGGTTCTTGATGATGATCAGCATGCAGAAGATGTTTACACTGAGGCTATAGAGACCGAAACTATGGAAGATGTTTCAGAAGCTGTATCAAACAGCGTAATGGCAAAGCACAACATCGATAAGACTACGCTTAGGATCCTCATTGATGACGACGCAGTACTTCCTATGCTCAGAGAGGCATTTGAGGACGGAACTCTTCAGATCACAGTAAATAACACATATGCTGCAGATCAGCAGGAGACAGCAGTTCAGCTTTACTACAATAGGCCTACACTTGTAAACTTTGAGGATGTAATTTCTGAGACTCTTACAGCGGAAGAGAAATATCAGGTTCTTACAGGAACTCCTATTTCCTTCAATATCGATATTACTGAGAACACAGAAACCATTGATTCGGGAACAAAAGAGCTTATGCAGAAAAAGATCGGTTACAAGCCGGTCAGCTACTTTGACTTCCTCATCATGAAGACCAGTAACGGCACAACTACAGTAATCAATCAGACTCAGACAGATCTTGAGGTAGTTGTTCCTATTCCTGAACAGTACAGAAAAGAAGGCAGAAAGTTCTTTGTACTCAGAAACCACAACGGCGTGGTCGATATTCTAGAAGATTTAGGAAACGACCCTGATACAATCACATTCAGAACCGACAGATTCTCAGAATATGCTATCGCTTATGAAGCAATAAATGTAAATAAGCTCGTGCTCAGAGTTGTTATAGTGGCATTTATTTCATTTATTCTTGCAATAATCTGCTTTGTAAATCTTGTAAAGTATAAGAGAAAAGCAAGAAGGGCAAACAGACCAAGAAGAGCGTGATTTAAGTGTGGAAGAAATGCCAAAAGAGATGTACAATTTAAAGTAAGTATCCATGTTAAGAGGAGGGGGAAATGCGTTTCGTTCAATCAGAGCAGATTAAAATTGCAAATCTCGAGTCTAAGATGGACGTAGCTCAGGAT
>JAGBMP010000109.1 GCA_017634825.1 Butyrivibrio sp.
ATCTTCATATATACCGTAAGGTTGAGCTGAAATGTCCAAGAGGCACTACTGTCCTAGATTAAAAATCTTCAACAAGCAGTAATGAATTCGATATACCATGTCCCATGCTTGCTTTTTTCATGTCCCGAGGCCAATATCCTACCTTCCTGCCACAGATTCTGCCTTGCCACAATCCCCTTGTGCTTGTTTTCTCATGTCCCGGAGGCTATAACCTACCGTTCTGCCACAGATTCCGGCTTGCCATAATCCCCTTTTGCTTGTTTTCTCATGTCCCGGAGGCTATAACCTACCGTTCTGCCACAGATTCCGGCTTGCCACAATCCCCTTTTGCTTGTTTTCTCATGTCCCGGAGGCTATAACCTACCTTTCTGCCACAGATTTCAGCTTGGCATAGCTCCTTGTGCTTGCTTTTTTCATGTCCCGGCGCCGATATCCTGCCTTTCTGCCACAGAATCCACCTTGCCACAATCCCCTTTTAACCAGCCCCGCTTAGTGACCGTTATGTTCAAAAAGATACCGGAGTCAAGGGACAGTACGCTGGGCGCTGCATTTAAAGCGCCCGGGCAGCCCTTGGCGCCGGTATCTTTTTGAACTACAATCAACAGCGCGCGGGGCTGATTGAAGGGCTTGCAATAAACATTATCCATCAAGACATAACCCTGTATAAATGCAAAAAATAAATCCCCCCAGCTGCATCATGCAACCAAGAGGACTTATAGCAAATTAATTGATCAATTACTTGAGCTGTCTGAAGCACCTGTATCTGATGAGAAGATATCAGCCATGGCTTCCTGAGCGCTCTTAATGTCTGTCTTACTGAGTGTGTAATCCTGAAGGATATTGGTGTCGAAGGAAACAAGATTGTCTTCCTTGGCTGTTACACAGGCATATTCTGTGTAGCCTGAATCCTTGTCACCGATCAGGATATATACTTCTTCGCCTTTCTTGATATCCATAGTAACTTCTACAACTGCTCTGGATGTCAGAATGGCCTTCTTTGAAAATGTTATTTTATAGCTATCGGGATAAAAATCATCCTGAATCTTTGTCACTGTTCCACCGGCGACAACAGCACCATTATCAGCGGTCACTATAAGCTTTTGTGATAATCTCTTGCCGGCCAAGACATCACCGGTCTTATTATCTATCTCAATGCCTGCAAGTCCGAGGAGGGCTTCCGTAACAGCATTGTAGGAATCTCCGTCTTTGTTTGTGCTGGTCTGTTTATCAGCATAAACAGCAAAACCTGCAAAAGCTATACATCCGATAAGGAACATGACAAGGACTGCAATAGCCGCTTTCCTTGTCTTATTCATAAGACTCTCTCCATTACTTAAACGTTCTAGTCTCAAAAACTTTTATAAGTTTATCACAATTTGGACACAATTAGCAATGGCTTTTATAAAAATAGTTTATAGAATTTTTATATTTGTTACCGTCTCCATGTTTTCGGTTTCATGATTATGAAGAACGGAAGCAGCTCAAGGCGTCCGGCCAGCATATCAAACATCAGCACGATTTTTGCGAAATATGAGAACTCAGAATAGTTACCCATAGGTCCAATCATACCAAGTCCGGGACCAATGTTATTCAGTGTAGCAATTACCGATGTAACAGTTGTCTGGTAGTCAAAGTTATCAAGTGAAACAAGGAAGATCGAAACCACCAAAGTGATAACATACAGACCTAAATAAGCTGAGACAGACTTAACTGTGGTTCCTTCCACAGCATGACCGTCCATGAACACCCTCTTTACTGCCTTGGGATGTACCAGGAAATTCAGCTCATTTCTAGCATTTCTGATGACGATCAGAACTCTGGAGAATTTAAATCCACCGCCGGTAGATCCTGCGCAGGCACCGACAAGAGCCAGTCCCATCAAAAGAACTCTTGAAAACTCCGGCCATTTATCAAAGTCCAAAGTTCCGAATCCTGTAGTAGTCATGATTGATGTAACTGCAAACAGTGCATGATGGAAACACATTCCTGCTGAATCCAAAACTCCTGCCCTGTAGATGTTAATGGCTATAAGACATGCTGCCACAGCCATGGTTCCGAAGTAGTACTTGACCTCATCTATGGCAAAAGCCTCCTTGGGCTTTCTGTTGATGAGGAAATAATAAACAGTAAAGTTAACTCCGCATAAAGCCATGAATAAGATGATCACTGCCTGCGAAACCGTTGAATAACCACCGATTCCTGCATTTGTTACAGCAAATCCTCCGGTACCTACAGTAGAGAAGGTGATGGTTGCAGCCTCGTAAAGTGATAAACCGGAAATCTTTAAACATATGATCTCCAGCACAGTGATGCCAAAGTAAATCAGATAGAGAATCTTCGCAGTGTCTTTTACCTTGGGAACGATCTTACCTACAACAGGTCCCGGGCTCTCTGCCCTCATAAGGTGCATGCTGTAGCCATCCGCCATGGGAACAACTGCAAGAAGGAAGACAAGAACACCCATTCCGCCGATCCAGTGAGTGAAGGTTCTCCAGAACTGAACACTCTTCTCAATCTGCTCAACCGAAGTAAGGATACTGCCTCCGGTTGTTGTAAAGCCTGATACTGTCTCAAAGCAGGCATCAATATAGTTGGGAATAGTTCCAGTTACAACAAAAGGGATAGCACCAAGCATACTCACTACTATCCAGGCAAGAGCTGTAATGGTAAAGCCCTCCTTAGCATAGATAACTGTGTTTGCCGGCTTTTTGAACGATCCTAAATATCCAATGAGAATGCTGATAAGTATCAGCACAAAAAACGCCTCTGCGCTGTCATATTCCTTATAAATCAGCGCCACCAAAAAAGGCAGTACCAAAAGAGCTCCAAAGACTCTGAACAATCTAAAGAGCACAAATCTGATCATCGAGTAATTCATGTCAATTCTCCAATATGTCGCTTATATCTTTTAATCCTGCCAGTGTGGTTACAACGATGACAGAATCTCTGTCTCTTATAACGCTGTCACCGGAAGGTGAAATAATCTCGCCGTAATGGTTGATGCACGCGATAAGAACGCCCTTCTTAATCTTCATCTGTGATAGTGGCTTGCCTATAACAGGGCTTCCGTTTCTTACGATGAACTCAAGGGCCTCAACCTTGTCGTCATTGAGCTTATAAAGGGTCTCAATGTTGCTGTCCTTGGATGCTGACATACCACGAACAAACTGAACAATCCTGTCAGCTGTGATGTTCTTGGGATAAATGATACTTCCGATATTAAGAGAACCGATGATATCTCCGTAAGTAACCCTGTGAACCTTGGTAATGAGCTTGGCCTTGGGGTTGATGCTCTTTACATACATGGAGAGCATGATGTTCTCCTCATCAAGGTTTGTGAGGGATACAAAGGAATCAGTTCTTGTCACGCCTTCCTCAAGAAGCATATCCTTGTCGGTTCCGTCTCCGTTTATGATAAGTGCCTGAGGTAAAATGTCCGTCAGTTCCTTGCATCTTACAGGGTCCTTGTCGAAGATGGTTACCTTGATACCGAGCGCAATGAGCTGCATGGCAAGGTAATAAGCTGTCTCTCCTCCGCCGATGATGATGGTTGAATGTACCTTGGCTGAAGGAAGACCAAGCTTTTTAAAGAAGCTTACGGTATTCTTGCTGGAGCCAAAGATTGTGATCTCATCCCCTGCTCTTAAGATAAAGTTACCATCCGGGATGTGAACTTCTCCGCCTCTGGTAACAACAGCGATGATTACCTGTTTCTTAAGGTCTGACGGTATATCTTTAAGCGCAAGGTCACAGAGCCTTGAGTTCTCGTCGATCACAAGGCGCACAAGCTCTGCTCTGCCTCTGGCAAAGGTTTCGATTTTAGTTGCTGATGGAAGTTTAAGGAGTCTGCCTGCCTCAGAAGCTGCTGCTTCCTCAGGGTTGATGACCATGGAAAGTCCAAGCTCCTCCTTGATGAAATTGATCTCGTTGTTATAGACGGGATTGCGGACTCTGGCAATAGTATGACAGTTACCGGCTTTCTTGGCTATAAGACAGCAAAGAAGATTCAGCTCATCTGAATCTGTAACCGCGATCATAAGGTCTGCTGTCTCGATGCCCGCATCCTTCATTATGGAATAACTGGCGCCATTTCCCACGATACCCATGACGTCCAGATTGTTTACTACTGCCTGTACAACACTACTTTTTTCCTCAATGATAGTGATGTTGTGGCCTTCCTTGCTAAGCTGCTGTGTAAGTGTAAGTCCTACGTTTCCGCAGCCCACAATTATAATCTGCATAACATGCCTCCGCTGATAAACATAATAATACGAATATCATTATAGGCTCAATCAGTGTTTTCTTCAACTTCAGAAGCTTCTCTCTCGTAATCCCTTGCCTGCTCCTCGTTACCAAGCTCGTGATAGCACTTTGCAAGCGCAAGACGAGGAAGACTTCCGCTCTTTTTTATATCAAGAATGCTGCTGCATTCATAGGCTGCATTGTAGTACCAGACTATGGCTTCATCGATATCTTTTTTGCCAAAGTAGTAGTCCCCGAGCTCGTAGCACATCTCGCTGCTCATCTCGGTTATAGCGTCTTTTAATGTGTACTTAAGAAGGGCAGCCGGGTCATTCTCGATAACAGCGATGTGGGCAAGGACGCAGCTGGCCTGCTTGATCTCATCAAGCCCCCTTGTGGTATCAAGTGCGGACGCAGCAAAAAACTCTTTTGCCTTAAGGAAATCTTCGTCGGTTCCGGCCATAAAGAGCTCCCTTGCATACATTCCGTGGAGTCTCTTTGAAAGGCGCCTTCCGTCTGCGATGGTGCGTCTGAAGGTCTCGAGGTCGCGCCCTGCGTGGTTCTCCTTGGGACGATGGATGATCTCAATCTCACTGTTGCAGATAACAGGATCAAGGATCACCTGCTCATGGATGGGATCTTCCCAAACAAAATGCCTTACTCTCTTAAAGAGCTTAGGGCGAAGTTCCCTGTCAAAGTTGTAAACCGTGCGGTACTGAAGCTGATTGCAGTAGTACATCTGCACGATATCTATATCAAGCTCGGAGAGGTCGGCCTTTAATTCCATAAAACGCTGCCTGTTGTCCTCATCCAGCTCCTCATCTGCGTCTGCGGAGTATATATAGTCACAGTTTGCCTGAGCAAAGGCGAAGTTCCTGGCATCACTGAAGTCCCCGGTCCAGGTAAAGTCAAGCACCTTGGCACCGCATTCTTTTGCAATTTCCTTGGTTCTGTCGGTGGAACCCGTGTCCACCACGATCATCTCGTCAACAATGCCCTCTAAGCTCTTAAGGCACCTTTCAAGACAACTCTCCTCGTTTTTGACTATCATGCAAAGACTGATCGTAACCATATACACCCTCCTGTTTGGCTAACAACCTATACCCGCTACATTAATCATACCATGAACTTACTATGTTTTGTGCACTTTAGTTGTGCTAGAATAATCATATGCTTACTAGGAAAAAGACATTTCAAATAAATAAAATATTTACCTCTATTGCGACAGGCCTTTTGCTGTGCGTCATGCTTACCTGTTGTGCAAAAGAGCCTTCTGCGCCCGAAAAGGCTGCTCCCTATGATGGAAAAGAGTATCTTCAGGAGTCTGAACTGACAGCAGCCGGCGAAGATCCTGACAGCGCCTTTGATTCTTATACTGTCATAAACAACTACGACTCGGCTCTTAGTGTCCCGACCTATATCACAAAGGCTGATGACCTGTGGTTTATCGTTGACTGCTATCACAACAGGATCATCTACACCAAGGAACTTGGAATCCCCTTAAATGAATGGCAGATCATGTGTGATCAGGCAACCCAGCCCCATACCATGGCCAGTGACGGGATCGTCTATCTGGTTGAAGATACCGAGAACAACAGGGTCCTGGTCTTTGAGAAAAGAGATAACAAATTCATCAACACTCAAAGCTTATATGAAATCGGCAACAGGCCCCACTTTACCGTATATGACGAGACTTCTGACACTTTCTATGTGTGGAGCTCAAGCACAGGCGAGCTCTATTGTTTCAGGCATAAGCCGGAAGATACCAGGATGTATCTGACCGAAATCAGAAAGATTGATCAGCTCTCCGGGCTCTACGTCAGGTCTTTTACCATCGTCGGAGACGACATCTACTTCGTATCGGGAGTATCAGCCACAGGCGCTGATGCGCAGATACTAAAGTGCGACCTTAAGACCCTAAATATAAAAAAGAGCTATCCGGTCCCGGACGAGCTTGCCGGAATGGTACAGATAACTCCCATTGACGATATGTTTTATATCACTGTTTCCACGGATATTACGGGCAA
>JAGBMP010000110.1 GCA_017634825.1 Butyrivibrio sp.
GTACATAACCAGTGAGTATTCCGGAATGATGTTCAACAATTATTGTTAAGCGCTGGAGGCAGCGCTTAAGTCTCCCCGCTGCAGAGGGGAAGACTTGAAATAATATAGCTGCAGGTGAACGTTACTGCAGCAAAAAGCCCCCGGGCCTTAAAGACCCGGGGGCTTTTTTATTCATCTTTATCTCATACAGATCTGCTCATATCCAGAGCTTCACGGATTATCTGATCCATGTTGTAGTACTTGTACTGTCCAAGTCTTCCGCCGAAGTAAACATCACTGAAGTCATCAGCAAGCTCTTTATACTTAGCATAGAGTTCGTTGTTCTTGGCATCGTTCATCGGATAGTAAGGCTCATCGCCGTGCTTCCAGTCAGCAGGATATTCTCTGGTGATAATGGTTCCCTTGCCTGTTCCGTACTCAAAGTGCTTGTGCTCTATTATTCTTGTAAACGGAATCTGCCTCTCGGTGTAGTTTACAACCGCATTGCCCTGATAATTGTCAACCTCGGGAAGGTCTTCTGTCTCAAACTTAAGAGACCTGTACTCAAGAGTTCCAAGCTTGTAGCCGAAGAATTCATCTATCATACCTGTGAAGACGATCTTGTCAAAGCTATCTCCCTCACAGGAAGTAAACGGCTTAACAGGAAGTCCGTCTTCAAGCTTCATGAATTTGTAATAGTCTGTATTTGTCTTAACCTCTATTCCGTCAAGGATCCTGTCCACCAGAGCTGTGTAGCCCCCAATTGGGATTCCCTGGTAGCGATCATTGAAGTAGTTGTTGTCATAGATAAATCTCATTGGGAGACGTTTGATGATAAATGCCGGGAGCTCCTTGCAATCTCTTCCCCACTGTTTCTCAGTGTAGCCCTTTACCAGCTTCTCGTAGATGTCACGTCCCGCAAGGCTAAGAGCCTGTTCCTCAAGGTTTTCTGCCTCAAACTCAGCAGTACCTTTCTCGCTCTTTATGCGCTCTTTCTCTTTCTCTGCCTGGGCATTTATTATCTTTTTTGCCTCATCAGGAGTCCTGATGCCCCACATCTTACTGAAGGTATTCATGTTAAAGGGAAGGTTGTAGAGCTCATCCTTATATACTGCCACAGGGCTGTTGATATAATTGTTGAACTCGGCAAAATCATTTACATAGTCCCAGACTTCCTTGTCAGAAGTATGGAAGATGTGCGCACCGTACTTGTGAACATTGATGCCCATTCTGTTCTCGGTGTAGACATTTCCGCCTATGTGTCCTCTTCTATCTATCACAAGGACCTTTCTGCCCTTGTCTTTCATCTGTCTTGCAAAGACAGCTCCGAACAATCCTGCACCCACTACAAGAAAATCATAATGCATAATAATACCTCCAAAATAAAAAAGACTCCTTGACTATTATGCCAAAGAGTCTCTTTTGTTTCAACAAAGAACTTACTCTGCCTGATACTTGTCAAGCTGTGAGAAATCCCCCATCATGTCCAGGATCTTCTTTCTTCCTGCCTTGTTGAGCTTCACATACTGCTGCATTACACGGTTCTCGACGATCTTCTTGCCAAGGTCTGTGCCCTGCTCAAGTGTTGAGAAGTCAACCGGATTCAGATTCAGACGATCACACATTTTGATCACTGTTCCGTAAGCCATCCCCTCAATCCCCCTATCTAATGCTGTTACAAGTGTACTGTATGGAATAGACATATCTATTGCAAACTGTCTAACACTTTTATACTGTGAAAGAATTTCTCTTTTAAGAATTTCAGCCTTTGTCATATCGCTACCTCCTATGATGTTTTTTTCTTGTGAAATCTCTTTCTTTTTGCAATCAATAGAATAACACATAGACGTTTTTTCGTCATTCACTTTTTAGGGGAATTTTCCCATAAATTTTTATACAGATTACCCACTGATTTTTGGCATTTTAACGAAATTGCCATCTGCCACAAGAATTTGCGAAAGTGTTCACACTTTTTTCACAATTCGTTGATACAATAAAAGACTTTTTAACGTCTACGCATCAATGCCCCATCCATTCTGAAATGATAAATTTTCGAAATGTTAACGAAAAAACAAACAGCACAAAAGGCTGTTTGTTTGCATTATTACACACTATTCTGTTTGTTTTTTGGTATGCCCATGTAGCCTAAGTTATTGTATTTCCTGAACTTCACTAATTCTATTGGTCAAAAATGCCATAACTTCATTGTAGATATCTTTCGGAATACTATAAACTTTATGCACATTTCCCGCACATTCTATGTCTAAAGAGCCCATTTTACGCCTAATTGACACTATTTGTTTATACTGAATAACCTCTTTTTTGAACTTATCCTGAGGGCTGAATTCACACCTCTCGGAAAAGAGCCTAAGGACCCCCTCTTTAAAACCGCTGGTGGCATTAAATTCATACTCCGGATCGTCATCTCCCAGCATAACGTCAAAGGTCTTTTTCCCATCTGTGGATTCCATCACAGGCTTTGTGATCATTATCCCGGCACGTCCCTTTCCGCCATGCTCTGCATCTGAAATCTTAACCTGCTGAACATTGGTCTCTATAAGGCCCGAGAGGCTGTTAAAGTAAGGTCTTATCACATAGTCGCCGTTAACGGGAAGTGATATGGTCTTGCTTCTGATCTTCTGTCTGAACTTAAGTGAATGAAAGCCTGCGTCCAGAGCAATATAAATGCTCTCTCCCGCCTTGACCTCATACATCTGGCGGTCATCAACAAATACCATCATAAGCGCATCTTCACTCTCCCTCTGACCTACGCACTGAACCTCAATTATATAGCTCCTTCCCTGCGCAAAGAGTTCCTCTCCGCAAAGCGGACAGAATCTGATGTTCATATTCATGTTTTGTGGCAACGCTTTTTTGCATTTTGGACAGATCACTTTTCATCCTCCCGGTCATTGCCTATATGAATCCCGCCTTCCCTCAGCATCTCGCCGATCCTTGCCTTGTTCACAAACAAAGTCTCGGCCAGAACCACATCAAAGGAGTGGCTCTTCCAGGGAAGCCTTACGGTATTCAGTTCTCCGTAAACCACATCATCAGTCATATGCCTTGCAATACCGGCTTCAAAAGAAGTCCTGCAGACGCCGGCAACAAAAACGCCCGGGCACTGACTCTTTATGTATGAAGCTGTGGCACCAAAGCCACAGGTAAAATCCAGAACCTTAAGATAGCCTTTTCTCTCTTTTGCCAGCTCTATCACTGCATCTGCAGCTTCAAACCACGGCAGCGAATAGCCCCAGATGTCAAAGCCCCACTTATCAATAAACCTCTGCCTGCCTTCTTCCATTCCCTTAGACGCGCCAAAAGAGCCGTTTCCGCCGTTGTGGTAAATGAAGCTGTTGCTGCATAGATACTGATCAAATCCGGCTCTTGCAAGGCGGATCCCCAGATCGTCATCCTCAAAATAGGCGGGCGAAAACGCTTCGTCAAATACTTGTCCGTCAGAAGCAATGCTGCCTATAGCATCTCTGGACAAAAGGAGTGCAAATCCCGTGAGGCGAAATCTCTTTATATATGGGAGATGTTTGGGAACGCTGTTCTTACGGGCGTACTTTCTGAAAATCTCCACAGCCTCTTTATAGGGCGGTCTTTCATCCCAAAGGTCATCAGTGTCAACCTCCTGCAGAGAAGCGCTGTTGGAAAAAGCGCTGCAGGAGCCGACATCTCTGCTGTCATATAGTCCCATCCTCAGGAAAAACAGAGAGTTCTGCATGAGCACTGCATCGTTATTTAAAAAGAAAATGTCATTGTCCTTGTTACAAGATGCAGCACCGATGTTGCAGCCCTTGGGAAATCCCACATTTTCTTCGTTCTCTATCAAAATAAACGGATAATCGGCACTGTCTCTTTTCTCCCTTAAGTACTCCCTTACCCCTTCCTGTGTTGATGCATTGTCCACCACCACAATTTCAAAGGTTCCGGCGGGGCAGAAATCCTCAACGGACTTAATGCAGTCCTTCATGATTTCCAGATCGTTGTACGAGAGGATCATGATGCTGGTATTTCGAACTCTCACAGAGGGCGTGCACTTAAGGTCCGATAGCGTATCAAGGATAACCTCCCTGTCGGCCTCATCGTCGCAGTAAAAGGCAGCCATCTCCATGCAAAGATATGCCTGATCAATATTCAGATTAAGATAATAGAGCCCCAGCATGTAAAAGAGCTCGTAGTCTCCGGGATTGTAAGAAAGCCCCCTTGCGATGGCATCAAACTCAGCCTGGCTGTCGCTTAATACCTCCCACAAAGAAGCTTCCAGAATGCACAATTTGGCAGCCTCATTGGGAGTTCTCTCATCGATGTGAAAAAACTCCTCCTGAAACTCATATAAAGCCTCATTGTACTCACCATTTGATATCAGTTCTGTAAGCTTGTCAAACATATTCTGCTGATTCCCGGGTGCAAAACGACATAACTACTTACAATAATGATATCATACTTAACGTTTTATTGTACATGAATAGTGGACTGACACTCTGAAAATGCGTCCTGACATTCGTCATCTTCCGCCCTTTGGAAAGTGATAGTGAAGGTCCTGTACTTAGATAAAAGCATATATACGGTCTGATAGATTTTCTCCTGATCCGCCGCCTGGAAACTGCCTTCAATCTTATAACCCGGATAGCCGTCAATGGTTATCTTGTCAAAAGAGCTGACGGTATATCCCACATCTTCACCATACTCACTGTTATAAGCAGCGGAGATGGTCTCCTGATAGATATCATTTGTAAGATCTGTAGATTTATCGGTCACCTTGGGTTCATTGTGCTCGGCAAGAGCAGCTTTCTCCCTGTTTGTGAGCACCACATCCAGTCCGTTGTAGTATACGCTGTACTGAATGGTAGATGATTCCATGGGGTGATCCTTATTCACGAAAAGACCTTTTTCACTATATGGTACAAACTGAAGCGGGACAACAAAGCTGCAACAGGTCGCTTCTTTAAGGTCTTCTTCTGCATATGCATTTACTTTAAAAATCATGGCAAGAGCCAGGATCAGACATAAAAATATCTTTTTCATAACATCTCCGAAATCAAATTATCTACTGAGTCTGAATACATCAAACCAGTACCTCTCCATGAGGTAGCTTCCCTCATTTTCAGAAGTGATCTTATACTGCTCATTCCAGTCCTTTAAAATATCCTCTCTGGAATTAAAGCTTCCCAAAAACAAAACTTCTTTTCCGGCAGCCAGATAATTGGCAATATCAATAGGATCCTCAATTGTCTCAAGCCCCGGAACCGTCTCTTTTATCAGAGCTTCAGGCCAAGCGGCGTAGAGATAAACCTTGTAATCGCCGTCTTTCTTATTGAGGTAATAGGACAAAAGTCCCTGAACGTGCTCGAAATTACTGATGATTATTGTATCACTGTTTATACCGCCGAGCATGTCGAGAGTCTTCTCAATGTTGACCATTCGGTATTCTTCGTTGCCGATAAAGGCCCTGTAGTCTACCGCTCCGACGATGATCATAAGTACTGCAAGCAAAACTCCTGCGATCTTCCCGGCAAGCTGTCCCTTTTCTCTTTTATAGACTCTGTCAATCTCAACAGAAGCCATGACAGAAATCGCAAGCCAGAAGCATCCGTAGGCAGGGAGCATATATCTGTTCACAAACACAGGTCTTATAAGGATTGACGCAATAAGCCCGGTCAGTACAACTAAAGGAAGAACGGAAAAAGCAAAAAGTGTATATGCATCCGTTATCTCTTTTGCCCTGATGGTTCTGAGCACGGTCCTTACCAGTAAAAATGCCACCAGAACAAATAATAAAACCGCTATCACAACTGCCAGCAGATCGTTTGTAAAATAGCCCTTAAAGAGGTGCTTGATCGCGCTGCCAAAACTCCTGATGCCGACCGGCTGTATCCAGTAGTTTGCTTTTACCGCGCCTACCTGTCTCAGCACTACAGATACCCAGGGAATATAGGATGCGATGGTCATGTTAAGAGCAACTATCAGAGTAGCTGCTGCCTTGAGGCCGATCTTTCCTTCGGTCTTCTTTTTCGCGACGCGCATATAATAGACCAGCATCCAGACTATCAGGATTCCATAAATTATCCCGATGGCAAAAGCAGCATAGTAATGAGTGTAGGCTGCAGCCGTGGTGCTAAGCCACAGCATAAGGCCATCTATGATGTTCCACCCCTCTCTTCCTCTGCCCATAATACTGTCGAGGAGACTTAGGCCATGGAGCAGAGCCATGGTCACAAACAGCATAGCCCAGCTGTACATGCGGATCTCCGTGGTGTACTCAGGCATCTGTGGCATGGTTATTATGGCAAAAGAGAATATCCCTGCCGGAAGAATGCCGAAGCGCTTTCTGATGGTAGTAGCCCCGTAGATCATAAGGATGAAGAACGGAAGTACAGACACAAGCTTGGCAACGGATTCTGCTGAAAGCACAGCGCCATCGCCGATAATCCCAAGGCTGTCACACAAGAGAATAAAAAGCCTTACTATCATGTAGTAAAAAGGGGGGTGTACGTCCCTTGCCGTAAGGCTTATAAGCTCTTTAACAGGCCTTGTTGCAAACTCCATGGTAAAGAGCTCGTCATACCAGATGTCTGTGGTAAGAGATAAAGTTATGGATCTGATCAGACAATAGATCGCTGCAGCAAAGAAAATAATCCCCAGATGCTGCACCGCTGTTATCTTAGTCCTTTTTTTCATTTCTAACCTCATAAAACAACAGGCACAACACAAAAGTGCTGTGCCTGAATAATACTTAGATATTATGCCTCATAGGAATCAATAAGTTCCAGTGAATGCTCATTGTTCATCTTGGTGCACATCTTAACAAGCTCATCAAGTGGAACGTTCTGGATCTGCTTGTTGGAGCCGCGAACGTTGATTGATACTGTGTTCTCAGCCGCTTCCTTGTCACCTACAACGATGATGTATGGATCCTTGTAGTTCTTGTACTTCTTGATCTTCTCCTTCATGTTGTTGTCGGAGTAGTCAGTCTCTACGCGGATTCCCGCATCCATGAGAGCCTTCTCAACTTTCTTAGCATACTCGTTGTGCTCAACTCTGATAGGAACGATACCTACCTGATATGGGCTGAGCCAGAATGGGAATACACCCTTGAAGTTCTCGATGATGATACCGATGAATCTCTCAAGTGATCCGTAGATAGCTCTGTGGATAACAACAGGCATCTGCATTGAGCCATCCTGTGCCTGATATGTAAGTCCGAAGTTGTGAGGAAGCTGGAAATCAAGCTGTACAGTTCCGCACTGCCACTCTCTTCCAAGAGCATCCTTGATCTGGAGGTCGATCTTAGGTCCGTAGAAAGCACCGTCTCCCTCGTTGATCTCGTATCCGCCCTCGCCGTACTTCTCGTCAAGGATTTCCTTAAGGGCAGCTTCTGCTCTGTTCCAAACCTCGATGTCACCCATGAAGTCCTCAGGTCTTGTTGAGAACTCTGCTCTGTAGGTTACACCGAATGTTGAGTAGATCTCGTCAGCGATTGCAATAACGTCTGCAATCTCTTCCTTGATCTGTGACTCCATTACAAATGTATGGTCATCATCCTGTCTGAACTCCTGAACACGGAAAAGACCGTTCATCTGTCCGCTCTTCTCCTTACGGTGAAGCACATCGTACTCACTGTATCTGATAGGGAGCTCCTTGTAGGAGTGATTGGTTCTTCTGTAAGTCATCATGGCGTTAGGACAGTTCATGGGCTTTGCAGCCATTGTGTCCTCAAGCTCACGGTTGTAGATCATTGATCCGGCAACGATCTTAACAGGCTTAGGTGTCTCATCTGCATCTCTGTAGTTCTCATAAACCTCAGGGATATCAGCGTCAGCCTTAACCATTCCCTCAAGACCGGGAACCATGAACATGTTGTTTACGTAGTGAGCCCAGTGTCCGCTGATGAGCCAGAGCTTCTTGTTGTTGATAAGAGGAGCAGCGATCTCAGTGTAACCATGTCTCTCCTGTACCTCTCTTGAGTACTTAAGGAGCGCCTGGTACATCTTCCATCCTCTTGGAAGCCAGTAAGGCATTCCGGGAGCTGTCTCATCGAACATGAAAAGATCAAGCTGAGCACCGATCTTCTTGTGATCTCTCTCCATTGCTTCCTGGATCATCTTGATGTGCTGTTTGAGCTCATCCTTGGTCTGGAAAGCATATACATAAATTCTTGAGAGCTGGTCTCTCTTCTCGTCTCCTCTCCAGTAAGCGCCTGAAATGCTCTTAAGCTGGTAGGAAACATTCATAAGTTCCTGTGAATTGTCAACGTGAGGTCCTCTGCAAAGATCCACGAAATCCTCACCTGTATAGTAAACTGTAAGAGTTTCATCCTCCGGAAGGTCATTTATCAGCTCTGTCTTAAACTTCTGATCCTTGAAGATCTCAAGAGCCTCGGCTCTTGTAACTTCCTTGCGTGTCCAGTCCTCTCTTCTCTTGATGATCTCTCTCATCTTGTCCTCGATGGTCTTGAAATCATCCTGGGTCACAGCCTTTGGAAGCACGAAATCATAGTAGCATCCGTCATCGATCTGTGGTCCGATCGCATACTGAACTTCCTTGCCGTAGAGCTCTATAACAGCCTTGGCGAGGATGTGTGCCAACGAGTGACGGTAAACTTCTTTAAACTCTTCTTTTGTCATTTCTTTTCTCCTTTTAGCTATCCCTACCGGGGAAAGCTTCTCTTTACTTTTTTATTTTATTTGCTCCCATGGATTACACCTACCAGGTGCTCTGCTCGCCGGGTTCAGCTTATATCAAGCGCGTCCGTGGCACTTCTTGTACTTCTTGCCGCTTCCGCAAGGGCATGGATCATTAGGATATACTTTGTTCTCTTTTCTGATGGTGTGAGAAGCCTTCTCTTCCTTGTAGAGCTGTTTTCTCTTATCCTCATCAAAGATCTCCTCCCACTCAGGAAGGTTGTAAAGCCAGTCTGCTCCGGCATTTACCATGTTCTTGTAAAGGAGCTCCTTCTCAAAGCCGAGGTTAACCTCTGTATCCTCTTCCATCTCCTCGATAGGATTCTGCTCCTTAAGGCTGTCGTTGATTCCGTCAAGGAAGCCTGTCATAGTCATAACATCGATGCCAAACTTCTCAGCAAGCTCTTTTACTGTTCCCTTAACTACCTCATCGGGATTCTTTAAAAGCTGAGCATAGATGTCTTTTTCCTTCTGAAAATAATCTGTCCAAAGTCTCTGAAGATCGCCCTTGTTGGCTGTCTCAGAGTAAGCCATATCGCGCCACTGTTTTAATAATGCCATAGTTGTTTCTCCTGTTTCTAAATAATTCTCAACAAAAAATTAATGTATGCAGTAACTCTACATACATTCAATCTATTTTAATATATTAGGCAAAATATGGCAACTATCGCATAGACAGCAGAACACTCAGCATTTATTATATATTTAATAATTATGCATAGAGGAGAGACTTACGCATATGAACAAAATATGGCAGAGCATCAAAAACATAGACAAGCTCCCAAAGAGAACAGCCATGACCCTGTTTGGTGTTATCATCTGCGCCATCAGCGTCGGAATATTCAAGATTGCAGCCCTTGGCGTTGATCCGTTCCAATCCTTCATGGCAGGCCTTGACGCCCTCGTGCCCATTGACTTTGGAACGCTTTATGTCATCGCAAATGCAGTACTTTTATTATTTGCACTTATATTCGACAGGCACTATATCGGGATCGCGACCTTCATAAATCTGTTTTTGCTTGGATATATCACGCAGTTCACTTATGAATTTCTTCAGAAGATCATTGTGGATCCGTCGATTCCGGTACGCTTCGCTATCCTTGTCATCGGAGTTGTCATCATCTGCTTCGGCTCAGCCTTTTACATGACTGCAGACCTCGGTGTATCCACCTATGACGCCGTCGCCCTCATAATAGTCAACACCTGGAAAAAAGGAAAATTCCAGTATGTCAGGATCATCACCGATATCGTGTGCGTTATCCTCGGATGCGTATTATTCCTTATGGCCGGTGGCAGCATCGGACAGATTCCGACAATCGCAGGAATCGGAACCATCATCACTGCCTTTTTCATGGGCCCACTCATCGAGTTCTTTAACGTTCACATCGCAAGGCCTATACTTAATAAATAAATGCGGAGGAGTTTATGAAGATCAATTTTACCAAGATGCACGGTTGTGGCAACGACTACGTTTATATTGACGGGGCAAAAGAGCTTGTTCCCCAGGATCAGAAATCGGATCTGGCCATAAAGGTTTCAGACCGTCACTTCGGAATCGGCTCAGACGGACTCATTTTTATAAATCCCGTCGATGACCCGGATGTGGATTTTGAGATGGAGATGTACAACGCAGACGGTTCAAGATCCGAGATGTGCGGAAATGGAATCAGATGCGTGGCGAAGTTCGTTTACGACCATCACCTTACGGACAAGAAGAGCCTCACAATAATAAGTGCAGGGAAAAAGAAATTTATCGACCTGACAGTTGATGACAATGACCTTGTCACCAAGGTAAAGGTAGACATGGGAGCTCCGATCCTTAGCGCTCCGCAGGTTCCTGTAACTGTATCTGCAGGAGGTGATAAGCTTGGCACTAACGGGCTTTCAAACATCCCTTCGGATATTTGTTTTAAAGCACCTATCACTGCTGCCGGAAGAGACTGGGAAATAACCTGTGTATCCATGGGCAATCCCCATGCGGTTGTAATACTTCCTGATGACTTCGATCTTGCAGGTTTTGAGATTGAGAAGTTCGGACCCGAATTTGAGAATCACCCATTCTTCCCAAATCGTACAAACACCGAATTTGTGAAGATAGATGACAGGGGCAATGTTCACATGAGAGTCTGGGAGAGAGGAACAGGCGAAACTCTTGCCTGTGGAACAGGATGCTGTGCAACAACCGTGGCCTGTATCTTAAACGGTCTTACAGACAGCACTGTTAATGTACATGTTCTTGGCGGAACAGTTACCTGCTCCTGGAACGGAGACGGGAATTGCCCCGTCATCATGGAAGGCCCGGGAACTACTGTATTTGAAGGAACAATTGA
Organism: Butyrivibrio sp.; assembly: GCA_017634825.1. Lineage (GTDB taxonomy): Bacteria > Bacillota > Clostridia > Lachnospirales > Lachnospiraceae > Butyrivibrio. The sequence continues at coordinate 11,000 of JAGBMP010000110.1, forward strand.
GATCTGATAATAATTCTTTTTGATAAACGCAGAAAAAGACAGGTTTTTAAGCCTGTCTTTTTCCGTGTATAAGATTATTTACTGGTTGGCATTATCACTTGCGTTATTGCTTGCCTTAACGCTCTTTCTTCTGATAATCTCCTCAGTTGTGATACCAAGTGCTGAGAGGATCACAAGTACAAACCATGGGAATGATGCCTTCTTCTGCTCAGGGATAGTATCAGCCTTTGCTGTCTCTTCCTCAGCGATAACTGTAACTGCATCAGACTTCTTCTCCTCAGATGAAGCCATATCTCCAACTACTGACTGGTCATTTGTATTTGTATTTTCTGCCTTAACCTGCTCTGTCTCTGTAGATGTTACAGATGCAGCCTTAGCTGTCTTAGATGTCTTTGTGCTCTTCTTTGCGCCGAGTACTGCTGCCTGTGCATCATTTGCTGCAGGATTTGTAGTAGCAGGTCTTACTGCAACAGGAGTAATTGTTGAAGATCCATCATCTCCGTCATTGTTTCCGCCCTGGTCTGAACTTCCGTCCCCCTTAGGTGTAAGGTCAGCAACCTTCTTGTCTCTTGCAGTCTTTGCATCTGCTACTTTCTTGTTGATATCATCAAGAATCTGCTTCTTGTTCTGAAGATCCTCGTTTGCAATATTGAGATTATCCTCAAGTGTCCTCATAACGAACAGATCCATGCTTGTATCTTCACCGCCGATAGTGATCTTTCTCTCAAGATCAGCGATTGACTTCTCAAGCTCGTCAACAACAGCCTGAGCCTCAGCTACCTTTGCCTTAGCATCTGTTGCTGCATCGATAAGATCCCGGTAAGCTGCCTCTTCATCCTCGAAAGCTTCCTCTGCAGCCTTTATTTCTTCCTTAGCAACCTTTGCTGCCTCAAGTGCTGCATTCTTAGTCTCTCTTGCATAATCTGCAGCATCATCCTTTGCCTTGGCAGCTTTCTTCTCTACAGCCTTAGCTTCTTTTACATCTGCCTTTGCCTTAGCAAGGTCCTCTTTTGCCTTTTTGAGCTCTTTTTCAAGTTCTGTAGTATCACCCTTAGCTATAGCAATCTCTTTCTCAAGCTCATCAACTGCCTTCTGAGATTCCTTAACGTAGGCTTCAACTATCGAAAGAACTTCCTGTGCTTCCTTATATTCTTTTGCCTTCTTAGAAGCGTTCTTTCTTGCCTTTTTTGCAGCCTTTGCTTTCTTATTATACTCAGACTCGGCTTTGTCAGCCTTTGTTATATCCTCAGATACTTTAGCATACTTGTCCTGAAGTTCCTCAAGAGCCTCAGTTGTTTCTTTTACATTATCCTCTTCTGTGCGAACAACACCTTCAAGGTAATCAAGCACCTCTACTTCCTCGGCGATCTGCTCTCTGAGTTTGTCAGCCTTTTTCTGCTGTCCTTTCCTCTCTGCCTTTTCAAGCTCTATCTCCAGTGCTTCAATTGCCTTATTCTGATTCCTTACATCTTTCTTGGCAGCCTTAAGATCCTGCTCACACTGTTTCTGTTCTTTCTCGGCCCACTTGATCTCTTCTTCAAGCTCCTCAGCTTCTGCTATCTTTTCCTCAGTTACCTTCTCAGCGAGTTCCTGATACTTCTGATAAGCTTTAGATGAAGCAATATCAGCATTCTGAGCTGCTATGTCAGCCTTTTGGCTCTCATTCTTGGCCTTTTCCACCTCTTCTTCTACAGCATCATAAACTGATTCATACATATCAAGTACGTTCTGTGCGTTTGAAAGCTTTTTCTCAAGATTCTTTATCTCTTTTTCACTCTTCTTGTGAGTTTTAGCGTACTCTATCTCATCCTGGATTCTCTCAATTTCGTCCTTGACCTCATCCTTGGCATCCTTTGCATCCTTAAGCTCATCCTGAGCCTTCTCTACAGCTTCTCTCTTCTGCTCAAGATCCTCTACTGCCTTCTTATAGGTCTCATCTGCTGCATCTGCTCTCTTCTGTGCAGCTTCTGTTGCAGCCTCAAGCTCCTCTTTTGCATTCTCTATTGCAGCATTTGACTCTGCCTCTAAAAGCTCAAGATTTCTCTGAGCATTTGCAAGCTCTTCTCTTGCTGCCTCAAGGTCCTCTGTAGCCTTTGCATCAGCCTCTTCATATCTTGCACGAGCATCCTCTACAGCCTGCTTAGCTTCCTCGAACTGCTTTGTGAGCTCTTCTGACTTCTTAACTGCTTCCTCATAAGAAGTCTCAGCTTCCTTAGCAAGGCCTTCTACTTTATTGTATGCTGCATTTGCTTCTGCTATTGATGATGCATTCTTGATTGAATTTGCAGCTGCATCGATCTCTGCGCTCTTTGCTGTAAGATCATCGCCTGCTTCCTTAGCAGTCTTCTGATCCTCTGCTACGATTCCGCCGGCCTCGATCAGGTCTTCCTTAAGTTCTTCGTTTACGTTTTCGATTGTCTCGATATCCTGAGCAATCTTGTTATCACTTGCTGTGATAGAATCAGTAGCTTCATTTATCTCATTTCTGAATCCGTCAACCTTGCTGTTCTCTTTTTCATACCCGTTATCGATAAGCTCATCAACTGCATCGTTTACATCGCTGACATTGGAAGCAATCTCATCTGTCTTCTCCTGGTACTGCTCTGCAGTCTCTTCTGCTTTGCTCTCATCTGTAGTGATCTCACTCTGATCTGCTAACACTTCAGTGTCATCATTATTGAAACCGTTTACATTTTCATCTGCAGCAAAAGCTGTGATTGATGTTGATGCCATGCTGGCACTTAAGCCGAATGCTGCAACCCTGATTAATTGTGACTTTACACTATTGTTTTTCATTTTTTCCACCTCGTAAATAATCTTGTTTTGTTTTGTTTTTCTCAACTTGTGTGTTAGGATAGCACCGCCAAAATCATAAAAACCATCATAATTGGCCAAGATTTTGTCATTTAACCAAGGCTTAAGGGTTCGTTTATACTTCGTTAATATTTTTTCGAAATCGTTTAAGAACGCGCAGTTGACGCATTGTTTTTCTTTAGATTTTGTTAACAGACACTTTTGTAAGCGCTTCCAGTTTCCGAGAGAGGTGCAAAAAATAACGGATTCAAGGCAATTGCCTTAAATCCGTTTTCCATTTTCTCTGGCTATTATATAGATTCTTTCACTGTTATCATCAGGCCCTTTGTGGGTATCTGCATCTATCGCCTCAATGAACGAAAGCCCCGCTTTTTCCACGAACTGTCGCATTTCTTCCAGTGTGTAGCCCCTCTGGAAATGCGTCTCAACCGATCGTCTGAAGACCTCATCTTTCTCATCGCACCTTGCAAAGATCGTCAGGTCATACTCATTTACATGTTCTTCCTCGTGGTAGTAGTTGTCCCAGATGAAGCTGCAATCCTCTCTGTTCTCGGCTATTGTGGTATCTCCGATCACATCCCGGTACTTGTGTAGTGTGTTGAAATCAAAGATAAATACTCCGCCCGGATATAGGAAGTTATTCACCAGCTTAAAGGTATCTATGACCTCCTGATCCTCAAGTACATAATTTATACTGTCGCAGACACTTACTATGGTTCCTGCTGTGCAGTACAGATCAAGCTCCCTCATGTCCTGCTCCAGATACATGATATTGTAGCCTGCCTCGGCACTCTTCATTCTGGCAAGATTTAACATATCCGGCGATAAATCGATTCCCATTATGTCATAGCCAAGTTTATAGAGCTCCTGGGTAAAAGAACCTGTTCCGCAGCCAAGCTCTACTATCAGATTCTTCTCTTCATTAAGCGCCTGCTCAGAATCCTCAGCAGTATCATATTCTTCCGAAAGCTCTTTTCCCTGAACGTCGCCTGACCTAACCGGCTTCGAAATACCATATTTCTCAATAAGTCCTGCAACAAAAGTACCCCATACTGCGTATGGGGTCTCATCCATAAAGGTGTCATATACTGCTGCAAAATCTGTATATGCTTCCATTTATATTCTCCTGTAAGGGCCTTGCCCTCTCATAAGCTACAGTGATCAGCCTGTAATTCCTACATATGCTCCAAATCCAAGTGCTGAAACAACACTTACGATCACAGCTGCAAGTGCAATTCCGCAGATAACCGCAGTTACTGTCTTCTTAAAGTCCATATCCAGGATGCTGGCTGCAAGTGTACCTGTCCATGCTCCGGTTCCCGGAAGAGGGATTCCTACAAAAAGCATAAGCGCTACAAACAATCCCTGTCCTGCTTTTGCCTGAAGCTTCTGTCCACCCTTTTCTCCCTTTTCAAGGCAGAAGGTGAAGAACTTGCCGATAACCGGCTTGTCTTTTCCCCACTCAAGGACCTTTCTTGCGAAGAAATAGATAAGCGGTACAGGAACCATGTTTCCGATCGCTATGAGAATATATCCAAGGACCAGGTTGAATCCTGTATCAGTTAAATTAAAACCATGAGCAATGGGAATAGCTCCCCTGAGCTCGATAAGTGGCACCATTGAAACGATGAACACTGTAATATACTGTCCGATCAGTGACTCTTTAAAAAATGCTAACATAATAACTCCTCATATAATTATTTGCCGAGATACTCTTTTAAAACCTCTATGAGCCTGTCCATCTCCTCATCTGTTCCGATGGAGATTCTAAGATACTCACTTATCCTGCTCGGCTTATCAAAGCGACGCACTATTATATCATGTGAACGCAGATAATCAAATATGTCCTTACCTGCTTTTCCCGGGTGACGGGCAAAAATGAAGTTTGTAGCCGAATCCCCGAATTCAAATCCAAGCTCTTTTAACAAAACCTTGGTGCGCTCCCTGGTGGCAATGACCTTGCCTGTTGTCTCTTCGAAGTACTCTCTGTCATTCATGGCTGCTGCCCCAAGTGATAGAGAGGGCATATTCATGGTGTAAGAGTTAAAAGAGAACTTGGCATCCAGAAGGTATTTAATGAGCTTCTCGCATCCGAAGGCATAGCCGATACGAAGTCCTGCAAGTGACCTTGATTTGGAATAAGTTCTTACAACAAGAAGGTTATCATACTTATCGATAAGAGGAAGCGCGCTCTCTGCGCCAAAGTCAACGTATGCCTCATCAACTATGACAACCACGTCCCTGTTGTGACTGATGATATCTTCGATGGCATCAAGCGAAAGCTTAACTCCTGTGGGCGCGTTTGGATTGGCGATCACAACCCCGCCGTTCTCGCCGTAGTAGTCCGCAGGATCAATAGTGAAATCGTCCTTCAGTGGCATCTGCTTGTAGGGAATCCTGTACAGATCTGCCCACACATCATAAAACGAATAGGTTATGTCCGGGAAAAGAATCGGTTTATCGGAATTAAAGAATGTGAGGAAAGCCATGGACAGTACGTCATCAGAACCGACTCCCACAAAGACATTCTCTTTTTTCACATTATAAAAAGATGCAATGGAATCCACCAGTACCGAGCAGGTAGGATCAGGATATTTCCTGAAATCAGAAAGCTCAGTCTCCTCATAGGCTTTATACACCAAAGGTGATGGCGGATATGGATTTTCATTTGTATTAAGCTTAATTATATTCTTGATCTTAGGCTGCTCGCCGGGTGTATATGGCACAACCTTTCTAACGTACTCTTCCCAACTCATATCTGCTCCACTTTTTAACTACCAATAAATTATCAGTTTCCGTGCATGTACTGTTGTCAATTATACGGACTGCTCCATGCAAAATCAAGCGGGCAGATATATGCTCTTTTCAAAATGTCTTTTAAATTATTGTCAGAATATTTAGTCTTCTGAAATTTCTATAAGGTATTGAGAGCCCCTATCCGATATATGTAATGACAGCTACGGAAAGCATGGATCTTCATGGATGAGTTACAACTTCATCGATATGAAGGTCCTTTTTTGCGCCCAAAAAGTGACTGCACCGACGCAATCTGTGTGTACAGGTCAAAGAATTTGCGCTCAGGA